>DASWIC010000001.1:0-3752 GCA_036397875.1 Burkholderiales bacterium
GGGGCAGCAGGTGGAACGCCTGGAACACAAAGCCGATGCGTGCGCGGCGCAGCAACGTGCGCGCACCGTCATCGAGCGACGCGATGTCCCTGCCGTCAAGGACGACGCTGCCGTGATCCGGAGCGTCGAGCCCCGCGACCAGGTTGAGGAGCGTGGACTTGCCGACTCCGGACTCGCCGACGATGGCGACGTATTCGCCGCGCCGGACTTCGAGCGAGACGCTGCGCAGCACCTCGCGCGGCCGCGCGCCGCCGTAGGACTTGGAAAGGCTGCGAACCTTCAGCATGGCGCCATTGTAGGCGTCGGCTGCGGTGCGGGCACCCCGCTATCCGGCAAGACGGGTCGGAATCCAGACCTCCGAGTGCAGCGTGCGGTGGACGGGGCATTTGTTCGCGATCTCGAGCAGGCGCCCACGCTGCGCGTCGTCGAGCGCTCCTTGCAGCTCGATCTCGCGCTCGATGCGATCAATCTTTCCTTCCCGAGTCTCGCACTCGGCGCAGTCCTGCGCGTGCACCTTTTCGTGCTTGAGCCGTACCGTCACCTGGTCGAGGGGCAGCTCCTTCAGGTCCGCGTACATGCGCACGGTCATTGCCGTGCACGCGCCGAGCCCGGCGAGCAGCAAGTCATAGGGGGAGGGACCGGTGTCCGTCCCGCCGGCGCTGGCAGGCTCATCGGCGCGCAGCCGGTGCTTGCCGGCCTGTATTGCCTGCGTGAATTTGCCTTCGCGCGTCTCGGTGACGGTGACGACACCCGGCTCCCCGGCCGCGATCGGTCGGGCTTCCATCGCCGGCGCTCCAATATAGCGGCTCGCCCAGGCCGCGAGTACCGCCGCGACGTACGCGGCGTCCTCCTTGCGCGTCAGCAGGTGATCGGCGTCGTCCAGCGAAACGAAGCTCTTGGGGTGCTTCGCCGCCATGAAAATACTCGCCGCATTGTCGATGTGGACCGTCGCGTCGCGCGGCGAGTGGAAGATGAGCAGCGCCTTGCGCAGCTTGCCGATTGCCTCCCGGCTATTGCGGCCGAGGATGTCGTCGAGGAACTGCTTCTTGATGCGAAACGCACGGCCGGCAAGCTCCACCGTGGCTTCGCCCGCAGCTTCGATTTCGGACAGTGCCGGCGCGATCAAGTGTTTCACGTGGGCCGGCTCGAAAGGCGCGCCGATGGTCGCGACTGCGGTCGCTTCCGGGATCTCGGCCGCTGCCGCGAGAACTGCCGCTCCGCCCAGGCTGTGGCCGATCAGCAGCTTCGGCGCCTCGTGATGATCCCGAAGCCATGCGGCGGCAGCGACGAGGTCCGCCAGGTTCGACGAGAAATTGGTGTTGGCAAAATCGCCTTCGCTTCCGCCCAGTCCCGTGAAATCGAAGCGCAGCACCGCGATGCCACGCCCGGTCAGCGCTGCGCTGATGCGGGAAGCCGCCAGTGTATCCTTCGAGCAGGTGAAGCAATGCGCGAACAGCGCGAAAGCGGCGGGTTTGACGGGCGGCAGGTCGAGACGGGCGGCGAGGGTGGCACCGAGCGAGCCGGGGAAGCGAACCATGCTCCGGTTGTCGTCCATGGAAACCTCCGTGAACCGGCAAAGATGGTAGCACACGATCAATCGCGCATTCGCCGGGGAACAAAACCGCGTTTCAAGGCTCCTACATGCGATGGTATGATCGGGCGAATTTCAACTGCGCATCCCAAGAGCAGCCGGATACGGCACCATTACAAAAGGAGGAGGACACGACGATGAAGACGATTTTTTCGAAACTGGCGTGCGCCATCGCGCTGATCGCTGCAGCCATCTCGTGGGGATGGGCGGCGCAGCCCTATCCGAACAAGCCGGTCCGCATGATCATTCCGTTCGGCGCAGGTGGCTCGACTGACGTGCTCATACGCATCGTCGCGACGAGGATGCCGGAAGCCCTGGGCCAGCAGGTGGTGATCGACAACCGCACGGGCGCCGGCGGCCTGATCGGAACGGACATCGCCGCAAAGTCGAATCCCGATGGATACACGTTGCTTGCGACTGGAACGCCGCACGTCATTGTTCCGAACCTGTACAAGAAGGTGCCGTTCCATCCGCTGAGGGACTTCGCCCCTATCATGCAGATCGCCAGCCAGCCGTACGGCCTCGCCGTGCATCCCTCGCTCCCGGTCAAGTCGGTGAAGGAGTTGATCGCGCTGGCGAAGAAGCAGCCGGGCAAGCTTGACTACGCTTCCTCGGGACAGGGGGGCGCGATGCACCTGTTTCAGGCGCTGTTCGTCAGTATGGCCGGCATCGACATGGTGCACGTCCCGTACAAGGGCAGCGGCCTGGTGCGGGCCGACCTGCTGGGCGGCCAGATCAAGATCGGCTGCCTCGGCCTGTCGAGCATCCTTCCTAGTTACAAGGCAGGCCAGCTGCGGATCATCGCGGTGACGACCGCCAAGCGCTCACCGGAGCTGCCGGAGATTCCGGCCATCGCAGAAACGGTTCCGGGCTACGATGCGTCGCTGTGGTCCGGGATTCTTGCCCCGCGTGGGACGCCGTCTGCGGCCATCAACCGCATCCAGCGTGAAGTGACTAAGCTGCTCCAGACAGCGGAGGTGCAGAACGCGTTCCAGAGAGCGGGGACCGACATCATTGCGACCGATCCAAAGGCCTTTGGCGAATTCCTCAAGGTCGAGTACGCCAAGTGGGGCAAAGTCGTGCGCGACCTGAAGCTGCAGGTCAACTAGCGGCGATCCTGAACGACGCCCTTTCCTCCTCGTCGAGCTGGGCGAGGAGGCCGGTTTCCCACGCGAGGTACTGCCGCATCGCCTCGCGGTTGCCGGCATGCCGGTCGTGAACGAAGAAGAGCTGGTCTACGCATTCCGCGTCCGGGGGATCGGCAGGGGAGGATACGGTCGGATTGCCGCCGCGCGTCCATGCAGAGAGTCCGCCATCGAGCAGCTTCACGTCCGTGAAGGCTGCCTCGCACAGGTCGACCGCAGCCAGACCCGCGACATCGGGATCGCCCGCCACCAGCACAATCGAACGCCGTTCCTTGCGCGCGTCCGCCGTGACGCGGGTGCGCGTGCTCCAGCGGCTTCCGGGAATATGGGCCTTGCGGAAATCCACGCTTCCGCCCAGGTCGAGTGCCACGCAGCGGCCCGCGTCGAGCGCCTGCTTGAGCTCGCTGGCCGGGATTCCCGGAAGCGAGGGCAGCGCGGGCTTCGGTCGGGGTGAGCCTCTGAGTCCCGAGTGGACGCCTCCCTCGAGCACCCACGATTCGAAGCCCAGTTGCCGCAGCCAGCTCGCGACCGCCGGCGCGCGGATCATTTCGCCGCCGTCGATCAGCACGATGCGGCTCCCCCGCACCCCGACCCACTGGTCGGTAGCCTGGATTAGCTGGCCGCCGGGCGCATGCGCCGCGTCGGGAATCGAGCCCACCGCGAATTCCTCTGGAGTGCGCACATCGCACAGGTAGGTGGTGCGGTCCGGTTCGTGAAGCCACGCCTGCACCTCAGCGGCGGACGCGCTCCTGACCGCGAACCGCTCCATGAGCTTCCTCGCCGAGGCCTGCAGCGCGGGCAGGGCGGCCGTATCGACCACGTCCGGGTACTTGCGCGAGCCGCCGCGCTCGAGCTCGAGTCCGGCCAGCACCCACCCCTGCGTGCCGTTCTCCAGCGCGACAACGGGATTCGGGACGCCGAAGTTGATCAGGGTCTGCGCTCCGATGATGCTGCGGGTGCGGCCTGCGCAATTCACCACGATGCGGGTCCGGGGATTGCCTACGATGCCCGAGAGG
>DASWIC010000002.1:0-16906 GCA_036397875.1 Burkholderiales bacterium
AGATCGTCGTCCGGGGGCCGGTAGAGTTCCGCAAGGTGGTGCAGGACGATATGGTCACGAACGAAAAGCTGGTGAAGTCGCTCGGGCTGACAGCCTACTGACGGGCGACCGGCAACGGGCAACCGGGGGCGGCTGCGGCCGCCCTTGTTTTTTCATAGCGGCCGTGCAACACAACTCGAATGGAAGCGGCGGGGCGCTGGTTCCTGGCGGCAGGCGCGACCTCGCGAAGTGGCGCGAAGACACCAGCATCGTCATGGGTGATTCGGCTGCCCGTGCATTGTAGAATGGCATTCCCGTCGAAAAGAAATTGATTCCCGATGAGCAATACTCCAGTCAAGCTGGGCATCGTGGGTCTTGGCCGCTGGGCCAAGGTCTTGACCCGCGCCGCGCAGCAGTCAGACAAGCTGAAAATCGTCGCCGGCTACAGCCGCTCCGAGGACAAACGCCTCGCATTCGAGAGGGAACTGCACGTGCCGGCGGTGCCGGACATGAAGACCCTGCTCTCCAACCCGGAGTTGAAGGGCGTGATCCTGACCGTGCCCAACGAGCAGCACCTGCCGATGGCGGAGATGGTCGCCAGGGCCGGCAAGCATGTCTATACCGAGAAGCCGATCGCCCAGACGCTGGAAGACGGCCTCAAGATCGCCGCGCTCGAAGAACAGTACGGCGTGACCGTCACCGTCGGTCATAGCGCGCGGCTGATGGCGGGCATCCGCATCATCAAGGAAAGGATCGACGCCGGCGAGCTGGGGCGCGTCGCCTTTCTGGAAGCCAATTTCTCCAACGAACGCGCGCTCGAGCTGACGCCGCAGACCTGGCGCTGGTACAAGGACCGCGCCCCCGGCGGTCCCCTCTCCCAGCTCGCGATCCACCAGTTCGACGTGCTGCACCTGCTCGGCGGCGAGATTGCCGAGGTGTCCTCGATGGCGTCCAAGCTCTCGCCTGTGGGCGCGGAGGTGGACGACCAGTCCATGACGCTCCTGAAGTTCGCCGACGGCAAGGTCGGCTACGTTGGCGCGTGCTGGACCTCCCCCGGCGTCTTCGCGGTGCGGGTGTTCGGCTCGAAGGGCCTGATGCACTTCGAAATCGACTTCGGCACCTGGGATACTCCGCACCGGCTCCATCTGAATTCGGTCCTGTACCTCCAGCGCGGCAAGGACGGCTGGGCGAAGCGGGAGGCGATCCCCCTGCCCGAGAGCGACATGTTCCGCGCCGAGCTGGAGATGTTCGCGGCGAGCTGCACGACCGGCAGGCCCGGCGAGCTCACCGCGCACAACGGCAACGTCGCGGTCGCGGTGGTGTACGCGGCGCTGAAATCCATCGAGCGCAAGGGCCAGTGCGTGCGCATCGCGGACGTCATGGAAGAGGCCCGTTCACGGATCAGCGCCCGGGCGCGCGCCGCCTGACGGATACCATGCTGCCGACCCGCTATTTCATCGATCTCACGCAGCCCGAGATTGCCGCGCAATTGAAGAGAAACCCGCTGGTCATCCTGCCTGCGGGAAGCGTCGAGCAGCATGGACCCCATCTCCCGGCCGGCACCGATATCTTCGCTGCCAACGTCATCGCGCACGCGGTGGCGGAGCGCATGGACGCGCTGGTGCTGCCGGGCGGCCCGCTCGGGGTGACGCCCATGCACATGCCGTTCGAGGCCACCCTCACGTTGAGCCCCGAAACCTACCAGCGCGTGGTGACGGAAACCTGCGTCTCGGCCGCGAAGCACGGGGCGAGGGTCCTGCTCATACTGAATTGGCACGAGGGCAATATCCCGTCGCTCGCCATCGCCGCGGAGCAGCTCCATCGCGAGCATGGCATGACGGTGCTGACCGTGCAGGCGTGCTACGTCGCGGCCGAACTATTCGGCAAGGACTACGGGGGGCTCACGCACGGCGGGGAGATCGAGGCGCTCGCCGTGCTCGCCTGCCGGCCGGACCTCGTCCATCTCGATCGCATCGACGACTCCTCCGATCACTCGCATGGCCGCAAGTGGGACAAGCTGCGGCGCACGCGCGCATTCCAGCCAGTGCTGCGCGACATCCGCACGATCGCGCCGACCGGTTGGTACGGCACTCCCGAGCACGCGACCGTGGACAAGGCGCGTAAGATGCTCGACAGCATCGCCAGCGCGATCGCGAATGAAGCGGCCGACATCTTCCGCCTGCTCGACGAGGCGCAGGGCGGCACCGCCGAGGTGAAGCATCTCAAGGTGGCAGGTTGATGGCCAAGGTACTCACCCAGGCGCAGGCGAATAGCATGGGGCTGCCCGGGCGCAAATCGCTCGAGATCGTGTCCGGCGCGAAGGGCTCGAGCGCCGTGACGCTGCGGCTGGTGGAAATACCCGTGCCGAAACCCGGCGACACACCGCGTCGCCCGCACTTCCACCAGGGCATCGAGGAATGCATTTTCGTGATGACGGGCGAGGGCTGCACCGAAGCCGACAGCGGCCGCTATCCGTTGAAGGCCGGCGACACTATCCTGATCCCGCCGGGTGAGAGGCACATGACGCGCAATACCGGCAGCGAACCGTTGTTGTTGCTGTGCTTCTTCCCGGTCGCCGACATCACCCAACGCACCCAGGAACCACCCCCACCCGTCCCTCCCCCTGAGGGGGAGGGTTAGGGAGGGGGTGCTCCCTGCCAAATATGGGTGTTCTCGTCGGCCTGACTTGAGGTTCTGATGCCATCCGACGTCCTGTGCCTGCGGCCGCAGGCGGATTTCCAGCGCGCGGGCATAACGCTGCCCGCCATGCTCGCCGTCAACTACCGTGCCATCGACGACCCGCAGCTCGCCGCGGACGTGAGGGGAGCGCGCGCGCGGGTCATTCCCGCCGTCGGCCCGAAGCTGGCCGGCCCGCTGTTCGAGGGCGGCAGCGTCCGGCTCGTGCAGGTGACCGGCGCGGGCGCGGTGCTGATCCAGGCCTCGCGGGGAGGCGTCGTGAACGAGGCGGCCCTCGTGACCCATCTCCATTCGGGCCGCCTGGGTGGCGCGGCGATCGACGTCTACGCGATGGAACCGCCCGATCCCGAGAATCCTCTGTTCGCGCTCAAGGGCGAGGCGGCGCGCCGGGTGCTGTTCACGCCGCACATCGCCGGCGTCACCCGCCAGTCTTCCGCCACGCTGTTCCGCGAGGCGTGGGCCAACGTCGAGCGCGTCCTCGTATGGGGCGAGGCGCCGCTCCATCGGGTTTACTAGGAATATGGCGCGCGTTTCGCCGGCGGCACCGGAACAGTTCGCGCAGGTCGCGGACGTGATGGAGCGCTGGCGGAAGACCAAGGGCTATCCGCCCAACAGCTGGCTCACCATGGCGCGCCGGCCCGACGTGCTCCGCGCCTACCGCGCGCTCCATACCGCGGTCATGATGGACGAGGGCGAGGTGCCGAAGGCGCTGAAATTCATGGTCGCGCACCTCGTGAGCCGCGCGGCCGGCGATTCCTACTCCGCCGCGCACAATGCGGAGAACGCGGCGCACATCGCCGGCGTCCCGCTCGAGAAAATCAAGGCGCTGCCCCGGTTCGTGGCGAGCCCACTTTTCACTCCGGCCGAGCGCGCCGCCCTTGCGCTCGCGCACGCCGCGGGCGCGTGCCCGCCCGCCGTATCCGACGCGCACTTCGCGGAGCTGCGCAAGCACTGCAGCGAGAACGCCATCATCGAAATCGTGTCGGTGATCGCGCTGCTCGGCTGGCTCAACCGCTGGAACCTGACGCTCGCCACCCCGCTCGAAGCCGAAGCGGCGGCATTCGCGCGCCGGCATCTCGAAGGAGGAACGGCATGAAAAGCAGAGATCTGGGCATCGCGGTCGTCGGCGCCGGGCGCATCGGCACCCTGCGCGCGCGGCTCGCGGCGAAGCATCCCTGCGTCAAGTTTATCGCGGTGTCGGATCTCGATCCCAAGCGCGCACAGGCGCTCGCGGACCAGGCGGGAGCGGATTTTCACAGCGGCGACAACGTCGAGGTGATCGAGCGCCCGGAGGTCAACGCCGTGTTCGTGTCGACGCCCGAGGGCGAGCACTCGGCGCCGGTGCGCCGCGCGCTGGAGCTGGGCAAGCCCGTGCTGTGCGAGAAGCCGATCGCGCTGACGCTGAAGGATGCCGACGAGATGCTGGAGACCCTGCGCAGGACCGGGGGCAAGCTCCGCATCGGCTACAGCCGCCGCTTCAAGGAGTGCTTCCTCCGCGCCAAGGAGCAGATGGTCCACGCGCGGCTCGGGAAAGTCGTCGGCGGCCTCGCCCGCGTCTACAACTCGCGCGCCCAGACCTTCGCGATCCTCAAGCGTGATCCCCACGCCACACCCGTGCTCGACGTGCTGACCTATTACGTCGACCTGATGTGCTGGTTCCTCGAGGGCAACCGGCCGGTGGAAGTCGTCGCGCGCGGCCAGCACGGCATCTTCAAGGAAGCGGGTTACAGCGCGCACGATGCGACGTGGGCGATCGTCACATTCGCCGACGGCGCGGTGGTGAATTTCGGCATCAGCTACGCCCTGCCGTCGAAGTTCCCGACCCAGGGGCAGTCCGACCGCGTGGAATTGCTCGGCACCGAAGGCACCATGCTGATCGACGACGATCACAAGGAGCACCTGCTCTACACGGAGAAAGGCATCCCCCATCCCTACGTGCCGGGCCACAGCCTGGAGCTGGCGTTCCTCGGCAGCAATACCGCGGGCGACTGGGCGCTGGGGGATTTCTGGGGGCCGCTCGGCAACGAAACGCGGGCCTGGCTCGACCACCTCGTCACCGGCGCGCCCACCGCGCATACGACGCCGGAGCAGGCGCGCATCAATCTCGAGACCACCATCGCCATCGAGCGCGCGGTCGCCACCGGCAAGGCCGTGCGGCTGCCTCTCGAAACCTGATCACCCGTCACCCATCACGGATTCATTGCGCCCTGATGGCCTTGACGATCTTGCTCCACTTGTCGTTCTCGCCGCGCAGAAATACCGCGAACTCCTCGGGCGTCTTGGAAGTAGGCTCCAGCGCCTGCTTTCGAAACAGCGCCTGGAAATCGGGCTGCGTGGACATGGCCGCGAGCTCGCTGTGAAGCTTGTCGACGATCGGCCGCGGCGTCGCCGCGGGCGCCACGATCGCGTACCATGAGGGCGCCTCCACGCCTCTCACGCCGAGCTCCACCAGCGTCGGCACCTCCGGCGCAACCGGCGTACGCGCGGGACTGGTGACCGCGAGCGCCACCAGGCGTTTCGAGCGCACGTGGGGCATCACGGCCGTCACGCTTGACATGATTACCTGAGTCTCCCCCGTCAGCACCCCCACGACGGAGGGCGCCGAGCCCTTGTAGTGGATGGGAACCAGTCGGGTACCCGTAGCGGCGTTAAACAGCTCGGGCACGAGGTGGGTTGGAGTCCAGATGTTGCCCGAGGAGTAAAAGAGCTCGCCCGGGTGCGCCTTCGCGAGCGCTATCAGCTCCTTGACCGAGCGCACCGGCAGCGAGGGATGGATCGCCATCACGTGGTAGGAGGAGGCGAGCAGGCTCAAGCCGACGAAGTCGCGCTGCGGGTCGTACTCGACCTTCTCCACGTGCGGGTACATCGCGAGCTGGCCGACGAAGCCGAGCAGCAGCGTGTAGCCGTCGGGCGGCGCCTTCGCCACGAGGGTGGTGCCGATGCTGCCGCCCGCGCCGGGGCGGTTGTCCACGATGAACTGCTGGCCAAGCCGGTCCCCGAGCCTCTGCCCCGCCGCCCGTGCGACGAAATCGTTGCCGCCGCCAGGCGAGGTCGGGACGACGATCCGGACCGGCTTGGCGGGATACGCTTGCGCCTTGGCATCCCCGGCCGCCGCCATCAGGCCGAGCACTACGGCAGGGATCACACTCCAGCAGGTTGCGTTTCGCATCGTAGATCCTCCTCGGTTTTTCTATCGTCCATCCATAATGCACGTCGACGCCGCCCAGGACGGACGTCACCCATCAAGGCTAGCTCATCCGGGGGGCCAATGCAGCTTGCGGCCAGCCAGGATGTGCAAGTGTAGATGAAAGACGCTCTGACCCGCCTCCGCGCCGTTGTTGACCACCAGGCGAAAGGCTTCACCCGTGCCGAGCTGGCGCGCCACCTTGGCGGCGGCGAGCATCAAGTGCCCCAGCAGGGCCTGGTCCGCTGGAGTGGCGCTGGAGAGCTTGTCGATCGGCTGTTTCGGGATCAGCAGCACGTGCGTGGGCGCCTGCGGATTGATGTCGCGAATTGCCAGGCAGTGCTCGTCCTCGTAGATGATGTCCGCCGGAATTTCGCGCCGGATGATCTTGCCGAATAGGGTCGTCACTGCGGGTCTCCCGGTGGTCTACCCCAATGATTAAAAAGGAGTTTGTATGCTACGGGGCGGTGAATTAGAAGTCAAAACATCGCAGGATAAAGCCCCCCGCATGTCGATGGTATGTCGCGATGCAATAATTTTTTCCATGAGACTCCTTGACACCCCGGTTTCTAACCATATAATGCTAATTGTGCAGCGCAGCAATAACGACCAGGTCGCTGTTTAACGTGATGTTTTGAAAGGACCAAACCATGTATCAAACCCCCGAACAACTGGTAGCCATCAACAAGGCCAATCTGGAAGCAGCAGTGAAGTTCGCCGGCGTGGCGCTTCACGGCGCCGAGCGCTTTCTGGACCTGCAGCTGAAGGCTGCGCGGAGCGCGTTTGCCGACTCCGTCGAAAATGCCAAGACCATCGCCGCAGTCAAGGATCTGCAGCAACTGGCCGCGCTGAAGGACACCATGGCGCAGCCGACGATCGAGAAGGCGACCGCGTATGCGAAGAGCGTCTACGACGTCGCCTCGGCCACCCAGGCCGAATTCGGCAAGCTCATCGAAGAGCAGGTCGCGGAATCCAACAAGCAGGTCGTGGCCGCGCTCGACAAGCTGGTGAAGACCGCGCCGGCGGGCTCCGAGGTCGGCATTGCGACGCTCAAGTCGGCGATCGCCGCAGTCAACGCCTCCTACGAGAACCTGTCCAAGGTCGCCAAGCAGTTCACGGAAGTGACCCAGTCGAACTTCGAGGCCGTCGCCAACCAGGCAGCCGAAGGCGTGAAGAAGGCGAAGAAAGCTTAATCCGGACGCATCGCGCCGGCTTAAGTCCACGCGTCAGAGCGGACAGAAGGTTGCCGCTCAACGCGCGGTCGTCGCAGCAAGCAAAAGGCCCCGGTTATCCGGGGCTTTTCGTTGGTACGGGCGCCGGGGCGTCTGCCCAGGGGAAGCCCAGCGCACTGACGCCCTGCTTGAGCGCGGCGATGGCACCCTGCACTTCTTCCGGCGCGCCGCGCGCCCCCAGCTCGATGTGGCGGTCGGGTTCCAGCCGCGGAAGGCTGAACACCTTGATCAGCGGAAAGCGGGACTGGCAGACGTTCATGAGCTCGATCAGCTGGCTTTCCCCCGCCTCGCGCACGATGATCGAGGACTCGGCGATGCTGCCCGGCGCGAACCGGTCGCGGTAGTGCGTCTCCAGCACCCATTCCAGCATCGGCCACGCCATTTGCGGGAATCCCGGAAGGAAGTGATGACGCTTGAAGCTGAAACCGGGGATGCGGTTGTAGGGATTGGGAATGATCTCGGCACCGTCCGGGAATTCGCCCATCATGAGCCGCTGCGGCGTCACCGCCTTGGGGTCGTTCCCGAAACGCGCCCGGATCTCGGACTCCGCGCCGGGATGGAGCTTGAGCGCGACGCCCGCCGCCCGCGCCGCGGCCGCCCGCGTATGATCATCGGGCGTCGCGCCGATGCCGCCGAAACTGAACACCGCATCGCCGGAGCCGAACGTGCGCTTGAACGTCGCCGTGATGAGCTCGGGATCGTCCCCCAGGTAGTGGCACCACGCGAGTTGCAGGCCGCGCGTCCCGAGCGCGGCAATCGTCCTCGCGAGGTGGCCGTCCTGGCGCTTGCCGCTCAGGATCTCGTCGCCGATGATGATCGCCCCAAATTTCACCGGTTCAGTGGTGGATGTAGGACTCGAGCTCCCGAATGGTCTGTTGCTGCTCGGCGATCACTTCCTTCACCAGGTCACCGATCGAGAGCACGCCGATCAGCCGCTCGCCCTCGGTCACCGGCAAGTGCCGGATGCGCATCTCGGTCATCAACGCCATGCACTCCTCGACCGTCTGGCCGGGATGCACGGTGATGACCTTGCTGGTCATGATGTCGCACACCTGAAGCTCGTGGGAGGACTTGCCGTGCAGGATCACCTTGCGCGCGTAGTCCCGCTCCGAGATGACGCCGGCGATCCTTCCGCCGTCCGTCACGATCAGCGCCCCCACGCTCTTCTCCGCCATCATGCGAAGCGCGTCAAGCACGCGCGCGTCCGGGGTGATCGTGTAGACGTCCCTGCCCTTCACCTCCAGCAACTGCTTCAAGGTTTTCATGTCAACCTCCTCCGCCCCGCCGCGCGGTGCGCGCGGGCCGCGATCATTTCTGGGTTTCGGGATCGCCGTCAGCGCGCCGCGCCCGCAGTGTCTGCACGGCTGCGCGACCGCCCGCGGCGGCGGGCTGCCGCACGATGCCCGGCACGATTTCCGGCGCGACCGGCGCGCTGAAGTAGTTGCCCTGCATTTCCTCGCATCCATGCTCGCGCAGGAACTCCCACTGCTCGCGTGTTTCCACCCCCTCGGCGATGACCGTGAGGCCGAGGCTGTGCGCCATTGCGACCACCCCGCGGGTGAGCGCCGTCGCATCGCCGTTGCGCGGCAGCTCGCCGATCAGTGACCGGTCGATCTTGACGCAGTCGATCGGCAGCCGCCGGAGGAAGCTGAGGGACGAATAGCCGGTCCCGAATCCGTCGACCACCACCCGCACGCCGGCCTCCTTCAGTTGCGCGAGCAGACGCATCGCCCGCTCGGGGTTGCGGATGACCATCTCCTCGGTAATCTCGAGCTCGAGCCGTCCCGCCTCCAGCGCCGTGCGGTGCAGCGCTTCCCGCACCACCTGGATCAGGCTCTCCTGCAGGAACTGCTTCTGCGACAGGTTGACCGCGACGCGCAGCAGCGGCAGCCCCTGATCGCGCCAGGTGCGCGCCTGGCGGCAGGCCGAGTGCAGGGCCCACTCCCCGATCGCGGCAATGAGCCCCGCGTCTTCCGCCACCGGGATGAACTCGCCGGGGCCGATCATGCCCTGCGTCGGATGCTGCCAGCGCATCAGCGCCTCCACTCCGCTCACCTGGCCGTCGCGCACGCCCACCCGCGGCTGGTAGAGCAGCGTGAGCTCGCCCAGCTCGATCGCCCGCCGCAGGCCCGACTCGAGCGACAGGCGCTCGACCAAGTGCACGTTCATCTGCGGAGAGTAGAAGCGGTAGCTGCTCTTGCCCTGCTGCTTCACCAGGTACATCGCCATGTCGGCGTTCTTGATCAGCGTGTCCGCGTCCTTGCCGTCGTCCGGATAGATGCTGATGCCGAGGCTCGCCGTCACCTGGCAGTCGCGACCCTGCAGCGTGAACGGCCGGGCCACCGTGTCGAGCAGCTTCTTCGCCACTTCGGCGACCTGGCCCGCCTCGGTGAACTCCTCGATCAGCACCACGAACTCGTCACCGCCCATGCGGCCGATCACGTCGCCTTCGCGCAGCGAGGCGCGCAACCGGTTCGCCAGCTCGGCGAGCAGGACGTCGCCGACGGTGTGCCCGTGCGTGTCGTTAACGTCCTTGAAGCCATCGAGGTCGATGAAGAGCAGCGCGAGGCTGCGCTCGAAGCGGGCCGCCTGGGCAAGCGCCTGGTGCAGGCGGTCATTGAACATGGTCCGGTTGGAGAGGCCGGTGAGGGGGTCGTGGCTCGCGAAAAAGCGCAGGTTCTGCTCGGCGGCCTTGCGCGCCATGAACTGCCCGATCTGGCTGCCGATCGTTTGCACCGCCGCCACCAGCCCGGGATCGGGCGGCCGCGCCTCACGACCGAACAGCTCGATGACGCCGTAGAACTCCTCGCCGACCACGATCGGAAACGCGAATATCGAATGCAGCCCGGCCTTGAGCGCCGCCGGCCCCCGCCGCATGTTGATGTCGTGCGCGACGTCCGCGATCCATACCGGGGCGTTGGTGGACCACACCTGGTGGATCGGGCCCGTGCTGTTACCCGGCGTCTGCGTGCGCACGCGGCTGAATGCCATGAATTCGCGCACTTCCGGGGCATCCACGCACCAGGTTTCCATGCAGCGCAGCAGGTTTGCCGATTGGTCGAGCTCCCAGCGCGCCCCGTACACCCACCCGCCCGCTTCGGCGACCGTGCGTATCGCCCGCGGCAGCGCGTCCTCGACCGTGCGCGATTCCTCCAGAATCCGGGTGACGGCATGCTCCATCTGCAGCCGGCGCTCGGCGCGCTTGCGCTCGGTGATATCGGTGGCGAGGCTGATGAACCCGGAGGGCCGGCCCGCGGCATCGTGCATGACCGTCGTCGAGATGCTGACATGGATGCGCGTGCCATCCTTGCGCGCGCGCACCGTTTCGACGTCGGAGATCGATTCCCCCTGCATCAGGCGCTGCCGCAGCGCGACTGCCTCGTCCTCAAGCTCCGGCGGAACGAATGGCACCGGCCCGCCCAGCACCTCCCGCTCCGCCCAGCCGAACATGCGCTCGGCGGCCGCGTTCCACTTGACGATGCGCAGTCTCTGGTCGCGCGCGATGATTGAAACCGGTGAGGAGTCGATCAAGGTCTCCAGCTTCTGCGAGGTCTGCCGCAGCACTTCCTCGGCGCCCTGCTGCGCGCTGACGCGCTCGGAGAGCTCGCGGTTGGCCTGCGACAGTTGCTCGATCAGCGCGGAATTCTCGAATTTCACGCGCAGCGACTCGCGCACGATCTGGGCCAGGATCGGGCTGGTTCCGAGCACCACCCCCAGCAGCACGACGAGGAGGGCTCCCATGAAGATGTGGAGCGTCGAGCCTTGCGCGAACACCGTGGCGATGAGCAAGAGGAAGGCCGGCAGCACGTAGGCGAGAAACGCCTGCCGGACCGGCGCCAGGACCACCATGGCGGCCAGCATCATGCCGCCGATCAGGAAAATGGCGAGGAACTGGTGGGGCAGCGAGGACACCGGATAGAGGACCGAGCCGGCGATCCCCCATAGCACGCCGGCGGTTCCGGCACCGATCGCGAAGCGCCGCGCCCACCGGGGCGCGGCGGCGTCTGGCGGGTTCAAACCGCTGTGCGCGCGGTATAGCAGGTAGCGCGCACCGGTCACCAGGAACATGGCGCACAACCACGCTCCCAGCAGGGTGTTCGAGACGATGTTCCACAGGGCAAAAACGAGGATGCTGGAATTGATCAGGGTGCCGAGATACCCGGCGCGCGACAGCCGGTAGAGCTGGCGCACCTGCTCCGCGTAAATCCGATTGTCCGTCGCTGGATCGGCCATCATCCTGCCCGTACGATCTCCCGTCGTGCCCGCCGCGCCACAGCAAACGGCGCAGTGATGATTTTGACATTTCCCCCGCGGTTTGGCGACTGGGCGTCTAAATCCGTTTCGCCTCGGGATTCAGCAGGTTGGGCGGCCGGCCGCCGGTCAGCGCCGCGACCAGGTTGCGCGCCGCGGTCATCGCCATCGCGCGGCGCGTGGCCTCGGTAGAGCTGCCGATATGCGGCATCAGCACCACGTTGTCCAGTCGCAGGAACTCCGGGTTGAGCCTGGGCTCGTTCTCAAAAACGTCCAGGCCCGCCGCCCGGATGACACCGCTTCGCAACGCCGCGATGAGGGCCGCATCGTCCACCACGCCGCCGCGCGTCGAGTTGATCAGGATCGCGGTCGGCTTCATGAGCTTCAGCTCCCGCGCGCCGATCAGGTGGTGCGTCTCCCGGGAATATGGAACCTGCAGCACGACAAAATCCGATTGCCGGAGCAGCTCGTCCTTGGTGACGTAGGTGGCGTTGAGCTGCTGTTCCACCTCGGACGCGGCGCGTGTCCGGTTGTGGTAGAGCACCTTCATCTCGAAGCCCGCGGCGCGGCGCGCGATCGCCTGCCCGATGCGGCCCATGCCGAAGATGCCGAGCGTTGCATGGTGGACATCGATGCCGAGCCACTGCTTCAGACGCCAGCCCGTCCACTCCCCGGCCCGCACCCGGCGCTCGAGCTCGGTCAGGCGCCGCGCCGTGCCGAGCATCAAGGCCCAGGCAAGATCGGCCGTGGAGTCGTCCAGCACGCCGGGCGTGTTGGTCGCCATCACCCCGCGGGCGGTGCAGGCGGCGAGGTCGATATTGTTGATTCCGACCGCGATATTCGCCACGACCTTCAGCTTCCGGCAGCGCGCGAGGAGCGCCTCGTCGATGCGGTCGGTGAGCGCGCACATGACGCCGTCCTTGTCCGCGAGCCTGCCCGCAAGCGTTGGGGGATCGAGCCCGACGTCCGCCTGGTTCGAGTCCACCTCGCAGTGAGCCGCGAGAAACTCGAGGGTTTCGTCGAACACTTCGCGCGTGACGAGTATTTTCGGCTTCATCGAGAATCACGCCAGATCCCGAAACACTGCTCGCACGCCATGCGGGGATCGACCGCGGAAGCCGGCTGTGCAAGACCGCCGGCGCGGTCGCGCCGCGTTCAGTCGTCCTTCTCCTGGAAGGTATCCCAGAGATCCCGCGCCATCAGCGCCAGGCCCACCACGATCACGGCACCGAGCGCGATATCCTGCATCTTCACCACATACGGCAAGAGGAATGTGAGCAGGAGTGCCACCGCGATGATTCCCGCCAGGATTCTGAATATCATGTCGACTACCTCCGTGCCCCGCTTCAGCCCGTTTCCACCGCGGTGGCAAGCCAGCGCCCGGTGCGCAGCAGGCGCGCGTCGTCATGCCGCGGACCCACGAGCTGCACACCGAGCGGCAGCCCGTTTTCGCCCTGCATGAGCGGCAGGTTGAGGGCGGGCATGCCCGCGAACGTCCACAGCGTGCAGAACATGGGGTCACCAGTCGACTGCAGCCCGCGCGGTGCGGTGCCCGCCGTGGACGGCGTCAGTATCGCGTCATAGCGGTCGAATATTCGGTTGAGCCCCTCTATCACCTGGGGCACGCGCGCCAGCGCCATCTGATAGTCATACGCGCTCACTTGGCGGCCACGCTCGAGCTGTGCCCGCAGCGATTCGCTCAGCTTGTCGCGGCCTTTTTCGTATTCCGCTGCGAGGTTGGCTGCCATTTCCGCCTCCATCACGGTACGGTGCCACTGCAACACATCGCGGGCGCTGTCCGGCAGCGAAATCTCCTCCACGCGGTCGCCGAGATGCGCCGCGAGCTCCTGGAACGCCGCGCGCGTTTCCGGCTCGGTGCGATCCCAGTGCGGCGTCTTGACGAGCGCCAGTCGCGGCGGCAGCGGCGGCTCTTCCGCGGCAATGTTCGAAAACGGTATGCGGGCGCGCGACCGCGTGTCGGGATCATGCTCGTCGTGGGCAACCAGCTCCTCGCAGGCGAGCGCAATATCCTCGACCGAGCGCGCGAATACGCCGACGTGGTCGAGCGCGCGCGACAGCTTCAAAGCGCCGTGCCGCGAGATCAGGCCGTGGGTCGGCTTGAAGCCATAGACGCCGCAGTAGGCGGCCGGCCGGATCACCGAGCCATTGGTCTGCGAGCCGATCGCGAGCGGCACCATGCCGCACGCAACCGCGGCGGCCGAGCCGCTCGAGGATCCGCCCGGGGTGTGCGCCGCGTTGTGCGGATTGCGCGTCTTCCCGGGGCTGTAGGTGGCAAGCTCGGTGGTGACGGTCTTGCCCATGATCACGGCACCGGCCGCCCGCAGCCGCCCGACAACGGTCGCATCCGCGGCCGGCGTCCGCCCGGCATGGAGCACGGTGCCGTCTTCCGTCGGCAGGTCGGCGGTATCGAAGATGTCCTTGATCCCGACCGGCACGCCGTGAAGGGAACCGGTCGGCACGCCTTCCTTATGTTGCGCGTCCGCGGCGCGGGCCTGCGCGAGCGCGTGCTCCGGGTCGAGAAACGCCCACGCCTGCACCTGGGCGTCGATCTCGCGCACGCGCGCGAGGCATGCCCCGACGAGCGCTTCGGCGCTGATCGAGCCGTCCCGGAGCGCCTGCGCGGCGTCGCGCGCCGACAACCAGTTGAGCCGGGAGTTGTCCACGGTGTCAATTCCCGTAGATCGCGCGCGGCAGCCACAGCGAAATCTGCGGCCACACGTACACCACCAGCATCGCGACGAGCACGATCATCAGGAACGGAATACAGCCCCAGAAGATCTGCGTGAGCAGGACATGCTTCGGCGCGATGCCCTTCAGGTAGTAGGCCGCCATCGCCATCGGCGGCGACAGGAAAGCGGTCTGGAGGTTCAACGCCACCAGTATGCCGAAGAGCAGAGGATCAACGTGAAAATGCGGCAGCAGGGGCAGAAAGATCGGCACGAAGATGATGATGATCTCGGTCCACTCGAGCGGCCAGCCGAGGATGAAGATGATGAACTGGGCGAGGATCATGAATTGCACCGGCGTGAGATCCAGCGAGAGCACCCACTTCTCCAGCAACTCCTGCCCGCCCAGCAGCGCGAATGCGGCCGAGAAGATGCCGGAGCCGACGAACAGCCAGCACACCATCGCGCTCGTCCGCGCGGTGAGGAATGACGACTCCTTGATGAGCGCCCCGAACTCCCTCAGCGTGCCGCCGATGACGGCTCCGGAAAACGCGCCCCCGGTCCCGCCCCGCACATGCGCGATGAAGCGATAAACAACCACCATCACGAACCCGCCGAACGCGCCGACCGCCGCCGCCTCGGCGGGCGTCGCCAGCCCGAACACGATCGAGCCCAGCACCGCAAGGATCAGCATCGACAGCGGGAAGAACGAGGTGAGAAGCAGCTTGAACACTTCCAGCCGCTCCCAGTTCCAGAGCCAGTAAACGAGCGCGATGACAGCGACGCCGATGGCTAGCACGATCCAGAACCAGGTAGGAACCGGGAGCCGTTCCAGCTCGCTGGCCTTGGCTGATATCTGTGCGGATGTTTCTTCAGCTGGTTTCGCTGAAGATCCCGGCTCCTGAGTACCTCCGGATTTGGGTTCCTCCGCGGCCTGCGGGATACCGAGTTCCTTGGGCGCTTCAGCCTGGGGCTCCTTGAGTTCCGATTCCTTCTCCGGCTCCGGCGCACCGATGATTCCCGTTGACGCCTCCCGTTCCGGGGCGGCGGCTGCGACCAGCCCGCCCACCTCGACCAGCCCGGCCGCGCTGGCCTCGACTTCCGGCGCGGTCGCCCCACGATAAAAGAGGCCCAGAACCGCGAGGATGAAGACCACCGGCATCAACGAGATGCAGAGCTGCGCGAGTACGGTATGTTTCGGGACCCCGGCACTGCCGCTTCCGGTGAGTGCCCGCCAGAGCCCGACCAACGCGTTGCCCCCCTGCTGTGCCAACTTCTGCAAGTGGGGCGGGAAATCCACCCGCCGCTCGCTTTCCGACAGAGGCGGCATGAGCTGCGGCTTCCACTTCGCGAGCACGATGATATAGCCGATGTAGATGCTCGCGAGGATCATGCCGGGGAAAAATGCTCCGGCGTAGAGCTGCACCACCGACACTCCCGCCGTCGCGCCATAGACGATCAGCAGCACCGAGGGCGGGATCAGGATGCCGAGGCAGCCGCCGGCGGTGACGGCACCGGCCGCAACCTTGATGTTGTAGCCGGCCTTGAGCATCGCCGGGAACGCGAGCAGCCCCATCAGCGTCACCACCGCGCCGACGATGCCGGTGGCGGTGGCGAAGATCGCGCAGGTGACGATGGTCGCCACCGCGAGCGAGCCCGGCAAGCGCGAGGTGGCGAGATGCAGGCTGTGGAACAGGCGGTCGACCAGCTGCGCGCGCTCGACGAGGTAGCCCATGAAGAGAAACAGCGGGATGGCGATCAGCACGTCGTTCGACATCACCCCGTAGGTCCGCTGCACCATGGCGTCGAACACCTGCTGTCCGGCGAGCGCGGGATTGACGCTGCGGTAGGCGAGCCAGGCGAAGAACACGCCCAACCCCATGAGCGTGAAGGCGGTGGGGAACCCCAGCATGATCGCCACCACGATCAGCGCGAGCATCAGCAGCCCGAGATGCCCGTTCGTGATGTTGCCCCAGGGCATAAACACCAGGACCGCGGCGACGATGAGCGCCATCAGCGAGAAGCCGAACCACAATTCCTTGCGCAGCTTCACTTGGACGGCTCTTTGTGCACGACGTATTCATCGAGCTTCTGGATGTCCTCGTCCTTCACTTGCAGCTCTTCCTTCAGCTTCTCGACGTCCACTTCCTCGACGTCCTCCTCGCGCGAGGGCCAGGTGCCGTTCTTCAGGCAGAGGACGCAGCGGATGATCTCGACGATCCCCTGCATCAGCACGAACGCGCCGGCGACCGGGATGACCGTTTTGAACGGGTAGTACGGCGGGCCTTCGGAGGTGATGTTCGAAGACTCTTTGATCGCCCAGGACTCGGCGGCGTAGAAGTAGCCGGCGTACGTGAGCGCGATGACGCCCGGCAGGAAGAACACGATGTAGAGGACCAAGTCGATCGTCGCCTGCGTGCGCGGACTGAAGAAACCGTACAGGATGTCCCCGCGCACGTGTCCGTTCTTCGCCAGCGTATAGGCGCCCGCCATCATGAACAGCGTGCCGTAGAACATGATCATCACGTCGAACGCCCAGGCGCGCGGGCTGTCGAGCGCGTAGCGGCGGAACACCTCCCAGGCGACGTGCAGGGTGAGCCCGACGATGAAGAATGAGAACGCGTGGCCGACGAACGTGCTGATCTTGTCTACGAACAGGAGGAGTTTTTGCATGGCCGGAATTCTACACTCTCAAAAAAAACACCATCCGGCATCGCCGGATGGTGTCCGTACCCCCGCTTCGCGTCAGCCTTTCTTCGGCGCCTTCTTGCCGAAGTAATAGTTGTAGGCCATCTGGCCGCTCAGCTGGGTGTCGAGGTACCAGCGCACCGCGCGCTGGGCGAAGGCGCGCTGCGAGGCGATGACCTCGTTGAACA
>DASWIC010000003.1:0-13996 GCA_036397875.1 Burkholderiales bacterium
GAAAGAATCAACGCCATCGCCCGGCGGCTCTCCGACGTCGCGGGCCGCGCCGCCGAGCTCCGGAGGTATCTTTGACTTCGAGGCCAAAGAGCGCCGCCTGAGCGAAGTCACCAAGCTCGCCGAAGACCCCGCCGTGTGGAGCGACAACAAGCGCGCCCAGGAGCTTGGCCGGGAGCGCAAGTCCCTCGAGTCGCTGGTGCACACCTTCGGCCGCATCGATACCGGGCTGCGCGATGCGACGGAGCTGTTCGAAATCGCCAAGGCGGAGCGCGACGACGCGATGCTCGTCGCGATCGAGGGCGACGCGCAGGGTCTCGAGAAGACCGTGGCGGATATGGAATTCCGCCGCATGTTCTCGAACCCGATGGACCCGGCCAACTGCTTCCTCGACATCCAGGCGGGCTCGGGCGGCACCGAAGCGCAGGACTGGGCGCAGATGCTGGAGCGGATGTACCTGCGCTATTGCGAGCGCAAGGGATTCCGCGTCGAGCTCCTGGAGGAGTCGCCCGGCGAAGTCGCCGGCATCAAGAGCGCGGCGCTCAAGGTGAACGGCGACTACGCCTATGGGCATCTGCGCACCGAAACGGGCGTGCACCGGCTGGTGCGGAAATCGCCGTTCGACGCCAACAACCGGCGCCACACCTCCTTCGCCAGCGTCTTCGTCTATCCCGAGGTGGACGAGACGATCGAGGTCAACATCAACCCGGCCGACCTGCGCATCGACACCTTCCGCGCCTCCGGCGCCGGCGGCCAGCACGTGAACAAGACCGACTCGGCGATCCGCATCACGCACCTCCCGACCAATATCGTCGTGCAATGCCAGAACGACCGGTCGCAGCACCGCAACCGGGCGGAGGCGATGGCGATGCTGAAGTCGAAGCTCTACGAGCTGGAGTTCCGCAAGCGCCAGGAGGAAAAGCAGGCGCTGGAGGACAGCAAGACCGACATCGGCTGGGGGCACCAGATCCGCTCCTACGTGCTCGACCAGTCGCGCATCAAGGATCTGCGAACGAACGTCGAGATCGGCAATACCCAGGCCGTTCTCGACGGCGAGCTCGACGATTTCATCGAAGCAAGCCTCAAGCGCGGCGTATAGCCGCCCGGCAACGATGTCCAGGAATCCCAAGAACCCGCCGCATCGCGAACCGCAGGCCGAAGGCGAGCACGACCGCGAGCGGCTGGTCGCCGAGCGCCGCGCGAAGTTGAAGGCGCTGCGCGAGCAGGGTTTCGCCTACCCCAACGATTTTGCGCGCGAGCACCTCGCCGCCGATCTCCAGGCCCGCAACGCCAAAGCCGAGCACGCCGCGCTCGAAGCGAGCCCGGAAACGGTCAAGATCGCCGGCCGCATCATGCTCAAGCGCGTGATGGGAAAAGCGAGCTTCGCGACGATACGCGATGCGAGCGGCGCGATCCAGATCTTTGTCTCCGACGGCGACACCGGCGAGGCGGCGCACGCGGCGTTCAAGCACAACGACATCGGCGACATCATCGGCGTGGAGGGTGAGCTGTTCCGCACCCGGACCGGCGAGCTCACGGTGCGGGCGCGTCAGTTGACGCTGCTCGCCAAGTCGCTGCGTCCGCTGCCCGAGAAGTGGCGGGGCCTCACCGACCAGGAGCTCCGGTATCGCCAGCGCTATGTCGATCTCATCGTCAACGAGGACACCCGGCGCGTCTTCCGGATGCGCTCGGGCATCGTGCACGCCATCCGTGATTTCCTGCTCCGCGAGCAATTCCTGGAAGTGGAAACGCCCATGATGCAGCCGATTCCCGGCGGCGCCGCGGCGCGCCCGTTCACGACGCATCACAACGCGCTCGACCTTGACCTCTATCTCCGCATCGCCCCCGAGCTCTACCTCAAGCGGCTGGTGGTGGGCGGCCTGGAGAAAGTGTTCGAGATCAACCGCAGCTTCAGGAACGAGGGCATCTCCACGAAGCACAACCCCGAGTTCACGATGCTCGAGTTCTACGCGGCCTACACCGATTACGAGTACATGATGGCCGTGATCCCGCGCATGCTCCTGCACGCCGCGCAATCGGCGCTCGGCGCGCCGCGTTTCGCCTACCAGGGCAACGAGATCGATCTCGCCCGCCCCTATGAGCGCCTCACGATCACCCAGGCGATCAAGCGGCATCACCCCTCGGTCACCGATGAATGGCTCAACGATCGCTCCGCCCTGATCACCCGGCTCACCGAGCTCGGCATCGCCTACCGGCCGGCGGACGGCATCGGCGGACTGCAGCTGACGCTGTTCGAGAACACCGTGGAAGAGAAATTGATCCAGCCGACTTTCATCGTCGACTACCCCACGGAGGTATCGCCGCTCGCCCGGGCGAGCGCGCGCAACCCCGCGATCGCCGAGCGCTTCGAGCTCTATATCGCCGGGCGCGAGATCGCGAACGGCTTCTCCGAGCTGAATGACCCCGAGGACCAGGCCGAGCGTTTCGCGCGCCAGGCACGGCAGAAGGAAGCAGGCGATGCGGAGGCCATGCACTACGACGCGGATTTCATCCGGGCGCTGGAATACGCCATGCCGCCCGCCTCCGGCGCCGGCATCGGCATCGACCGCCTCGTGATGCTCTTCACGGACAGCCCATCGATCCGCGATGTTATTCTGTTCCCACTTTTGAGGCCGGAAACCTAGAATCAATCCTTCGATCCTCTGGCAATATCGATCGCCTTGAAATATCCGTTCGCCCTGAGCCTGTCGAAGGGCCTGTCCTGAGCTTGTCGAAGGAGCGAACCTCGCATCAACCAAGAAAAAGTGGAAGTCCCGCGAGATGAGTTTCTGGGTATACATCCTCCAGTGTGCCGATGATTCGTATTACATTGGGCACACCGACAATCTCGAGACTCGTCTGGCGCAGCATAATTCCGGCCAAGTCCGTGGCTATACTTTGTCACGCCTGCCGGTGCGCCTTGTATTCTCGCAAGCCCACGCAACCCGCGACGAAGCGCTTACGGCCGAGCGACAGATCAAGGGTTGGAGCCGCAGAAAGAAACAAGCGATGATTCGTGGGGATTGGTTGGAAGTTTCGCGGCTGGCACGCAGCCACAATACCGGCGTTGCCACTCGCCCTTCGACAGGCTCAGGGCGAACGGTGAAGGGATAGCCGTGGACCAGCCGCTTTGGATGCCCTCCTCCGAGCGCGTCGCCCGCGCCAACCTGTCGGCGTTCAGGCGCCACGTGCGCGAGCGATGGGGAGCGGCGTTCGACGATCACGCGGAACTCCATCGCTGGTCCGTCAACGAGCCGGCGCAATTCTGGCAGTCCGTGTGGTCGTTCTGCGGTGCGATCGGCGACCTGGGGAATGGGACGGCGCTCGTGGACGGCCACAGGATGCCGGGCGCGCGCTGGTTTCCGGAAGCGCGGCTCAACTACGCCGAGAATCTCCTGCGGCGCCGCGACCGCTCTCCGGCGATCGTATTCTGGGGAGAGGACCGGCTGAAGAGCACGGTCACCTGCGCCGAGCTCTATGACGAGGTATCGCGCCTGGCGCAGGCGCTGCGGGAGGCCGGCGTCAAACCCGGCGAGCGCGTCGCCGGCTACATGCCCAATGTTCCAGGCGCGGTGATCGCCATGCTGGCGACCGCGAGCCTCGGCGCCGTCTGGTCCTCATGCTCCCCCGATTTCGGCGTGCAGGGCGTGCTCGACCGATTCGGCCAGATCGAGCCGCGGGTGCTGTTCGCCGCGGACGGCTATTTCTACAACGGCAAGACGATCGACGTGCTGCCGCGCCTCGCGGAAATCGCCGCGCAGCTGCCCTCGGTGGACCGTATCGTCGTCGTGCCCTACACGCAGCCGCGGCCGCGCATCTCGCACATTCCCCGCGCGGTGAATGTCCACGACCTGATGGCGCCCTACCGCCCGCGGGAGATCCGCTTCGACCGGTTTGCCTTCGACCACCCGCTCTTTGTTCTGTATTCCTCGGGGACGACGGGGGTGCCGAAGTGCATCGTGCACGGCGCCGGCGGCACGCTGCTGCAGCATCTGAAAGAGCACCAGTTGCACGTCGATCTCAAGCCCGGCGAGCGCCTGTTCTACTTCACGACCTGCGGCTGGATGATGTGGAACTGGCTCGCCACCGCCCTCGCCTCGCGCGCGGCCATCGTCCTCTACGACGGTTCGCCGTTCGTCGCCGGGGGGCGGATCCTGTTCGACTACGCGGATGCCGCGCGCATGACCGTTTTCGGCACCTCGGCCAAGTTCATCGACAGCGCCGCCAAGGCGGGCTTGCGGCCGCGCCTCTCGCACCGCCTCGCGGCGATGAAGACCCTGCTTTCCACGGGCTCGCCGCTGGCGCCGGAGGGATTCGATTACGTCTACCGCGAGGTGAAGCGCGACCTTCATCTCGCCTCGATCTCGGGCGGCACCGATCTCATCTCGTGTTTCGTGCTCGGCAACCCGACGGGGCCCGTGTGGCGCGGCGAGATTCAAGGTCCGGGACTCGGCATGAAGGTCGAGGTATTCGACGAGGCGGGCCGGGCGGTGCGCATGCAGAAGGGTGAGCTGGTCTGTACGGCGCCGTTCCCCTCCATGCCGGTCGGCTTCTGGAACGATCCGGATGGCGCCAAGTACCGCGCCGCCTATTTCGAAAGGTTTCCCGGCGTGTGGTGCCACGGCGATTACATCGAGCACACCGACCATGACGGATTTGTGATCTACGGCCGCTCCGACGCCGTTCTGAACCCGGGCGGGGTGCGCATCGGCACTGCGGAGATCTACCGCCAGGTCGAGACCCTCGACGAAGTGGTCGAGAGCCTCGTCATCGGCCAGGACTGGCCCCCGGACCGGCCAACCGACGCGCGTATCGTGCTGTTCGTGCGGCTGCGCGACGGCGTGCGCCTCGACGATGCGCTCGTGGACCGAATCAAGCGCACGATCCGCGCCAATGCCACCCCCCGCCACGTGCCGGCGAAGATCGTACAGGTCCCCGACATCCCGCGCACCCGCAGCGGCAAGATCGTGGAGCTTGCGGTGCGCAACGTGGTGCACGGGCGGGCAGTAAGAAACCTCGAGGCGCTGGCCAATCCGGAGGCGCTCGTGCACTACCAGGACCGCCCCGAGCTTGCGCAGTAACGCAGATGACGGCGCTTGCACTATCGCTCGTCCTCTCCGCCGCCTTCATCCACGCGAGCTGGAACTATTTTCTCAAGCGCTCCGGCGGCGGCACCGTCTTTGTGTGGCTGTTCGCCACGCTCTCGGCGCTGATCTACGCGCCGCTCGCGGCGCTCGTCATCTGGTGGCAGCGGCCCGAGTTCGGGTGGGTGCATTACGGCCTGATGTTCGCGAGCGCGGGGCTGCACACGGCCTACTACCTCCTGCTCGACCGCGGCTATCGCAGCGGCGACCTGTCCGTGGTCTACCCGCTCGCGCGCGGCACCGGCCCGCTCATCACGATACTCTGCGCCGTGCTGCTGCTGCAGGAGCGCCCGACCGCGGTCGCGGTGGCAGGCGCGCTGTTCATCGGCGGGGGCGCAGTCGCGTTGACCGGCGATCCGCGCAAGCTGCGACAGTCGGGAAATCTCCATGCCGTCGGCTTCGCCCTCCTCACCGGCTGCATGATCGCCAGCTACACCCTGGTGGACAAGGTGGCGGTCGCGGCGTGGCTCATTCCGCCGCTGGTGCAGGATTGGGCGGCGAACCTGGGCAGAGTGCTGCTCATGACCCCCATGGCGCTGCGCCTGCGGGCCGACGTCGTCCCGACCTGGCGGCGCGCGAGAAAGGAAATCATCGCGGTCGCGCTGCTGTGCCCGCTCTCCTACATCCTGGTGCTCACCGCGATGGTGTTCACGCCGGTAAGCTACGTGGCGCCCGCACGCGAGATCAGCATCCTGGTCGCGGCTTTCATGGGAACGCAGCTGCTCGCCGAGCGCGATGCCACGCGCCGCCTGGGCGCTGCGGCGGCGATGGTGGCCGGGATCATCTGCCTGGCCCTTGGATAAAGCGTGCTTTGTCTACCAGGTCCAGGGCCGCCACCACGAGGTGCCGGAGCCGCCCGCTTCGCCCTCGAGATACCGGCTGTCGGGAAAATTCTTCCTCATCACGCGCTCGGCGTCATCGCGCAGGTCTTTCAGTCCGAGCGCGTCATACGCCTGAACCAGGATCACCAGCCCCTCCTCGTTGGCCGGGGCCCGCGGATAGGACTTGAGGGCGAATTGAGCGCGATTGGCGGCCGCGACATAGGCACCGCGCTTCATGTAATAGCGCGCGACGTGGATTTCATGTGACGCGAGCGCGTTCACCAGATAGTTCATGCGCGCGAGGGCGTCGGGGGCGTAGCGGCTCTCCGGAAAACGCGTGACCAGCAATTTGAACGAGTCGAACGCCTCGCGCGCCGCCTTCGGGTCGCGCTCCGTCATGTCCTGCGCGCCGATATAGCCCGTCCAGCCCAGATCCTCGGTGAAATTGGCGAGGCCCTGGAGGTAATACGCATAATCGACGTTGGGGTGGTTGGGGTGAAGCTTGATGAAGCGTCCGGCCGCCGCGATCGCCTGCGCCGGCTCGTTGTCCTTGTAGTAGGCGTAGGCGATCTCGAGCTGGGCCTGCTGCGCGTAGCGCCCGTAGGGATAGCGCGCCTCGAGCTTTCCGTAGTACTGGATCGCTTCCTCGTAATTGCGGTTGTTGAGCCTGTCCTTCGCCTCCGAGTAAAGCCTTTGCGCCGACCAGCCCTTGGTCTCGTCGGGCTCGCCTTCCTGAAACACGCCGCACGCGGCGATGGCCGCGCCGAGCAGTAGCGCTAAACTATATCGGACAATGAGCACGGCAGTACCTCTGGAAAATTATAGCCGAGACGTCCCGGCGCTCGCGCCCCTGAAAATTACCGCACCCGCTTCCTGCGCCGGCTTGCGGTTGGACCTGGCGCTCGCCAAATTGTTGCCGGAGTTTTCGCGCAGTCGGCTGGCGCACTGGGTGCGGTCCGGCCGGGCGACCGTCGACGGCCGGGCGGCGCTGCCGCGACAGAAGATGCGGGGCGGCGAAGTCATTGAAATCCATCCACTGGCCGAGGCGGCGACGCTTGAGCACCGGCCGGAAGACATCCCGCTCGACGTGGTGTACGAGGATGACACCCTGCTGGTCGTCAACAAGCCCGCCGGCCTCGTCGTGCACCCGGGCAGCGGCAACCGCGAAGGGACGCTGTTGAACGCCCTGCTCCAGCGCGTGCCGGGGCTCGCCGCCATTCCCCGCGCCGGCATCGTGCATCGTCTCGACAAGGACACGACCGGTCTGCTGGTGGTGGCGAAGACACTTTCCGCGCAGGCGGGCCTCGTGCGCCAGCTCCAGGCACGCAGCGTGACACGCGAGTATCTCGCAGTGGCGCACGGGCGCATCGCGCGCGCCGGCAGGATCGAGGCGCCGATCGGACGCCACCCGGTCAAGCGCACGCGCATGGCAGTGGTGGCGCGCGGGCGGCACGCAGTAACGCACTACCAGGTGCTCGAGCGCCACGCCCGCGCCAGCGTGCTGCGCTGCCGGCTCGAAACCGGGCGCACGCACCAGATTCGCGTGCACCTGAGCTCCATCGGCCACCCGCTCCTGGGCGATGCCACGTACGGTAAACGCGGCGGTGTCCCGTTCCCGCGGCACGCGCTCCATGCCGAGCGGCTGACACTGGTCCATCCCCGGTCCGGCAAGACGGCGGAATGGCACGTCGACCCCCCCGCCGACCTTCAGGAATTGATTGCGGCTTTGCGGCGCGAGGACGCCGGTACAAGACCCGAGTCACGAGTCACGAGTCACGGGTCACACCGTTCCAAATGAGCGCTCCGCACCCGGATTGGATCGTCCCCGACTGGCCCGCGCCGGTAAACGTGAAGGCGCTCATTACCACCCGCGCCGGCGGCGTCAGCGCGGGGCCGTTTGCCAGCTTCAATCTCGGCTTGCGCGCAGGCGACGACCCGCAAGCGGTCGCCGCCAACCGCACCCGCCTCAACGCGCTGCTGTCGCAGCCACCACGCTGGTTGCGGCAAACGCATGGCTCCCGCGTCGTCGAGGCGGACGCGACCACGGACGAGCCCGAGGCCGACGCCGCTATTGCCCGCCGGGCCGGCACCGTGTGCGCCGTGCTGGTGGCGGATTGCATACCCGTGCTGCTCGCCGACCGCGCGGGGACCACAATTGGCATCGCCCATGCCGGCTGGCGCGGTCTCGCCGGCGGCGTCGTCGAGAACACCGTCCGCGCCATGACGGGCACCGGCCGCGATCTCATCGCCTATCTCGGCCCCGGCATCGGGCCGGGAGCCTTCGAAGTCGGTGACGACGTGCGTGAGGCGTTCCTTGCGCACGATGCGGGCGCGGCGGCGGCGTTCACCCCGCATGCGGCCGGCAAGTGGCTCGCCGACCTCTTTTTGCTTGCGCGTCAGAGCCTGCGGCGTGCCGGAGTCGGCGAAGTCCACGGCGGCGCGCTTTGCACCTATTCCGACGCGCGGCGCTTCTACTCCTACCGCCGCAGCCACACGACCGGGCGCATGGCCGCCCTCATCTGGCGCAATTGATATCACGTATAATTGCGCCCCGCTCCCGAAGTGAACCCGGTTTTCTCATGACGCTCGCCTGGATTCTGGCCGCGACCGTGGCAGGCGGCGTGCTTTCGGTCATCGCCGCCGCCATGATTGCGCTCAGCGCGCGCGCATCGTGGATCCCGGTATTGATCAGCTACGCGGTCGGAACGCTGCTGGGCGCGGTGTTCCTCGACGTGCTGCCGCAAGCCTTCGAGCGGGCGGGCAGCGCGGAAAGCATGGCCCTCGTCATCCTCGCCGGCATCCTGCTGTTCTTCGTGCTGGAAAAGCTGGTGCTGTGGCGCCATTGCCACGTGGAGCAATGCGAGGCGCACGATCCCCCGCTCGCGCAGCACCACGATCACGGCCGCAGCGGGATGACGATCATGATCGGCGACACGTTCCACAACTTCGTGGACGGCGTGCTGATCGCGGCCGCGTTCCTGGCCGACCGCGAGCTCGGCATCGTGACCGCGATCGCCATCATCGCCCACGAGATCCCGCAGGAAGTGGGCGATTTCCTGATTCTGCTGCATTCCGGCTACAGCAAGACCCGCGCGCTGGCACTCAACGTGCTCTCGAGCGCGGCGATGGTGCTGGGCGGGGCGCTCGGCTACTTCGCGCTCCAGGGCGTGCAGCACTGGATACCGTCATTGCTCGGGCTCGCCGCCGCCAGCATGCTTTACGTGTCCGTCGCCGACCTCATTCCCGGTCTGCACAAGCGCCCCGAGCTCCAAGCGACGCTGCAGCAGGTGGCGCTGATCTCGCTCGGGGTCGCCACCATCTGGCTGGTCGGCGAACTGGCGCACAATCATGCTTGAGATCGAGCCGTAAGCTGTAGCGTCCAATCCGGTGTCCCGTGGCCGCTGCGAAACCATCGTCCGACGACATGAATACCGCGCGAGGATTGATCGAGGCGCTGAACCGGAAGCTGATCGAGGGCGTGGTGCGGCCACTGGACCTCGACGCCGGCGTGGGCGTGGCGGAGCTGCTGAGGTCGCTCACCGCCGGCCTGGCGCAGGACACCGAGCGCCTGGCGGAAATCCAGAACCGCTACTACCGCAAGCGCCTCGAGCTGTGGGCGGCGTACGCGCTGCACCCGACCGAAGCGCCGGCGCAGCCGGTGATCGAGCCGGATCCCGCCGACCGGCGATTCCGCGCGCCCGAGTGGAAATCGCAGCCCTATTTCAATTACACGGCGCAGTCCTACCTGCTGGCGGCCCAGTGGCTGCGCGAGGTCATCGACACCGCCAAGCTCGACTCTCATGCAAAGAGGAAGGTCGCGTTCTTCACGCGCCAGTTCACCGACGCGATGTCTCCGGCCAATTTCCCCTGGAGCAATCCCGAGGCGCTCAGGCTCGCGGCCGAGACCGACGGGGAGAGCGTAAACCGGGGCATACGCAACCTCGCCGCCGACCTCGATAAGGGCATGATCTCGATGACCGACGCTACCGCCTTCGAGGTCGGCCGCAATCTCGCCGTCACCCCGGGGGCGGTGGTCTACGAGAACGACTTCATGCAGTTGATCCAGTACCGGCCCGCCACGGGGACGGTGTTCGAGCACCCGCTGGTGATGGTCCCGCCCTGCATCAACAAGTACTACATCCTCGACTTGCAGCCGGAGAACTCGTTCGTGCGCTACGCCCTCGAGCGCGGGCACACGGTATTCATGGTCTCGTGGCGCAACGTCCCGGCCGCCATGGGCCGCGCCACCTGGGACGATTATCTCGAGCACGGCGTGATCCGCGCGCTGGCGGTTGCGCAGGAGGTCTGCGACTCCAGGAAGGTCAACGCCCTCGGCTTCTGCGTCGGCGGCACGCTCCTCGGGGCGGCGCTCGCGGTGCTGCGCGCGAAGGGCGATCGGCGCGTGGCGAGCTTGACGCTCCTCGCCACCATGCTCGATTTCAACGATACCGGCGAGCTTGCCGTGTTCGTGGACGAGGCCTACGTGCGCCGGCGCGAGCGCGACTTCGCCGGCGGCGGCGTGCTGCACGGGCGGGAGCTCGCCCTGACCTTCGCGAGCCTGCGGGCGAACGACCTCATCTGGCATTACGTGGTGAACAATTATCTCAAGGGCGGCACCCCCGAGCCCTTCGACCTTCTCTATTGGAACGCCGACAGCACCAACCTTCCGGGCACGATGTACACCTACTACGTGCGCAATACCTACCTCGAGAACAACCTGCGGGTGCCGGGAAAGCTCACGATGTGCGGCGTGCCGGTCGATCTCGCCCGGGTCGACATGCCCGCGTACGTGCTCGCAACCCGGGAGGACCATATCGTTCCGTGGCGCACCGCGTTCGCCAGCACGCGGCTCCTCGGGGGTAAAATCGAGTGCGTCCTGTCGGCGAGCGGGCACATCGCCGGCGTCATCAACCCGGCATCGAAGAATCGCCGCAATTTCTGGCTCAATCCGGGGCCCGGGCTGGATCCGGACCGCTGGCTCGCCACGGCGACGTCCCAGCCGGGAAGCTGGTGGAAGCACTGGGGAGACTGGCTCGAGGCCTTCGGCGGACGGAGAATTGCGGCTCCCGCCCGGCTCGGCAATGCGGAATACCGGGAAATCGAGGCGGCGCCGGGGCGCTACGTCAAGGAAAAATGCGAGTGATGACTGATGATTGACGACTGACGAGTGACGACTGACGAGCGAGAGCGGAGGATCGAACATGGCACAGAGAGTGGCGGTCGTAACCGGCGGCATGGGTGGAATCGGCGAGGCGATTTGCGTGCGGCTCGCCCAGGCCGGACATCGGGTCGTGGCGACTTATTCGCCCGGCAACACCAGAGCCGGGCAATGGGTCAAGGACATGAAGGCGCGGGGCTTCGAATTCCATGCGGTGCAGGTGGACGTTACCGACTTCGATTCCTCTCAGAAGGCGATGTCCGGGATCCAGGCGGAAATCGGCCCGATCGACATCCTCGTGAACAATGCGGGCATCACGCGCGACGCGAGCTTCAGGAAGATGGGCAAGCCGGACTGGGACGCGGTCCTGCGCACGAACCTCGACAGCGTATTCAACGTGACCAAGCCCGTGTGCGACGGGATGGTGGACCGCGGTTGGGGCCGCGTCATCAACATCTCCTCGATCAACGGCCAGAAGGGTGCGTTCGGCCAGACGAACTATTCCGCGGCCAAGGCCGGCATGCACGGCTTCACGAAGGCGCTCGCGCTGGAAGTTGCGCGCAAGGGCGTGACCGTGAACACCATATCGCCGGGATACATCGGTACCAAGATGGTGCTGGCGGTGCCCAAGGAGATCCTGGACGCGAAGATCATTCCTCAGATCCCGGTGGGCCGGCTCGGCACGCCGGGGGAGGTCGCGGCGCTGGTTGCGTACCTGTGCACCGAGGAGGCGGCGTTCATGACCGGCGCGAATCTCGCCATCAACGGCGGCCAGCACATGTTCTAGCGCTCAGCGAACCGCCGTCAGCGGTCAGCTTGTTGCGGAGCAGCGATCGGGCTGAGCGCGAATGGCTGAGGGCGGATGGTAGTTGAATTTAGCGATATTTTTCAATCCTTTAGCTTGCAATCCCTCGTTCATGGTGGAATAATGGCGGACCCTGTTTGAGGGCGGTTATCTCATGGCGCAGCAATCCCGGATCATCAAGAAATACCCGAATCGCCGGCTTTACGACACCGAAACAAGCAGTTACATCACGCTTTCGGACGTCAAGAAGCTGGTCCTGGAGCAGGCGGAGTTCCGGGTCGAGGACGCCAAGACCCACGAGGACCTCACGCGCAGCATCCTGCTGCAGATCATCCTCGAGGAGGAGAGCGCCGGCGCGCCGATGTTCTCGAGCGACATGCTCTCGCAGGTCATCCGTTTCTACGGCAACGCCATGCAGGGCATGATGGGCAATTACCTCGAGAAGAACATCAAGACCTTTATCGACATGCAGAAGCGGCTCCAAGAGCAATCGCGCCAGATGTACGGCGGCAACCCGATGCTCAATACCGACGCCTGGAATGATTTCGTCAAGATGCAGGGGCCCGCGATCCAGGGCCTGATGGGCAGCTACCTCGAGCAGAGCGCCAACGCCTTCATGGAAATGCAGCAGCAGCTGCAGCAGCAGACCCGCAACCTGTTCGGAAACTTCCCCTTCCCCGGTTTCGCGGGCGGGGCCACGCGGCAGGCGGGCGATGCCAAAGCACCGCAATCGCCGGCGCATGACAGCGGCAAGAGCGAAGACGGCGAAAGCAAGTCCTGAGCCGGCGGCGGCGGCACGCCGCTCCGGCGCGCCGGTCCCCAAGGTCGGCTTCGTCTCGCTCGGCTGCCCCAAGGCATTGGTCGATTCCGAGCGCATCCTCACGCAGCTGCGCGCGGAGGGCTATCGCGTCGCGCCCACCTACGAGGACGCCGATCTCGTGGTGATCAATACCTGCGGCTTTATCGAAGCCGCGATCGATGAATCGCTCGACGCGATCGGAGAGGCGCTCGACGCGAACGGCAAGGTCATCGTCACCGGCTGCCTGGGCGCCAAGGGCGACATCGTCAGGAAAACCCACCCCAGGGTGCTGGCGGTCACCGGCCCGCACGCCACCGACGAGGTGATGCGCGCGGTCCACGAGCACCTGCCGCAGCCGCACGATCCGTACACCAGCCTGATCCCGCACCAGGGCATCAAGCTCACGCCCGCGCACTACGCCTATCTCAAGATCGCAGAAGGCTGCAACCATCGCTGCACCTTCTGCATCATTCCCGCCCTGCGCGGCGGACTCGTCAGCCGGCCGATCGGCGAAGTCATGCAGGAAGCGGAGAACCTCGTCAAGGCCGGCGTGAAGGAGCTGCTCGTCATCTCGCAGGACACGAGCGCCTACGGCGTGGACGTGAAGTTCCGCACCGGCTTCTGGCGCGGGCGGCCGCTCAAGACCCGCATGACCGAGCTCGCGCGCGCGCTGGCCGAGCTGGGCGCGTGGGTACGATTGCATTACGTGTATCCCTATCCGCATGTCGACGAGGTCGTGCCGCTGATGGCGGACGGCAGGCTCCTCCCCTATCTCGACGTGCCGTTTCAGCATGCCAGCCCGCGCATCCTCAAGCTGATGAAGCGCCCGGCAAGCGCCGAGGACACCCTCGCGCGCATCCGGCGCTGGCGTGAATTCTGCCCGGACATCACGCTCCGCAGTACTTTCATCGTCGGATTCCCGGGTGAAACCGACGCCGAATTCGAGGAGCTGCTGGCCTTCCTGGAAGAGGCACAGCTCGATCGCGTCGGCTGCTTTGCCTATTCCGCGGTCGACGGCGCCGCCGCCAACGCGCTTCCGGGCGCCGTGCCCGAAGTCGTGAAACACGAGCGGCGCGCCCGTCTCATGTTGTTGCAGGAGACAATCAGCGCGCGGCGGCTCCAGCGCCGGGTCGGAAGCACGCTGTCCGTGCTGGTGGACGAGGTCGGGCCGGAAGGCGCGAATGCGCGCTCAAGCGCAGACGCCCCGGAGATCGACGGCATCGTCCGCGTTGCTCCGGACCGCCGCCTCAAGGTCGGCGATTTCGCCACGGT
>DASWIC010000004.1:0-2925 GCA_036397875.1 Burkholderiales bacterium
CACGCTCGACGTGAACGGCGGCCGCATCATGATGTAAAAAACGGATTCGCTGCCGGCGCCAGCCGACTAGAACAAGCGCTGCGTCGCAATGCGCGCACCTTCGACGAGCGCTCGCAGCTTGGCAAACGCGACGTCCTCCGCGACCCGCCCCTGGCCGGCCGTCGAATCGAAGCCGCAATCGGTGCCGGCAAGCACCCGGTGCGGATCGCCGACGGCAGCCGCGACGCGCTCCAGCCGCTCGGCGACCACTTCGGGATGCTCGACGAAATTCGTGAGCGTATCGATCACGCCCGCCACGATGATCTGATCGTCAGCGAGCGGCATCCTGCGCAGGACGTTGATCTCGTGCGCATGACGGGGGTTGGCGAAGGGCAGCACGTATCCGCCGACGCGCGCCTTGCGAACGATGGGCCAGATCGTCTCCAGCGCGATATCGCAATCATGGGGACCTTCGTAATTGCCCCAGCAGATGTGCATCCGGACGCGGTCCCGCGGCACGTCGCGCAAGCCGTGGTTCAGCGCCGTAACGATGCGTTCCACGAAACCGAGGAAGCTCGCTTCCGACTGGCCGTGATACGACCGGTGCCACTCGAGGGCCAGGTCGGGGCAGTCCACCTGGAGCACGAAGCCGTTGCGCACCACGGCCTCGTATTCGAGCCGCAGCGCCTCGGACAGCGCCTCGACGTACGCCTCCTCGCTCGCGTAGTGCTCGTTCCTGCACGCCGACGCAATGATGCCCGGAGAGGGTGCCGTCAAGAACGCTTCGGAAAAACCGCCGCCGATTTCCGCCAGCGCCGCGCGAAATTCACGCGCCTCGGTGTCAGCCTCGGCGGGATCGCGGTAGCGGATCGCGCCGACGACCCGCGGCGGCAGCTGGCTGTTCACGCCCGAGCGCGCGGCCTGCTGCGCTTCCACCATCTCCCTGAACAGGGGATAGCGCTCGTAGTCGCCGCGCGGCCAGCGCTTCCAGGTTCCCCCAAAACCCGTCATGCGGCGCTGTACGTAGAGAAAAAAGCCCTCGCGCTCCTGCTCACCGTTGTTGCCAACGTCGATGCCGCATTCAATCTGGCGCCGCACGGCGCGGCGCATCGCGTCCCGGCCCGCATCGGCGATTGCCTTCTCATCGACGGGTTCACCGCGTGCGCGCCTATCGTACATCTGCAGCAGCGGGCGCGGCCGAGGCAGGCTCCCGGTGTGGGTGGTCAGCAGGCGGTCAGTGCTGCGCTTCACCCGGCGATCATAGCGATTTTTCGCGCGCCCGGGGCCGGGAACTCGACACCGGGACGTGATCGAGGGCAAAATCGCCGATGCGTCGGGAAGCTGGTGACGCGACGGGAGGATGCGACATGAAGTCGATGCTGATCACGGCCGCATTGGGCGCGCTGCTGCTGGCGGGCGAGGGCCTCGCCCAGGCCCCTTCGACGGGCTCAGGACAGGGATTCCCGAGCAAGACGATCCGGCTGGTCGCGACCAGCAGTCCGGGAAGCCCGGTCGATCTCTTCAGCCGCGCCATCGCGGATTACCTGGCACAGTCGACCGGCCAGACCGTCGTGGTGGAGAATCGCGCTGGAGCCGGCGGCACGCTTGCGGCCGGCTACGTGCTCGGCGCCGAAACCGACGGCCATGTCGCACTCGTCAATACTTCGGCCCAGGTCATCGCCCCCTTCGTCTACCCGAACCTTTCTTTCGACATGCTGCGCGAATTTGCGAGCGTTTCCTCGCTCGCGGTGCTGCCGAACGTCCTGATCGTGCCGCCGCAGCGTCCCTGGACGAGCCTGAAGGAGCTGATCGCCGCGGCGCAAGCCAAGCCCGGCGCGTTGAATTACGGGACCGCCGGCACCGGGACGGGGACGCACATGAGCGCCGAGCGCTTCCGCATGAGCGCCCGGATCGATGCGGTGCAAGTTTCCTACAAGGGCTCGCCGGAGGCGCTGATCGAGGTCATCGCCGGGCGCATCGACTGGTCCATCCTGCCGTTGTCGACGGTGCTGGCGCAGATCAAGGACGGGCGCGTGCGCGCCATCGCGCTGAGCGCCGAGCGGCGCTCCGCGCAATTGCCCGAGCTGCCGACGATCGCGGAATCCGGGCTCGCCGACGCCGATTTCCCGTTCTGGGTGGGAATGTTCGTATCGTCGAAGGTGCCGCGCCCCGCCGTGCGCAGGCTGCACGAGATTACCCAGAAGGGGATCCAGACACCCGAGGTGCGTGCGCGCTACGAGAAGCTGGGCGCCGAGCCTTTCATCATGACGTCCGAGGCATTCGACTCCTTCGTGCGGGCGCAGGCGGAAGTCGCCGGCGCGATCATCAAGGCTGCGAATATCCGCGCCAACTGACGCGGTGAAGAGTCCGTGTGAAAGCGCCGCCGTTCGCCTACGCCCGGGCCCGCAACCTCGCCGAGGTGTTCGAGCTCCTGGCCGCGCACGGCGACGGAGCGAAGCTGCTCGCGGGCGGGCAGAGCCTCATCGCGACGCTCAACATGCGGCTCTCTTCCCCGCAATTGCTGATCGATATCACGCGCCTCACGCAGCTCTCCGGCATCGAGGTGCGTGACGGGCGGGTGCGGATCGGGGCGCTCACCACCCACGCCGAGATCGAGCGCTCCCCGGAGATCCGCAAGCATCTGCCGCTGCTCGCGCAGGCCGCCCCGCATATCGCGCACGCGGCGATCCGCAACGTCGGCACCTTCGGTGGCAGCATCGCGCTGGCGGACCCGGCCGCCGAATGGCCCGCCTGCTGCGTCGCGCTCGATGCGCAGTTCGTGATCGCGGGCAAGACGGGCGCGCGCCGAGTCGCCGCGCGCGACTTCTTCAGGGGGCTCTACGCGACGGCGCTGCGGCCGGACGAAGTCCTCACCCACATCGAGATTGCGGTGCCGGGACCGGAATATCGCAGCGCGTTCGTCGAGCTCGCGCAGCGGCGCGGCGA
>DASWIC010000005.1:0-59320 GCA_036397875.1 Burkholderiales bacterium
TGGGCGACCTCAAGTCGCTCGCCGCGCCGGAGCTCGGCGCCATCGCCATCCGCGCGGCCGTCGAGCGCGCCGGCGTAAAGCCGGAGGACGTGCAGGAAGCGATCATGGGCAACGTGCTCCCGGCAGGGCAGGGACAGGCGCCGGCGCGCCAGGCGGCGCTGGGCGCGGGTCTGCCTCCCGCCGTGAGTTGCATGACCATCAACAAGGTGTGCGGCTCGGGCATGAAGGCGGCGATGCTGGCGCACGACCAGCTCACGCTCGGGGCCCGGGACGTGATCGTCGCGGGCGGCATGGAGAGCATGTCGAACGCCCCCTACCTGCTGCCCAAGGCGCGGGCGGGCCTGCGTCTCGGGCATGGCGAGGTGAAGGACCACATGTTCCTCGACGGGCTGGAGGATGCGTACGACCGTGGGCGCCTCATGGGCACGTTTGCCGAAGACTGCGCGGCGAAGTACCAGTTCTCGCGCGAGGCGCAGGATCGCTATGCCATCACCTCTCTTACCCGCGCGCAGGCCGCGATCCGGAACGGCAGCTTCGAGCAGGAGGTCGTCCCCGTGAAGCTCGCCGGCGGCAAGACCGATGCGGTCGTGACGATCGACGAGCAGCCGCTCAAGGCCAATCTCGACAAGATCCCGCAGTTGAAGCCCGCGTTCAGGAAGGACGGCACCGTCACCCCCGCCAACTCGAGCTCCATCTCCGACGGCGCGGCGGCCATGGTATTGATGAGGCGCTCCGCGGCGGACCGGCGCGGGATCGCGCCGCTGGCGAAGATCGTCGCCTACAGCAGCCACTCGCAGGAGCCGCAGTGGTTCACCACGGCGCCGGTGGGGGCGGTCCGGAAGCTTCTCGAGATCACGGGCTGGGACGCGAAAACCGCCGATCTCTATGAAATCAACGAGGCGTTCGCGGTGGTCGCCATGGCGGCCATGCACGACCTCGGGCTCCCGCACGACAAGGTCAACGTGCATGGGGGCGCCTGTGCGCTGGGTCATCCCCTGGGCGCATCCGGCGCACGCATCATGGTGACCTTGCTCGCGGCGCTCGAAAAATACCGTCTCAGGCGCGGCATCGCCGCGCTCTGCATCGGCGGCGGCGAGGCAACCGCGATCGCGCTCGAGCGCATCGGCTGATCGGAATCCAGGATATGGCGAACCCGATCGACTTCTATTTCGACTTCTCCTCCCCGTACGGCTACCTCGCGAGCACCCGGATCGAGGCTCTCGCGGCAAAGCATGGCCGCGGCGTGGTGTGGCGCCCGCACCTCCTGGGCGCGGTATTCAAGATCAACGGCCAGCAGCCCCTGGCGTCCATCCCGCTCAAGGGCGTCTATACCGCTCACGACCTCGCGCGCAGCGCGCGATTGCTCAAGGTGCCGTTCAAGCTGCCGACGAAGTTTCCCGTCGGTGCGACCGCGCCGAGCCGCGCCTTCTATTGGGTAAGCGATAGAGATCCGGTGCTCGCGAAACGGCTGGCGCAGGCGCTCTACCACGCCTATTTCGCCGAGGACCGCGACATCTCCAGCCCGGAAGTCACGGCGGACGTGGCGGCGAGGATGGGAGAGGACAAGGCGGCGCTGATGCAGGCACTCAATGACCCGGCGGCCAAGGAGCGGCTGCGGATCGAGGTGGACGCCGCGATCGAGCGCGGCGTGTTCGGCTCGCCCTACATCGTGGTGGATGGCGAGCCGTTCTGGGGCTCGGACCGTCTCGATCAGGTCGAGAAATGGCTGGAAACCGGCGGATGGTGAAATCCCCCCCAACCCCCCTTTTGCAAAGGGGGGCAGGGGGGATTCGAGGAGCAAGCCCATGCCCAACAGGCTGGAAGCGCGGCAGGTCAACATCGTCACGCTCGCGGCGGACGCGATCGTCAATGCCGCGAACACGACGCTGCTCGGCGGCGGCGGCGTAGACGGCGCCATTCACCGTGCCGCCGGTCCCCGGTTGCTGGATGAATGCCGCAAGCTCGGCGGCTGCCCCACCGGGCAGGCAAAGATCACCCTGGGCTACCAGCTCCCGGCCAAGCACGTGATCCACACTGTCGGGCCGGTGTGGAGCGGAGGCCAGCGCGGCGAGCCGGAGCTGCTCGCTTCCTGCTATCGCGAAAGCCTCAATCTCGCAGCGTCGAACCAGCTGAAGCGCATCGCCTTTCCCGCGATCAGCTGCGGTGCCTACGGCTATCCCCTGGAGCAGGCGGTGCGCATTGCGGTCCGCGAATGCGGGAGTTTTGCGGCGGCGAATCCGGTCCCCGAGAGCATCATCTTCGCCTGCTTCGACGCGGCGACCCTCGCCGCCTACGAGGCCGAGCTGGCGCGCTGAGATGGCGGTCATCAAATCCAAGCTGAAGACTTCCTCCGCGGAATTCAAGGCCGCGGCGGAATCGATGCGCGGCCACGTCGCGGAGCTGAACGAAAGGCTGGCGCGAGTGCGGGCCGGCGGCGGCGACGCCGCAAAGAAACGGCACCTCGGCCGGGGCAAGCTCCTGCCGCGCGAGCGCGTGGCGGCGCTCCTTGACCCGGGCGCGCCGTTCCTCGAGCTCTCGCCGCTCGCGGCGTGGGAGGTGTACCCCGAGGAGGTGCCCGCTGCCGGCATCATCACCGGCGTCGGGCAAGTGAGCGGTCAGAGTTGCGTCATCGTCGCCAACGACGCCACCGTAAAGGGCGGCACCTACTACCCGCTCACCGTGAAAAAACACCTGCGCGCGCAGGAGATCGCGCTCGAGAACCGATTGCCCTGCATCTACCTCGTGGATTCGGGCGGCGCGCACCTGCCGAGCCAGGACGAGGTGTTCCCCGACCGCGACCACTTCGGCCGCATCTTCTACAACCAGGCCAACCTGTCGGCGGCCGGCATCGCGCAGATCGCGGTGGTGATGGGCTCGTGCACCGCGGGCGGGGCGTACGTGCCGGCGATGTCGGACGAAGCCATCATCGTCCGCAACCAGGGCACAATTTTTCTCGCGGGCCCGCCGCTGGTCATGGCGGCCACCGCGGAGGTGGTGACGGCGGAAGAACTGGGCGGTGCCGACGTGCACACGCGCATCTCGGGCGTAGCCGACCATTACGCCGAGGACGACCGCCACGCGCTCGAGCTTGCGCGCCGTGCCGTGGCCAATCTGAACCGTGCCGCCCGTGCAGCAGGTGCCGTGCAGGAGCCCAGGCCGCCGCAATACGATCCGGAGGAGCTCTATGGCGTGATTCCGGCGAGCCCGCGCACGCCATTCGACGCGCGCGAGATCATCGCGCGCGTGGTCGATGCGGGCGAATTCGACGAGTTCAAGGCGCGCTACGGCCCGACACTGGTGACCGGCTTCGCGCACATCGAGGGTCGCCTGGTGGGCATTCTCGCCAACAACGGCATATTGTTCTCCGATTCGGCGTTGAAGGGCGCGCACTTCGTCGAGCTCGCGTGCCAGCGCGGCATCCCGCTCGTATTCCTGCAGAACATCACCGGCTTCATGGTGGGAAAGAAGGCCGAGCACGGCGGGATCGCCAAGGACGGCGCCAAGATGGTGACGGCGGTCGCGTGCGCGCGCGTGCCCAAGTTCACGCTCATCGTCGGCGGCAGCTTCGGCGCCGGCAATTACGGCATGTGCGGGCGCGCTTATTCGCCGCGTTTACTGTGGACCTGGCCCAACGCCCGGATTTCGGTCATGGGCGGCGAGCAGGCCGCCGGCGTGCTTGCGCAGGTGAAACGCGAAGCGCTCGAGAAAAGCGGCGGGGCGTGGAGCAAAAAGGAGGAAGACGCGTTCAAGGCGCCGATCGTCGAGCAGTACGCGCGTCAATCGAGCGCAACCTACGCCAGCGCCAGGCTGTGGGACGACGGCATCATCGATCCCAAGGACACGCGCGCGACGCTCGCGCTCGGCCTCTCCGCCAGTCTCAATGCACCAATCGAGGAGACGCGCTTCGGCGTATTCCGGATGTGAGGGCTGACCGGCGCGGCTATAATGTGCGCCTTTCGATCGCCGAGCGGCCATGAGCCAGAAAGTCCTTTCCCAGGTCGACGCCGACGGAACCGCGACGGTGACGCTCAACCGCCCGGATGTGCACAACGCTTTCGATCCCGAAATGGTCGATGCGCTCACCGCGACGCTGACCAAGCTCGAATCCACGCCCGAGGTGCGCGCCGTCGTCATCACCGGCGCCGGGAGGAATTTCTGCGCCGGCGCGGACATCGAGCACATGAAGCGCAGCGCGAGGTTCTCGCGCGAGCAGAACCTGGAGAGCGCGCGCGCCACGGCGATGATGCTGCACGTGCTCTACACGCTGGAAAAGCCGACCATCGCCTGCGTGCGCGGGGCGGCGCGGGGCGGCGGCGTGGGCCTCGTCGCGGCGTGCGACATCGCGATCGCCGGGCGCGACGCGACGTTCCGCCTCTCGGAAGTGAAGCTCGGCATCATCCCGGCCATGATCAGCCCGTACGTGATCGCGGCGATGGGGCGGCACCACGCCCGTCGCTACATGCTCTCGGGCGAGGAATTCGATTCGGCCGAGGCCTATCGCATCGGGCTCGTGCACGACATCTGCGAGGAGCCCGAGCTGGCGGCGCGCGTCGTCCGCATGCTGGCGCATCTTCATTCGAGCGGCCCCCACGCCGTGGTTGCGATCAAGAAGTTGATTCCCGATGTCGCAGGCCACCGGTTCGACGAAAACCTGCTCGAAATGACCGCGCAGCGCATTGCGGAAATCCGCACGACAGCGGAGGCGCAGGAAGGCCTCACCGCGTTCCTCGAGAAGCGCAGGGCGTCCTGGGCCGCGCCGGCGCCCGAACGCGGCGCGAAAGAACCCGAACAATGACCGCCGTTCACTGCCGCCGGGTCACACAGGCATGAAGAGCTGACCCAACCATGGGCATTCCCGGACAGGTGAAGCTGGTCGAGGTGGGGCCGCGCGACGGGCTGCAGAACGAGTCGACACCGGTCTCGACCGCGGTCAAGGTCGATCTCATCCACCGCCTGCAGGACGCCGGGCTGCCCGTGATCGAGGCGACCGCCTTCGTCTCCCCCAAGTGGGTGCCGCAGATGGCCGACAACGCCCAGGTGATGGCGGCGATCCGCCGCAAGCCCGGTGTGTCCTACCCGGTCCTGGTCCCGAACCGCGAGGGGCTCGACGCCGCGCTCGCCGCTGGCGCGCAGGAAGTGGTGGTATTCGGCGCCGCGACCGAAACCTTTTCGCGCAAGAACACGAATTGCTCGATCGCCGAGGGTCTCGCGCGCTTCTCGGAGGTGTGCCGCGAAGCTTTGGCGCAGAGGGTCAAGGTGCGCGGGGACATTTCCGTGTGCCTCGGCTGCCCCTACGAGGGAGAGGTCAGGCCGGAAGCAGTGGTGCGCGTCGCCCGCGAGCTCGACGCGATGGGCTGCTACGAAATTACAATCTGCGACACCCTCGGCACCGGCACGCCGGGCCGGACGCGCGCCGCGCTCGAAGCCGTGATGAAATACATTCCCGCCAGCCGGATCGCCGGGCACTTCCACGACACCTACGGGCAGGCAGTCGCCAACGTCTACGCCGCGCTCGAGTGCGGGGTGGCGACCTTCGACGCCTCGGTTGCGGGGCTCGGCGGCTGCCCCTACGCCAAAGGCGCGACGGGAAACGTCGCCACCGAGGACGTGCTCTACCTGCTCGACGGCCTCGGCATCGAAACCGGCGTGGACATCGCGAAGCTCATCGCCGCAGGCGACTACATCGGCGGCGTGCTCAACAGACCGACGCATTCCAAGGCGGCGCGCGCCCTCGCTGCGAAGCGCGTCGCCGCCTGATTGCGCATGTCGCGCGTTACCGCCTCGATTAATCACAGCGTCACGCTCCAACGGAGACCCTACCGGAGTCATTCATGCCACTGAGTCGCCCCGCTCCGCGCAAATTGATGCACACCCGCGCCATCGTATGCAGCGGCTACGAGCGCGACGACGGGCTCTGGGACATCGAGGCGCACCTCACCGACACCAAGACCACCCCGCATACGCGCCGCGAGGGGGGCCGCGAGCGCCGGCCAGGCGAGCCGGTGCACGATATGTGGATCCGGGTGACCATCGACCTCGACATGAAGATCCACGAGGTCGAGGCGCGGACGGACGAGGGACCGTACTCGATCTGCGGCAACATCACGCCCAACTTCAGGGCACTCGCGGGGCTCACTATCGGGCCCGGCTGGCGGAAGGGCATCGCCGAGCGCGTCGGCGGCGTGAAGGGCTGTACGCACCTCGTGGAACTGCTGGGACCCCTTGGCACCACCGCGTTCCAGGCCACCAACCGGGCGCGCCTGGCGCGCAGCGCCGGCAAGCCGTCCGCCCGCAAGCCCTTCCAGCTCAACTCCTGCCACGTCTACAAGGACGACTCCCCCGCGGTGCTCGAGCGCTGGCCCCAGTTCTACACCGGGCCGCGGTGACCACGCCTGGCCGGTGCCACCGCATCCCGCGCCGCGCGGCGCGGATCGTTCAAACGGTCACGCCCGGCGGGGTCCCGGAGCGTCCGGACCGGCAATACTGCCGTTGAGTCCGGACAAGCAGGGTGTCATGATAGCCGCAGGTTCGGAAGCGATTTGCACCCGAAACCCGGTGGACGCCGTTCAACAACAAGGGGGTATTGCCATGAAAGCTCTGATCGCGATAGTTGCATCGCTGCTGATCGCCGCGCCGGCCCTGGCGCAGCGCAAGGACTGCGGGGAACTCAAGGCCGAGATCGACGCCAAGATCACGGCCAACGGGGTGAAGATGTTTACGACCGAAATCGTCCCCAACGACCAGGTCAAGGAAGGGATGGGCAGCGTGGTCGGCAGCTGCGACGGCGGCACCAAGAAGATCGTCTACAAGCGCGGCGGCTGAGCCGCTTGGCAGCGCTGCCGCCGAGCGCCGGCGCGGTTCCGCGCCGGCGCGCGGGGCGCGAGCAGCCCCGCACCGATCACTTCGAGCCGGCCGTAGGACGCGCACTTCTTGCACACCACTGCCCGGCGGCGCTGTCGGCAACGCCGAGGATCGCCCCGTAGCGCCTGACCGCCCACACGTCGACGCAAAAAATCCGGCGAATATCCCGATCAGCCTGATGACGGGCTCCAGCCCGGGCGCCCGCGAGCTGAACCCCTCCAGGCACGCGGTCAGCAGGATCAGGCACAGGAACGCGGTGACAAGATAGAGATGAGCCTCCATCAGCTGGCGTTCGTACCAGCGCTCGAATCCGATCTTGCGAATACCCTCTGACAGCCCCATTGAGCGGGTTCATGATTCGTGATACCTGATTTGACCTGCAGCTAACGCCTGACGGCGTTGCTTTCATCCGTGCCTATCCGCAGTTTCATGGTCATGGGTTTTCCCGGCATTGTGGGCGGTTCGCTTTTTCAGCGGCGCCGCGTGTAGACCAGTCGCGCGACCGGCGCAAGCACGCCGAAGACGCCGATGCTCGCAAACGCGAGCCCCCATGCGGCGAGGCTGCGGTTGCCGCCCGCGAGATCGAGCACGGCGCCGAACACGAGCGGCGCGAAAAACGCCGAGCTGAAGCCCACGAAGGAATAGATCGCCATCGTCGCCCCGCGCTCGTCGGGATGGGCGGAGGCGACCGCGCCGGAGGTGAGCGCCGCCGAATCGCCCAGCATCAGGCCGTAATGCAGGCACATGATGAGGAAGACCACCATCCACGGCAGCGCGGCGGTGTAGCCGAGCACGCACGCGACGAGACCGGACGCGGTCATGAAAGTGAAGATCACGCGCGTGCGGCCGAAGCGGATCGCGATCTCGTTGCCAGAAATGCTCATGACCGGCCCCAGCAGGTTGATCGCCGCGGCGAGCGTCGCGGCGCCGATCAGCATCGGCGCCTCCGCCGGCTGCAGCGACGCGGAGAAGACGAGGAATGCCACCATCCACGAGCGCTGGCCGAACAGCTCGTAGTTGTGCGCCGCGTAGCCGATGATGTAGGGGAGTGTCCGGCGGTTCCTCAGCACCGGGCGAAAATCCAGCAGCGCGGGCGCAGGCTGCCCGGCCGGCCGGGTGCGGCCCCGGGGCATGACGAGATACATCAGCAGCGCCGCGCACAACGGGCCCACCGCGCCCCAGGCGAATGCCCACTGCCAGCCGAGCGCGGCGCCGATCCACCCGCAGATCAGGATGGAAAGACTGGAGGCGATGCCGAAGCTCGCCGTATAGAAGCCGACCGAACGCGCCTGCACCGGGCCTTCGAGCTGGTCCGCCAGCATCTTCAGCCCCGGCATGTAGCTGCCGCCCAGTCCGGCACCGATCAGGAACTGGAAAAAGAGCGCGCTCCACAGGCCCTGAGCGAGCAGCATGAAACCGGCCGACCCGCCGAGCGCCAGGCAACAGCCCAGCAGGTAGACCCGCCGCGCGTCCACGCGGTCGGTGAGGCCGGTGAGGACGGGCGTCACGGCAACGTAGCCGGCGAAATAGATGCCGCTGATGAGCCCGGCCTCGGAGTTCGACAGAATCCATTCGCGCTGCAGGACCGGCAGCAGGGTCGTATACGCCGCGAAACCCGTCATGCTCAGGACTTCCGCGGCGCACATCAACAGCGTCAGCCGGACCGGTGCCGGCCGGGTTGAAATCACTGATCCCGTCACGGGTCACCGGCCCGTCCTGAGCGACGTCGAAGGGTCACGGGTGACGCGCCGGTTTCATATCGCGCCCGCTTGCTTCAACAGTTGCGCGATGGCTTCGGCCATGCGGCGATAGCCCTTGGCGTTCGGATGAATGGGATCGGCCTTGAGGTCGAGCTGGTGCATGACGTCGTTCAGGACCTTGCCTTCGTAGGGGATGCGGTACTCCTTCGCCAGCTCCCCGTAGAACGCCGCAGCGCTGGTGAGGAGGGCAGGCCGCGGCACACCGATCAACACGACTGAAATGCCTCGTCCCCTCAGGGTCGTGATGATCTGGCGCAGGTTGCTCCGGATCTGTGCCTCGCCCACCCGGCGGAGCATGTCATTGCCGCCCAGGCACACGATCATGAGCGCCGGGCGGTGGGCTTCGATCACTTGTTCGAGCCGCGCGAGCCCCTGCGCGGTGACTTCTCCCGGCACCCCGGCCCGCACCACCTTGCGGCCGATGAGCTGCGCCAGCACCGCAGGGTAGCTTTCGGATTCGGCCGCGCCGGTGCCGTAGGTCAGGCTGTCGCCGAAGGCGACGATCACCTCGTTCGGCCCCACCGCCGGGACGCGCGGCACCCTGTCCCCACACCCCGCAAGCAGCAGAGCGGTCGCGGCCACGGCCACGCGCATCGTCATTCGCGAGCTAAACGGGGATCGAGTCACCGGTCACGCGGCTGCGCCAGCGCGCTTGATGAAATCGAGCGTCGCCTGGGTGCAACGATCGGCGTCGCTCGCGGCGACATGATAGGAATCTCCCGGGAGAACCAGCAGTTCCGAGCGCGGAATCATCCGCTGCCACGCCCGCACTTCCGCCACCGACCCCAGCGCGCTGCCCTCGGTCGTGATGACGAGCGTCGGGCATCGGATGCGCGGGAGCGCATCCGTGATGTCGGCGTCGGCGATGGTCGGCATGAAGCCGACCTGCGTGGAAACAGCCGTCCGTCCCATGAACTGGATCCACCACTCGAGCCCGTCCGGCGGGAAGCGGTTGCCGAGCCGTCCCGCCATGGTCCGGCGCGCCCAGTGGCCGACCCCTTTGCCCTCGAATTCCTCGACAAGATCGCGACGCGCGCCCATGGAACGCTTCGGCACCGGCGTTCCCGCGAGGGTCAGGGTCAGGACCCGGTCGGCGTGGCGCGCCGCGAAATGGCGGGCGATGGTGCCGCCGATCTTGGCAGCCACCACGTGACAGCGGGCGATGCCGAGCGCGTCCATGAGGGCGATGTAATCATCACAGATGCGATCGAGCGTCCACGGAAAATCGCGCGGCATCGGGGTGGAGGCGCCGAAGCCGCGCATATCGGGGCGCACCACCCGATAGTGGCGCGCGAGCTGCGGCACCCAGCCGAACCACGCCGCGCCGCTCTCGGCGTTGCCGTGGAGCATGAGCACCGTCTGCGGCTCGCGCCACGGGTCCGAATAATCGTCCACGACATAGTGCAGCGTGCAATCGGGGGAAACACGGAGGGTAGGCACGGTCGGTCCTCGCCGGGTCAGGAATCGCGCCGGCGCAAGTCGCGCCCGATCGCGCGAGCGGCATTGTAGCCGGGAACCCCGCTCACGCTGCCGCCGGGATGGGTGCTGGGGCCGCACAGGTAGAGGCCCTCGATGGGCGTGTGGTAGCGCGCCAGTGCCGGCACCGGCCGCATCCACAGCGCCTGGTCGAGCGCGAGCTCGGCATGATGCTCCTGTCCCTCGGGATACCCGTAGCGTTCCTCGAGGTCGCGCGGCGAGAGGACCTGCTCGACCACCGCTCCGTCCAGATCCGGCAGGTGCAGGGAAAAAACGCCCCGAACGAGATCGCCCAGCGCGCGGCGGCGCTCATCGCTCCACTCGCCGTCCGCCAGCGCGTACGGCGCGTACTGGACGTGCGCCTCCAGGCGCTGCCGGCCATCGGCGCCGGCGCCGGCGCTCACTGCCTCCACGAACGGCCGGCGCGAGAGGCGGCCGTACTTCGCGTCGTCGTACGCGCGTTCGAGGTAGTCGAGCGACGGGGCGACCACAAGCCTCGGGCAGGCGGACGCGCGCTCGAGCGCGAGCCGCACGCGGGCGGCGACGCCCCGGCACCGGACGCGCTTGAGCGCCCGCGCTGCTTCCGGGTCGAGCCATCCGGGGTCCGCGAGCTCGAGCAGCGTGCGCCGCGGGTCGGCGCCGGAGACGACGAGCGAAGCCGGAATTTCCTCGCCGCTCGCGAGCGCCACGCCGGCGACCCGTCCATTGCGCACGTCGATCCTCGCGACCCCGGCGCCGCGCCGGATTTCCACGCCCGGCAACCCGGCCAGCACTTGCCGGAGGTTCGAGAGCGGCGGGCGGAAGACCCCGGCCGGACTGCCCACGTGGTGGTGGAGGAGCACGAATGCCGTGCCGCCAGAGCGCGGCCCCTGCCGCAGATGCATGACCCCCGCCGCGCCGAGCACGCCCTTCAAGGCATCGTTTTCGAACCACTCGTCGAGCCAGTCCGCCACCGACATCGGCAGCAGGCGCAGCAGATCCTCGATGCCTTGCCGCCCGGCTCGCCGTGCCCGGAAACCGAGCGCGGCGAGTTGCACGAGATCGCCGATGGCGTGGCTCATCGGGTCGGGCGGCGGCTGGAGGTAGAGATGCTCCAGCAGGCGCGCCAGGCGGCGCATCCGCTCGCAGAATTCCGGCCACTTCGCGGCATCGCGCGGGCTCACGCGCCGGATCGCCGCGACCGAGCGCGCCAGGTCGCGCCATAATTCGAGACGCCCGCCGCCGGGCAGCGGCGCGGCGGCCCAAGGGTCCGGACAAAGGATCCTCAGGCCCTGTCCTGAGCCTGTCGACGGGCCGCGCGGACCCAGCGCAAGCTCGCGAACGAGCCGCGGGGGAACCCATCCCCGGTCGAGCGACAGCGCTTCCCGCTCAGCGCGGTCTTCGAGCACCAGCACGCGGCGGCCGGACCGCGCGAGGGTGTGCGCGCATACAAGCTCGCTCACGCCGGCGCCGAGGACGAGCACGCTCACGCCGCCGTCTCTCCCAGTATCGCGAGCGCCGCGTTGCGGCCGGACGCCCCCATGACGCCGCCGCCCGGATGCGTCCCCGCGCCGCACTGGTAGAGCCCATGGATCGGCGTCGCATAATTCGCCCATCCGCCTGCGGGGCGCAGGAAGAACATCTGCTGCAATGCAAGCTCCCCCTGGAAGATGTTGCCCTCGGTGAGGCCGACGACGCGCTCGATGTCGGCGGGCGTGATCACCTGGCGGTGGAGGATTGCCGACTTCAGGTTCGGGGCGTACTCGGCAAGCGTATCCACGACGGCGTCGCCGAACGCCTCGCGCCGCGCGTCCGTCCAGCCGCCATTCAGGTGGTAGGGCGCATACTGCACGAAGATCGACATGACATGCCTGCCCGGCGGCGCCATGGCCGGGTCGATCAGGGATGGAATGACGACGTCGAGGTAGGGACGGCGCGAGAACTCTCCGTACTTGGCCTCGTCATGCGCCCGCTCCAGGTAATCAATGCTCGGGCTCACCGAGATCGCGCCGCGGAGATGCGGACCGTTGCCCGGCAGGCAGGTGAAATCCGGGAGCTCGGCGAGGGCGAGGTTTACCTTGCCCGATGAGCCGCGGAAGCGGTAGCGCCGGATGGCTTCGACGAAATCGACGGGCAGCTCCCGGGCGCCCACGAGCTCAAGGAAGGTGCGCCGGGGATCGGCGCCCGAGACGATGAGCCCGGCTTGCAGCTCCTCCCCGCTCTCCAGCGCGACCCCCGTGGCGCGGCCGTTCGCGACGAGCACGCGCGCGACCGGCGCCCCGGTGCGGATTTCTGCGCCCAGGGCGCGCGCGGCGGCGGCGATGGCTTCGCTCACCGACCCGTTGCCGCCCTTGGCGAATCCCCAGGCGCGGAACACGCCGTCGAGCTCGCCCAGGTAGTGGTGCAGCAGCACATAGGCCGTTCCGGGGGAGCGCGGCCCGGCGAGCGTGCCGATGATCCCGCTCGCGGATTTCGTGGCTTTCAGCGCCTCGGTCTCGAACCACTCGTCCAGGTAGTCCGCCGCGCTCATGGCGAGGAGCTTGCACAGCGCATGGAATTTCGCGCGCCCGAGGCCGCGCAGGTGCGCGGCGAGGCGGGCGAGCCCGGCCAGATCCCGGGGCGCGAATGACGCCGGGTCGGGAGGAATCCTGGCGAGCAATGGCTTCACCGCGCGCGCCATCTCGTGCATGAGGCGGCCGAACTCGCCGTACGCCTCGGCGTCGCGCGGCGAGTGGCGCGCGAGCTCGCGGTGGTTCTGGTCGGGATCGCCCCACTGCGCCAGGAAGTCGCCGTTCGGCAGCGGCGTGAACGTGCTCTCGAGCGGCAGGATATGCAGGCCGTGGCGCGGGAGTTCCAGGTCGCGGATGATCTCGGGCCGCAGGAGGCTTACCGCGTACGAGAACACGGAATACGTGAAGCCGGGGAAAACCTCCTCGCTGACCGCCGCGCCTCCGATCCGCTCGCGGCGCTCGAGCACGACGACCCGCTTTCCGGCGCGGGCGAGATAGGCGGCGCACGTGAGCCCGTTGTGCCCGCCGCCGATCACGATGGCGTCGGGCCGCGCGCGATCGCTTACCCGCATCGCCGCGTTCTCCCCGCGCATCGAACAGGGCGGAGACCGGTCATCGGGAAGCCGGCCCCGCAACGGTTTTCCGCGCCGGAGGATCCGCGTTTCCCCAGCGCCCGAGCGTGTGAAAGCGCTCGGCCTGCAGCACCTCGGCCCGGCGCGCCGGCGGCCCCTCCCCGGAGCCCGGGCCGCGCAGGGCCGCGGGCGCGACGGCGGCAAGCCCGGCGCGGGTATCGCTGTCCTGGAGGGCGGTCTCCAGGGCCACGGGGTCGACCCAGGCCAGCCGCCCCGCCTCGAGGCGCGCGTAGACGCGACCGCTCGCGTAGTGCGCAAAATTCACCGCCGGAAGCCCGCGCGCGCAGCGCGTGAGGAATTGCGTGTTGTTTTCGGCCGCCATCGCTTCGCGGCCGGGATAGACCGATTGCGGGCCGGCGGCGTCGACGTTGATCCTGCGGTAGCGGTCGACGTCGAGCATGCACTTGACGTCGAGGATGTTCAGCTCGCCGCTCCAGCCGAAGGCGACGGTCCGCGGCAGCTCCCCGAGCGGCACGCTGTTGTCCAGGAATTCGTAGTGCACCCGCATGCCGGCGCGCAGCGCCCAGGTGAAGAACAGCTCGGGCATGCCGGTGTAGGCCTCGATGTTCTGCGCCAGCACGTCGTCGACCGCCTTGTAGCGGCCCACTTCCAGGCCGCGCTTCCAGGCGCGCTCGACGGTCTCGTGCGGCGGCGTGATCATGAAGAACATGTAGACGAGGCGCCCGAAGCGGGTAAGCAGATTGCTGCCCGCTTCGTCCGAGTCCGGCGCGAAGCTGTCGAAGCGGAAGCGGTCGATCAGCAGGTGGGACATCCCGCCGCGCTCGGCCTTGCGCGCCATGTAGCGGTCGAGCTTATGGTCGATGATCGCGAGCTCGCGCGCGGCCAGCGTGCCCGCGTACCGGTAATGCTCTCCCAGCGCGCCGTAGTCGAGAAGGAACTTCCGCCAGATGTCCGGACTGATGAGGGCGAATTCGTCCCAGGGCACGCCGATGCGTTCGGCGAGCCGTCTCTGCAGCGGGCGCAGCGTGCTCTTGCCGGACGCGGGCGCGCCCTTGGTGTTCATCACCACCGGCAGCGCCGGCGCCGGGAGCACGCGATAGCCTTCGCGGGCTGCCGCCTCGCGCAAGTGCGGCTCGATCAGGCCGCCAATCACTTCGGCCCCGTACTCGTTGCAGGCGATGCCCGTGGCGATGGGAGCGAGCAGCGCCCCGTCCCCCCAGATCCGCCCGTGCCGCCCGCGAACCGCCGATGCGACCCTCACCAGCGCGCGGCAGGCAGCCCTGGCGAGCGGGTCTGGGCTCGAACGCGCCTTGGCGGTCCACTCCTTGGACAGCTCCTCCTCACGCTGCCAGCGGTCCCCGGCGCGGGGCACGTCGCGCCCTCGGCGCGGGCGGCGCATCAAGCCGAGGAGGCCCCCCGCACCGGCCTTCCCGCTGGGCGCAGCGCCGTCCACCGCCTGCCCGGAGAGTGCGGCCGCGAGCTCCGCCTCGACGAGCGCCGCGAGCGCACGCCGGAGCGCGCTGTAGGCAGCGACGATGTCGCTTAGGTGAGGCTCGAGGTAGCGGCCGAGTATGACCCGCGTCATGTCGCGGAAATGGATGCCGAGATCCTCCACCCTGGGTCCGTCGGGCACCGAAAGGTCGGCCGTCACGCGCACCAGCAGCTCGTGCACCACGAGCCGTTCCGGCCGGAACACCACGAGCTCGTCGGTCTCGAGTCCCGTGGCGCGGGCGAGCTCGTGAACCTGCCCGGCGGTCGTGAAGGCATTTTCAGGCTTGAAGATCGTGGAGAACGGGAGCAGATCCCGGGGCAATTCCGACTGTATGCCCGGGTTCCACGCCCCGTACAGCGCGGACGCCGAGGTGGGCTCGTCCATGGCGGGTCGTGCGCTACGCGCGCTTGCGCTCCGGATCGAAGAAGGGCTTGCGCACGACGCGGGCGGCGGCGCGCTGGCGGCGGTGCTCGACGGTCACCTCCATTTCCACGGGCGTCCCCGGCGCGGCCCAGCGCGAGCGCAGGTGCGCGAGCGCGCAGTACTGCTTGAGCAGCGGCGACCAGCCGCCGCTGGTCGCGTATCCGACCTGGTCACCGCCGGCATATAACGGAACGCTCGCGCGCCAGGCGGTGGCGGGAAGGCGCGGCGCGAGGCCGACCTCGGCGTAGAGCCGCTCCAGCGCGTCCCACTCCACTTCCAGCCCGACGAACCGCCATTCCGGGCCACGCCGCGCCTCCTCGGCGAGCGCGCGCCGGCCGACGAAGTGCGCCTTGTCGAGGCTGACGGTCCAGCCGAGATCGAGCTCGAACGGCGAGGACATCTGGCTCGCCAGCAGCGCCTTGCGCGCCGGCACGTAGTCCACCTCGGAGAGCATCAATCCCGCCTCGATCCGCGCCACGTCGAGCGCGAGCATCCCGGCGGGCTGCATGCCGTACGCCGCGCCGGCCCCGATCAACGCGTCCCACACGGGCAGCGCGTCGCCCGCATCCAGCCAGATCTCGAAACCCAGGTCGCCGGTGTAGCCGGTGCGGGAAATGGTGACCGAGGATCCCCGCAGCATTGCTGCGGCGATCCTGAAGTACTTCAATGGGGTCAAATCGACGTCAACGAGGTTCTGGAGGATGGCACGGGAGGCTGGCCCCTGTAATGCAAGGGCAGCGGTGGACGCGGACTCGTCGTCAATCGCGACCTCGAGGCCGGTGGCGTTGTCCTGCAGCCAGCGCAGATTGGGGTCGGCCGCCGTCACGCGGAACGACCGCTCCTCGAGGCGCGCAACCGTGCCGTCATCGAGAACCTTGCCGGTGGCGTCGCACCAGGTCGTGTAGAGCACCTGGCCCACCTTCGATTCCCCGACGTTACGCGGCATCACGCGGTCGAGGAGGCGCGCGGCATCCCGCCCGCGCACCAGATACTTGTAGAGCGGCGAGACGTCGATGAGCGCGGCCGCGCTCCGGATCGCGTGATACTCCCGCTCGTGCGTGAGCTCGTAGGAGCTCGCGACCACGTATCCGGCCCAGCGCCGCCAGGCGTGGCTTGCGCACAGCGCGGCGGTACGCGCGTGGAACGGCGTGGTTTTCAGCATCAACGGGGCCTGCGCCTGAGCCTGCCCAGACGGAAATCGCGCAGGATCTCGCGCGCCGCATTGTGCCCCGGCAGTCCCGACACGCCGCCGCCCGGGTGCGCGCCGGCCCCGCACAGGTAGAGCCGCGGGACCGGCGCCCGGTACTGCGCGTGTCCCAGCACCGGGCGCGCGGCCCAGATCTGGTCGGGCGTCAACGCCCCGTGGAAGATGTCCCCGCCGGTCAGCCCGAAATCACGCTCGAGGTCGAGCGGCGAGAGCACCTTGCGGCCGAGCACCGCCGCCTTGAAGTTGGGCGCGAAGCGCGTCACGGTGTCGATCACGTGGTCGGCGGCCGCCTCCTTGATCTCGTCCCAGTGGAGGCCCCGCGGCAGGTCGTACGCAAAGTGCTGGCACATGAGGCTCGCCACGTGCCGGCCGGGCGGCGCGAGCGTGGGATCCACGGTGGACGGGATCACCATTTCAATGATCGGCGCACGCGAGCAGCCGTAGGTGCGAGCGTCGAAGTACGCCTGCTCCATGTAGGCGAGAGTGGGCGCGATGATGATGCCGGACTGGTGGTGCGGCTGCAGCTCCCGGCCGGGCAGGCAGGTGAAATCCGGCAGCTCCGAAAGCGCCACGTTCATCCGGAACGTCGCGGAGCCGCACTTGTAACTGCGGATGCGCCGCAGGAAGTCGTCGCCGAGCACGGCTGCGTCCACGAGCTTGAGGTAGAGCCGCCGGGGGTCTACGTTCGCCACCACGCAGCGCGCGTCCACCATGCTGCGGTCGGCGAGCTGCACGCCCTGCGCCCCGCGCTGGTCGACGAGAACCTTGTGCACTTCGCACCCGGTGGTGATCTCGACGCCGCGCCGTTCCGCCTCCTTCGCCATCGCCTGCGTGATCGACCCCATGCCGCCCACCGCGTGGCCCCACGCCCCGCGCCTGCCGTTCACCTCTCCCACCACGTGGTGCAGCAGCCCGTAGGCGCTGCCGGGCGCGTACGGACTCGCGTAGTTGCCGACCGCCGCGTCGAAACCGAACGCGGCCTTGATGGCGTCGGACTCGAACCAGGCGTCCAGCAGCTCGCCCGCGCTCTTCGTCAGCAGATCGAGGAAATCGCGACGCGCGGCAAGGCCGGCTTTCCGCATACGGTGGCCCAGGCGTAGGGCGGTCAGCGCGGTGCGCACGGCTCCGCCGCCGAGGTTGGGCGGTGTCTCGAGCATGAGACGACGCATCACGCCGCCTGCGCGCTCGAGCATCGCGTAATAATCGGGCAGCCGCTGCGCGTCGCGCGCGGAGAACCGCATGAGCTCGCTCTGGGTCGCGGCCAGGCGGTTCTCGACCTTGAGATAGGTCGCATCCGAAAGCGGGAGAAAGTTGGCGAGCGGCCGCTCGACGATCTTCAGGCCGTGCTCGGCGAGCCGCAGGTCGCGGATCACCTTGGGATGCAGCAGGCTCACCGTGTAGGCGGCGGCGGAATTGCGGAAGCCGGGGAGGAATTCCTCGGTGATCGCGGCGCCGCCGACGACCGCGCGGCGCTCGAGCACCCTGACGCGGTATCCCGCGCCGGCCAGATAGCAGGCGCAGGTGAGCCCGTTATGGCCGCCCCCGACGATGAGCGCGTCGTACGGTTTGTGGTTCGGCATGGAAACCGTGGCGCGCCCGGCGGGAGTCGAACCCACGACCTTTGGCTTCGGAGGCCAACACTCTATCCTCTGAGCTACGGGCGCGTGCGCGGAGTTTATCACAGCGTAATGCGACTATCGTCCGCAAATCAACGTTTTACGCAGCGAAGACGGCCGCTATATAATGCGCGCGTTCAGGAGCGCCGAGCCATGGCTGAAATCCACGTCGAAGAGCATTCCTCGCCGATCAAAACGCCCAAGCAGCTCGTCAAGGCCGGCATGAGCGCGCTCTATGCGAGCTCGATCAAGGGCAAGAACGCGATGCCGCCCAAGGGCGGCAATCTCGCGCTCCCCGACGCCGACGTCCGGGCGGCGGTGGATTACATGGTTGGTCTTGTGAAGTGACTCGCGGATCGCGGAACGAGCCACGAGTCACGCACGCATGGCGACCATTGCAATCGGCGACGTCCAGGGCTGCTACGACCAGCTGATGCGGCTGCTCGAGCGCGCCGGGTTCGACGAGCGGCGCGACACGCTGTGGTTCGTCGGCGACCTCGTGAACCGCGGCCCGCAGTCGCTCGAGACGCTGCGCTTCGTCCAGGGGCTCGGCGCGCGCGCGATCACCCTGCTCGGCAATCACGACCTCAATCTGCTCGCGGTGGCGGCCGGCGTGCGCAAACCCCATCGCGGCGACACCAACGACGCGATCCTCGCCGCGCCCGATCGCGAGGAGCTCCTCACGTGGCTGCGGCACCGGAGCATGATGCACGCCGGCGGCGGCTACGCGATGGTTCACGCGGGGCTCCTGCCGCAGTGGAGCATCGGCCAGGCGCTCGCCCTCGCAGGCGAGGTGGAGGCGGCGCTGCGGGGGCCCGAACACCGCGAGCTCCTGAAGCGGATGTACGGCAACGAGCCCCCGCGCTGGCGCGACGATCTCGCCGGCTACGACCGGCTGCGCATCATCGTGAACGCGCTGACGCGCATGCGACTCGCCGCCGCCGACGGCACGCTCGAGCTCGACCACAAGCTGGGGCTCGATACCGCGCCCGCCGGCTACTACCCGTGGTACGACGTCCCGGGCCGCGTGAGCCGCGGCACGCCCATCGTCTTCGGTCACTGGGCCGCGCTCGGTCTGCTGGTGCGCGAGGACGCCGTATGCCTGGACAGCGGCTGCGTGTGGGGTCGCGCCCTCAGTGCGCTGCGGCTCGAGGACCGGCGGTTGTTCCAGCTGGAATGCGCGGAGCTCGCGGGAACAGCGTCCGAGGACTGAACCGCCGCCCCGGCGCACAGCCCGCGCCTGTCCCGAGCGGCGTTGAAGGGAATCACCAGGGCTTCGCGCCGAAGGCTTCCTGGTAGCGCTGCTCGATCTCGTTGCGCGTGAAGCGATGGTTCTGGCCGCCGCGCTGCGCGATCTTGATCGAGCCCAGCAGCGACGCGAGCCGCCCGGTGACCGGCCAGTCGAGGCCGGCGGCGATGCCATGAAGCAGGCCGGCGCGATAAGCGTCGCCGCAGCCGGTCGGGTCGACCACGCGCTCCGCCGTGACGGGCGGGATCTCGATGCTGCGGCCGCCGGTCATGACGATCGAGCCGCGCGCGCCGAGCGTCACCACCAGCGCTTTCACCTTCCGCGCCAGCTCCTCGAGCTTCGTGCCGGTCCGCTCCTGCAGCAGCTGCCCCTCGTAGTCATTGACCGCCACATAGCTCGCCTGGTTCACGAATCCGGTGAGCTCCGCCCGGTTGAACATGGGCAGGCCCTGCCCGGGGTCGAACAGGAACGGGACGCCGGCGTCATGGAACTCGCGTGCGTGCTGCAGCATGCCTTCCCGCCCGTCGGGCGCGATGATGCCGAGCTCGACGCCTTGCGCCTCGTGAACGTGGTTCTCGTGCGAGTAATTCATCGCGCCGGGGTGAAACGCCGTGATCTGGTTGTCGTCGAGATCGGTCGTGATGAACGCCTGCGCAGTGAAGGTGTTCGGGATCTTGCGGATATGCTGCTGCGTGAGGTGCAGCTTCTGCAGCCGGTAGTCGTACGGCTGGTAATCGTCGCCCACCGTGGCCATGATGAGGGGCTCGCCCCCCAGCAGCTTGAGGGTGTAGGCGATGTTGCCGGCGCAGCCGCCGAACTCGCGCCGCATGTCGGGCACCAGGAACGCCACGTTCAGGATGTGGAGTTGCTCCGGCAGGATGTGGTTCTTGAAACGGTCGCCGAACACCATGATGGTGTCGTAGGCGATCGAGCCGCAGATGAGCGTGGGCATGCCGGCGACTGGGAGGCTGTCGGAAAATTATAACCGCGCGGTGGCCGCTTCCAGCGACCCGGCCCGCGCCTCCACTACAGTGCTGCGGCCGCCTATTTCAGCGCGGCGAGCGCTGCATCGTAGTTGGGTTCCTGCTTGATTTCCGGCACCAGCTCCGAGTGCAGCACCTTGTTGCTTGCATCGAGCACGACGACCGCCCTCGCCGTGACGCCCTTCAGCGGCCCGCTCGTGATGTCCACTCCATACTTCGCCTTGAAGTCCCCGCCGCGCACGGTGGACAACGTCACCACGTTATTGACGCCTTCCGCGGTGCAGAAGCGGCCCGCGGCGAACGGCAAGTCGGCCGAGATCACCAGCACGACGGTATTGGGCAGCGCGCCCGCCTTTTCATTGAAGATCTTCGTGGAGGTGGCGCACACCGGCGTATCGAGGCTCGGCACGATGTTGAGCACCTTGCGCTTGCCCGCGAAGTCCTTCAGCCCCAGGTCCTTGAGGTCCTTGGCGGTCAGGCTGAATTCGGGCGCGGTATCGCCCTTCTTCGGGAAATTGCCCGCCACGTTGATCGGATTGCCCCCCAACGTCACGCTTGCCATGGTTGCCCTCCTTTGCGCCCGGGTATCGGAGTCGGGTCGAGCGCCGCAGTATGCCCCGCGCCCCCCGGGCGCGCAACAACGCCCGGCGCGATATTATCCGCTCGGTGGCGCGCCGGCAGGGGACCGGCGCCCTCGAGTCGGCTCAACGGCAATCTCAAGGAGAATCCCATGCTGAAAGAGTTCAAGGAATTCGCGGTGCGCGGCAACGTGGTCGACATGGCGGTCGGCATCATCATCGGCGCCGCCTTCGGCAAGATCGTGGAATCGCTCGTGAAGGACGTGATCATGCCGCCGATCGGGGTGCTGCTCGGGAGGGTGGATTTTTCCAACCTGTTCGTGGTCATCAAGCAGGGCGCCCAGGCCGGACCGTATCTCACGGTGGATGCAGCACAGAAAGCCGGCGCGGTGACCTTCAACTACGGCGTATTCCTCAATACGGTGATCTCGTTCGTGATCGTCGCCTTCGCGGTGTTCCTGCTGATCCGCGGCATCAACCGGCTCAAGAAGCAGGAGGAAAAAAAGCCCGCGGCGCCGCCGGAGGACATCGTCCTGCTGCGCGAGATCCGCGATGCCCTGAGGAAATGACAAAGAAAAACCCCACCGCGGCGGGGTTCCCTGTCGCGACCGGTAGGCGGCCTATTCGCTGTCCTCCAGCCACCACGGCCCCAACTGGCGAAACTGCTGCTTCTGCTCCGTGGTAAGAACCGCGGCAATCTGGTTGCGCGATTCGATGCGTGACTTGAGCATCTGCCGTCGCAAGTCGTCGACCTTCTTCTGCTGGTCGGCGATCGCGGCTGCGTCGAGCCGGTCGCCGTACGCCATCTGGCGCAGCTTGAACTGCTCCGAGCGCGCTTTCCCCATGAGATCCCAGTTCCTGCTCCGGTTCTCTTCCTGGATCTTAAGCACTTTTTCGCGCTGCTCGTCGGTGAGGTTGAGCAGAGCGATCGGGCCGGCTGGGATCGTACTGATGCAGATCAATCCTATTGACATCCGGCTGCGCAGCGCGGGCGGGAACCGGGAACGAGGAGCGGGTCTGCCTTCGCATCCACTTGATTTCAATAAACATCGCCCGCCGGCCCCGCTCCGGGGTGCCGAGTTACCGCGGGCCGCAAGCCGATAGTGGGCGCTAGCTTCCCGCCGCCTGGCCTCATCGCTTATCGTTTTCCGCGAGCTTCGCGTAGGCGGCGGCGCCGAGCAGCCCCTCCAGCTCGGCGGGATTCGACAGCCTGACGCGAAACAACCACGCGCCATACGGATCGCGGTTCACGCGCTCCGGGCCGTCGGCCACCTCCTGATTGACGGCGAGCACCACGCCCGAAACCGGCGCATGGATATCAGCCGCGGCTTTCACCGACTCGATGACGGCGCATGCCTCCCCCTGCTTCACTGGCCGTCCCACTTCGGGATTCTGGATGAAGACGACATCGCCCAGCTGCTCCTGGGCGTGGAAGGTGATGCCGACCGTGACCGTTCCATCGGTCTCGGCCTTCACCCATTCATGGGAGCGCGTGTATTTCAGGTTGTCAGGCGTCGTCATGATGCCCTCGCGAGAATTTCGCTTTTTGGATGGTGACCGGCACTTTCCCATCGCGCGCGGCGTGGATCGTGCTCATTGCGGAATCGGGTGGCGCCCGGAACGCGATCGCGGCTTGCGCTCAGGGCGGCGGAGCGGGCAGGAGATCGAGGCGAAACCCGGCGGGGCCGAGTTTGCCGGTATCGAGGTCGAGGCGGACGGTGATCTCGGCGTTGGCTGGCAGGCCCGCCGTGACATCTTTGCCGCGTTCCAGGTACTCCGCGGGAAGAAAAACACGCCGCGCGAGCGTGTGCTCCTTGGTATTGGTGAGCACGAGGTCGAGCGCCGGGTAGCCGAGATCGTATCCGGCGTGATTGCGCAGCGTCGCGGTCAGCTGGATGACTCCGGGCCGCGCCGGGTCGATCGCCTGCAGGTCGGATGCCTCGATCGCGATCTGCCGCGGCCGCTGCGGCGGCGAGACCGTGCATTGCAGCGCGTCGCACAGCTTCATCAGATACGGTTTCAGGGCCGGGTACTGCACCGCCAGATCGGCGCGGTAGTAGTAGGCGGCCTGTCCAGCGAGCACGAACACCAGCAGCGCCGCCCCCACCGCCCACAACCGGTCGCGCCGCACCTGCGCGGGGTCGGGAAACAACGCCTCGTCGAGTGAAAGCTGTTCCGGCGCCGGCCCGTAATCCGTCAGCCCCGCCCCGGTCTCGGCTGCGCGCGCCGGCGCCGGCTGCTGGGTTGCCGCCGCCTTGGCCGGCTCGACCGGTTCGAGCCGGAATCCGCCCGCTTCGTTCCCGCTGATCGCCGCCGGCGCGGGTTCCTGCAGCGCGGCGAGCGCCCGGAGGCCATCGAATACCGTCATGCAGCTGCCGCAGCGCACCTGACCCTGATGGGCCTGCAACTGCTCCGGCGTGACGCGGAAGTGGGTGCCGCAGGCGGGGCATTGCGTGATCATGCCAACTGCCACCGGGCTAGCGCCTGATACCGCTCACGAGCGCCCAGCCTGCGTCTTCCTCGAGCGCCTCGAAATCGAACCATGGCTGGTAGGCGTCGCGCACTTCGCCCGCCTGCCCCGTGAGCACGCCCGCCAGCGCGAGCCTGCCCTCCTTCGCGGTGAGTCGGGCCAGCAGCGGCGCGAGCACGATGAGAGGATGCGCGAGAATGTTGGCCACCACGATGCGGGCCGGTTGCTGAAGGGCATCGGAGCCGTCGTGAAAGACGGCCTGCACCCGATTGTGCATAGCATTGCGGCGCGCGGCAAGCAGCGCCTGCTCGTCGATATCCACGCCGTCCGCGCGCGCCGCCCCGAGCTTCATCGCCGCGATCGCGAGTATGCCGGAACCGCAGCCGAAATCGAGCACCGTCTCGCCGCCGCGGATGACGCGCTCTAGCCAGCGCAGGCACATGCGCGTGGTCGCATGATGCCCGGTGCCGAACGCGAGGCCCGGGTCGAGCACGATGTTGACGGCGTCCGCATCGGGCGGCTCGTGCCAGCTGGGGACGATCCACAGCCGCGGCGAGATGCGCACGGGCGCGATCTGGTCGCGGCCCGCCCGCACCCAGTCCGCGTCGGCCACCTCGCGCAGCCGCCACGGCGGCGGCGCGATGCCGACGCGCGCACAGGCCGCGGCGACCAGTGCCGCGGCATCCGCGCCCGGCCGCACCAGCGCGCTCATCACGCTCCGCCGCCACGATGGGGGCTCCGCCACGCCGGTGTCGGCGAGGACTGCATCGCCCCCCGCGGAGCCGGCACGGGCGTCCACGACGTCGACGCTCGCCGCGCCGGCCTCGAGCAGCGCGTCGGAAAGCGCTTCCACCTGCTCCCCCGGCACCTCAAAGGAAACGGAAATCCAGCTCATGAACCCGCTAACCACAGCCCGTTACGCTTCGCGGGCGAGCTTGGCGAGTCTTTGCTCGAGATAATGGATGCTGGTGCCGCCGGAGAGGAACGCGGCGTCGCGCAGCAGCTCCTGGTGCAGCGGGATATTGGTCTTAATGCCCTCGATCACGGTCTCGGACAGGGCGATGGTGAGCCGGGCGATCGCCTGCTCGCGGGTGTCGCCGTAGGCGATGATCTTGCCGATCAGGGAATCGTAGTGCGGCGGCACGAAGTAGCCGTTGTAGGCGTGGGAGTCCACGCGGATGCCGGGCCCGCCGGGCATATGGTAGGACGTGATGCGCCCGGCCGAGGGCGTGAAATGGTACGGGTCCTCGGCGTTGATGCGGCACTCGATGGCGTGCCCGCGGAACTGCACGTCGCGCTGCCGGATGCGCAGCTTCTCGCCCGCCGCGATGCGGATCTGCTGCTGCACGATATCGATGCCGGTGACCATCTCGGTCACCGGATGCTCGACCTGGAGCCGCGTGTTGATCTCGATGAAGTAGAACTCGCCCCGCTCGAACAGGAATTCGAACGTCGCCGCGCCCTCGTAGCCGAGCTTGTGGCAGGCCTCGGCGCAGCGCTCGGCAATTCGAAAGCGGCTGCGCATGCTGATGTGCTGCGCCGGGGCTTCCTCGAGCAGCTTCTGGTGGCGCCGCTGCATCGAGCAGTCGCGCTCCCCGAGGTGGATCGCGTTGCGGAAGCGGTCGGCCAGCACCTGGAACTCGATGTGGCGCGGATCCTCCAGGTACTTCTCCAGGTAGAGCGTGGGATTGCCGAAGGCCGTCTGCGCTTCCGTGCGCGTGGTCTGCACCGCGGTGAGCAGCGCGGCCTCGGTGTGCACCACGCGCATGCCGCGGCCCCCGCCCCCGCCCGCCGACTTGATGATCACCGGGTAGCCGATCGAGCGCGCGATCTTCACCACGTCGTTCGTCTCCTGCGGCAGCGGCTCGTCCACGCCCGGCACCACCGGCAGCCCGGCCTTCTTCATCGCGTTTTTGGCGTTCACCTTGTCGCCCAGCAGGCGGATGGTCTCGGCGCGGGGCCCGACGAACACGAATCCGCTCTGGACGACGCGCTCGGCGAAATCGGCGTTCTCGGCGAGAAAGCCCCAGCCGGGGTGGATCGCCTCGGCGTCCGTCACCTCGGCGGCGCTGATGATGGCGGGGATATTGAGGTAGCTCGCGGCCGAGGCCGCCGGCCCGATGCACACCGATTCGTCCGCGAGCTTCACGTACTTGGCCTCGCGGTCCGCCTCCGAGTGCACCACCACGGTCTTGATGCCCATCTCGCGGCACGCGCGCTGGATGCGCAGCGCGACCTCTCCGCGATTAGCTATGAGTATCTTCTCGAACATCAGGAAAACCGGTGATGGGTGATGGGTGACGGGTGACGGGTCAAGGGGGAAAATCCGCGCGCCCGCGGGCCGCGCTCACTCATTACTCATCACCCATCACCCGCTACGCGAGGATGTAGAGCGGCTCGCCGTATTCGACCGGCTGGCCGTTCTCCACGAGGATCGCCTTGACGGTCCCGTCGCGGTCAGCCTCGATCTCGTTGAGGAGCTTCATCGCCTCGATGATGCAGAGCGTATCGCCGGCCTTGACCACCTGCCCCACCTCGACCAAAGCCTTGGCCCCGGGCGCCGAGGAGCGGTAGAAGGTGCCGACCATGGGCGAGCGGATGACGTGCCCTTCGGGCGCCGCCGCGGCCTCGCTCTCGACCGCCGCGGCCGGCACGCCGGACGCGGCGGGGGGTGGCCCCGCCGGCGGCGGGGCGACGACGTGCGTCACCGTTGCCGCCTGCTGCGCGCCGCCAACGCCGCGGCTGATGCGGACCTTCTCCTCGCCCTCGGTGATCTCGAGCTCCGCGATGCCCGACTGCTGCACGAGATCGATCAGCGTCTTGACCTTGCGCAGGTCCACGGCCTAGCCCTTGTTCCCGGCGTATTGCAGGGCGAACTCCAGGGCCAGCTCGTAGCCCTTCGCGCCGAGCCCGCTGACGATTCCGACCGCGATGTCGGTGAAATACGATACGCGGCGGAAGGACTCGCGCGCGAAGACGTTGGACAGATGCACTTCGACGAACGGGATGCCGACCGCCGCGAGGGCGTCGCGCAGTGCGATACTGGTATGGGTGTAGGCGGCCGGATTGATGATGATGAAGTCGACGCCCTCCCGGCGGGCCTGCTGGATGCGGTCCACCAGTTCCGACTCGGAATTGCTCTGATAGGTTGCGAGCCGCGCCCGTCCCTTCTTGGCGCGCCGGCCGAGACGGAGATGGATGGTTTTCAGCGTGTCCCTGCCGTAATGCCGCGTTTCGCGGCCCCCCAGCAGATTGAGATTCGGGCCGTTGATGACCAGGATGTTCTTCGCGCCTGCCATGCCGGTTCTGTGTCCTAAGTCACGGAATGACCGGGGGATCCCGATCGCGTCGTGCCCGCCACTAGAGATGGCCGCGAGTTTGCCTAAAATCGCAGAAGTTGTCCACGAATTAGGCGAAGTTACCGAAAGATAATCTTCGGGTTCCTCGCCCCGACCGTGCGATCAGGGGGTGGCTTGTCCTGCCGGCGGTGGGGCCTGAGGTGAGCCTAACTTTCTGAAACCAAGAGGAAATTCTATTGAATACGCAAGGCTGGCGAGCCTCCGGGTAGGGCGGCAGGCGTCAAAGCAGGGGCTGAATGAGACGCTCGAGTCGGGCCTCCTTGAGCCCACCGGTTTCCCGGGATACCAGCTTGCCCTTGCGGTCGATCACCAGCGTATAGGGCAGTACGCCAGCCCGATTTCCCACCTGGCGTACCAGCTCGATCGTCTCAACCCCCCCCAGCAGCAGCGGGTAGTTGATCCGAAATTCCCGCGCAAATTCGGCCACCTGCTCCGGCTGGTCGATGGCGATCCCCACGAATTGCAGCCCGCGGCCTCCGTAGCGCTCCTGCATCCGCACGAACACCGGGATCTCCTCCCGGCACGGGGCGCACCAGGTTGCCCAGTAGTTGACGATGAGCACCCGGCCCCGCCAGTCCCCGAGGCGCCGGGCCTCGCCTTTGACGTCGGTGTGTGGCGCCGCGAGTATCCGCTCCAGTACCTCTGCCGGATCCCCGCCGGGGCCGGCGCTGCCGCGTGACCCGAGGTGGTACAGCACGCCACCCGCAGCGGACAGGCCCGCCACGACGGCGAACACCGCGAGCGTGCGCGCCCTCATTGCCGGAAGGTGAGCGCCTGGTCGAGAACGGCCACGAAGCGATCGGCGGGCTGAAAGCCGATCACGCGCAGTCCCGGGATCTCGCGGCCCGTACGGTCGAAGAATACGATGCCCGGTGGCCCGAACAGGCGAAAGCGCCTGAGCAGCGCGGCGTCCTCCGCGTTGTTGGCGGTCACGTCCGCCTGCAGCAGCACCATCTCGCGAAAGCGCGCCCGCACCCGCTCGTCGCTGAAGGTATATCGCTCCATCTCCTTGCACGAAACGCACCAGTCAGCGTAGAAATCCAGCATCACCGTTCGCCCCGCCGCAGCCTGGACGCGGCGGTCCAGCTCGGCGCCGTTCTTGATTCGCTCGAACGGCGTCTCGAACGTGGTGCTTCCCGATTCCGTAACGCGCAGGCCCGAGAGCGGCTGCAGGATGTCGCGCCCGCCCGAGAACGCACCGACGAGGTAGGCAAGGCCGGCAAGCAGCGCGATGATGCCGAGGCCCTTGCTGAATTTCTGGAATCCGTGCGCGGCGGCGGGCAGGGGATCGATTGCCCGCAGGTAGATCGCCGTCACAATCAGCAGCGCCGCCCACAGGAACATCTGGACGGAAACGGGAAGGTAGGGCGAGACGACGTAGATCGCCATCCCGAGCAGCAGCGTGCCGAAGCCGCGTTTCACCGTTTCCATCCACGGCCCCGCTTTCGGCATCAGCGCCCCGGCCGAGGCCCCCACCGCCAGCAGCGGCACGCCCATGCCGAGCGCCATCGCGAACAACGCCGACCCGCCCATCACAACATCCCGGCTCTGGCCGATGTAGAGCAGCGCACCCGCCAGCGGGGCGGCCACGCACGGGCCGAGGATCAGAGCCGAGAGCACGCCCATCACGAATACGCCCACCGTGTGCCCGCCGTGGAAACGGTTGCTGGCGTCGGCCAGCCGGTTCTGCAGGGCCACCGGGAGCTGCAGGTCGTAGAAACCGAACATCGCCAGAGCGAGCGCGACGAACACCATCGCAAACGCGCCCAGCACCCATGGATTCTGCAGGGCCACCGAGAGCATTGCCCCGGAGAGCCCTGCCGCCACCCCCGCAACCGCGTAGGTGATCGCCATGCCCAGCACGTAGACGATTGCCAGCAGGAAGCCCCTGGACTTGGTGACGGGCTGCCCGGCCCCGACGATGACACTGGAAAGGATCGGCACCATCGGCAGCACGCAGGGCGTAAACGACAGCAGCAGACCGAAGCCGAAGAAACTCGCGATCACGAGCCAGAACCCCCCTTCGAACACCCGCGTGACGAGCGTGTCATCGGCTGCCGAACCCGCTCCCGAAAACAGCCCGGGTGCGGCGCCGCTGCGCGTTGCGCCCGGGGTCAACGACGCCAGCCGCAGTTCTGCCCTCTGCTCATGGGGCACGTAGCACACGCCGATGTCCGCGCAGCCCTGCGAAACCGCCGTAAGATGGATCGCCGGCACACTCGCATCAGCGAGCTCGAATGGCAGCACGATGCTGAGGCTGCCGCGATAGGTCTCGACTTCCCCGAAAAATTCGTCTCGATGCTTCCTGCCCGACGGCAACCGCGGCGCGCCGGGTTTCGCGCCCGCCGGAGCCAGCGTGAACTGGAACTTGTCCCGGTACAGGTAATAGCCGGGCGCGATCTGGTAGTTGATTTCGATCGAGCGCGCGTCCGTCAAGCGCGCGGCAAAACGGAACGCCCGGTCCGGCTCGAGCAGGTCCGGCTCCGCCGCGCGGGCGAGGCCGGATATCGCCAACAGCAGGACCAGGATCAAGCGCATGATGGGTCGATGAAACGTGATTCGTGACTGGTGATTCGTGATCCGGGAAAAAATCACGCCATCCGTCAACCCCGTTTTCCCACTAACGAGTCACGGATCTTGTCAGCCGGCGGAAACGCCGGTCTCGTCCGCAATCCAGCGCAGGTAGTCGTCGAAACCGCGCACCACTGGGACCGCGATGATTTCCGGAAGTTCATAGGGATGGAGATCGCGTATCGCCGCCTCGACCTCGGCGTAGCGCGCGGCGCGCGTTTTCACCAGGACCGGCACCTCGCGCGCGTTCTCGACGTTGCCCTTCCAACGGTAGACCGAGGTGCACTCGGGCAGCACGTTCACGCACGCCGCGAGCTGCTTCGCGATGAGCGCGTGGGCGAGTCCGACCGCGGACTCGCGATCCGGCAAATGGGTGAGGATGATGACCACGTCATCCATGAGCGCGCGGCCGGGGACGGGCGGGCCGGGTCCTCGATCCTCAAGCGCCCGGAATGCCGGCCATGGACAACGGGACTTGCGGTTCCCGTTTCTCCCGCGCGGCGGCGACGCCCTCGCGCACGCTCGGATAGCGCAGCGTCATTCGCAGCTCCCGTTTCAGGCGGCGATTGACGAGCCGGCGTGACTCGTTCATGAACGAGCGCAGGTTTTCTGCCACCAGCCGGTCGGCGTCGGCGCGGGTGACGCGCGGCGGGCGCGGCAGCCCGAATCGCTCGGCGACCAGGTCGAAATAATCTCCCATGCGGATCGGCGCGTCGTCGGCCGCGTTGTACGCGCGCCCCGGGGCACCGCGTTGCAGCGCCGCAACCACGATCCGGGCAAGATCGTCCGCGTGCACGTGGTTAACATAGACGTCCTCGTCGGGTTTCAGCGCCGGCGTGCCGCGGGTGAGCCGCGCCAGCGGCAAACGGTCCCCGGCATAGATCCCCGGCACGCGCAGGATGGAAACGCGCACGCCGCTGCGCCGGCCCCATTCCCGCAACTGGCGCTCGGCGTCCGCCCTGCGCCGCGCACGCTCGGACTGCGGCCGCGGCGGCCGCGTCTCCGCCACCAGCGCGCCGCCGCAATCGCCGTAGACGCCACTGGTGCTAATGTAGACGAAGTGCTGTGGTAGACTGCCGCCCTTCGCGATGGCGGCCACGAGATGAGCAGTGCGCGTGTCGCGCGCGCCGCGCTCCGGCGGCGGTGCCAGGTGCACCACGTCCTGGGCAAGCCCGGCGAGCGGCGCGAGCGAGCCGGGACGGTCGAGGTCGCCCCGGACCGGCGTCACACCGAGGGCGCGCAGCAACGGGAAACGCCGGGGATCGCGGGCAAGCGCGTACACGCGCCAGCGCCCCGCGAGCAGTGGGGCCATGCGCTGGGCAATGTCGCCGAAGCCGATGATGAGCAGGCGCCTCATAACGCGATTTTAGCTTGAAGCGGGTCCCTCCCGTCACGAGTCGCGAGCCTGTCCTGAGCACTGTCGAAGGGTCACGAGTCACGCTGCACCAGGCCGGTATGCCCCACACCGTCACGATCCAGTCGAGCGGACACACCTTCACCGTCAACGAGGGCGAGACCGTGCTCGCCGCCGCCTTGCGTGAGGGCATCGTCATCGCCTACGGCTGCCGCCACGGCGTATGCGGCACCTGCAAGGGCAGGCTGGTGGAGGGGACCGTCGATTACGGTATCTACCAGGAGCAGGCCATGAGCGAGGCGGAGCGGAGCGCCGGCCTGGCGCTGTTCTGCCAGGCGAAGCCGCTCGCCGACCTCACGATCCAGTGCCGCGAGATCGGCTCCGCCGTGAAAGGCATCCAGATCAAGATTCTGCCGGCGCGCGTGGTGAAGCTGCAGCGCGCCGCGCCCGATGTCATGCTGCTCGATCTCAAGCTGCCGGCCCACGAGCGGCTGCAGTTTCTCGCCGGCCAGTATATCGATCTCCTGCTGCGGGGCAGCGTCCGCCGCAGCTTCTCGATGGCGAACGCGCCGCATGACGACAGCGCTCTGCAACTGCATCTCAGGGATTACGGCGGACCGTTCAGCCAGCACGTCTTCGGCGCGATGAAGGAGAAGGACATCATCCGCTTCGAGGGGCCGTTTGGCACCTTCTTCCTGCGCGAGGAAAGCGCGAAGCCCATCATCCTGGTGGCGAGCGGAACCGGATTTGCGCCGATCAAGGCGATCGTCGAGCACGCGCTGCACACCGGCATCGCCCGCCCGATGACGCTCTACTGGGGCTGCAGGGTGCGCTCGGATCTCTACCTGCACGAGCTCGCCGAGAGCTGGCACCGGGACGGCAAGCTCCGCTACGTGCCCGTGCTGTCCGATGCGCCCGCCTCGGACCACTGGACCGGACGCACCGGCTTCGTGCACCGCGCCGTGATGGAGGATTTTCCCGATCTTTCCGGTCACCAGGCCTACGCCTGCGGCGCGCCGGTGATGGTGAACGCGGCGCATCGCGATTTCACCACGACGTGCGGCCTGCCTGAAGAAGAATTCTTCGCCGACTCCTTCACCCCGTCGGTGCCCGAGGCCGGTGGCTGATCCCCGAAGCGTTTCGATGTCGCGCACCGGCGCCAGCAAGTTCGCGGTCCTGTCGATCGCCGCCGCAGTGGCGACCATCGCGCTGAAGACCCTCGCGTGGTGGCTCACCGGCTCCGTCGGCATGCTCTCGGATGCCATCGAGGGAACCATCAACCTCGCCGCCGCCACCGTCGCGCTGGCGATGATCAGCGTGGCGGCCCGGCCGCCCGACGAGGACCACGCATTCGGCTACACCAAGGCGGAATATTTTTCGAGCGGCCTGGAGGGCACGTTGATCCTGATCGCGGCGGTCGCCATCGGATTCGCCGCGGTCGACCGCCTCATCACGCCGCGTCCGCTCGAGCATGTCGGGCCGGGGCTGGCGGTCTCGGCCGCCGCCTCGCTGATCAATTACCTGGTCGCGCGCCGGCTGTACCAGGCCGGCCACCATTACCGGTCGATCGCGCTCGAGGCGGATGCGCGTCACCTCATGACCGACGTCTGGACCTCCGCTGGCGTCATCGTCGGCGTCGCCGCCGTCTGGGTCACGGGCTGGCAGCGGCTCGATCCCCTGATCGCGCTGGCGGTGGCCGCCAATATCGTGTGGTCGGGCTATCGCCTCATGCAGCGATCGATCCACGGCCTGCTCGACCGCGCGTTGCCGCCCGAGCAGATGCGCACGCTCTCCGGCGTGCTCGACGGCTACCGCGCGAAGGGCATCGACTTCCACGCCTTGCGCACGCGCCAGGCGGGAGCCCGCTCATTCGTCACGCTGCACGTGCTGGTGCCGGCCGAGTGGACGGTTGCGCAGGGGCACAACCTGGCACATGAGGTCGAGGCCGACATCCGCGCGGTGCTCCCCGACGCGGCGGTCATGACTCACGTGGAGCCGCTCGGGTATCCGGAATCCTACCGGGACATGGATCTCGACACGTAGGCTAGAGCGGCGCGCGCCGGCGCCCTCCGGTCACGGCATTGAGCTGCGCCAGCGCGAGCCGAAGGCCCTCGCGATCATGCCGGCGCGCCGCCTCCGCATTGCCGAGCTGCTCCTGCAACCGGGCGAGCGCAAGGTGCGCGGAATGGGTCGGCTCGATCGCGACGCTCGCTTCGAGGTAGCTCTGCGCCTTGCCCCATAATCCCTGCCCGCCGCAGAGCCGGCCCAGCGTGAGCAGTAAGGCGGCATCTGCAGGATGCGTCTTCAGCCACTCTTCGGCGCGTTCGATGCGCCGAATGGTGTCGACGCCCTCGCACTCGGCGTAGAGTCCCACCAGCTCGCTGTCCCAGTTCGCGGCCAACGCCTGTTCGATGATCCTATGCGCGCGGTCGCAGCCGCCCAGCGCGATGAAGCTGCGTACCGAAGCCAGCGCCACCCGCCGCTCGGCGCGATCGGCGGAGGGGACTTTATCCCAGGCCTGCTCCAGTGCGCGGGTATCGACGGCATTACGCTTGAGGTTCTCCGCGAGCGCGTGGCGGCGCAGCTGGTCCGCCCTGGTCGCGTCGAACGCACCTCGCTTGCGCAGCTCCTCCGTGAGCGCCAGCACCTCTCCCCAATTGCGCGCCAGCTGCTGGGCCCTCAACTCGAGCCGCAGCGCCGCGGTGTGGCGGCGCGGCAGACGACGCAGCAGCTCGAGCGCTTCCTGATGACGGCGCTCCTGGAGCAGCTGCTCGGCCTCGGTCACGATGCGCGCCGGCGCATCGGGTGAAGCCGCAGCCGCCTGCGCGAGGTACGCGTCGCGCCGCTCGGTGTCGCGCAGTTCGTGCGTCGCGCGCGCCGCCAGCAGCGCGGCGAGCCCGGGGAACCCGGGCAAGTCCTGCACGGCGGCCGCGGCCTGCTCGGCCCTGCGATAGCGGCCCGCGAAATACTCCTGCAGCGCTTCGAGCATGCTCTGCCGCGCCTTCTCCCGGCGCCGCGCGGCGCGATACTCGCGCACCTGCCGCGGCAGGCCCAGCACGGCGGACACGGCGCGTAGGAGCGTGTAGCCCGCGGCGAACGCTGCCACCAGCAGCACGAGCGCGAAATTGAGCGAGATCTCGGTGCGGTACGGCGGCAACACCAGCAGCACGGTGCCGACATTGTAGGTAACGGCCAATGTCAGGCCCACTGCCAGCGCCGCGATCAGTATCACCCAGAGCAGTGTCCTCATTTCACCGCTCCATCATCGCCGGCCGCGCTCGCGGGCCGCCCGCAGGCTGCGCATCGCCTCCAATGTCGCGCCGATCTCCGGTGCCTCGATCCCGACGTCGGCATCGTGCAGGCTGCGCAGCGTCGCCAGTGCGCGCGCCACGTTGTTGTTACGCGTGGCGTAATAGCGGTTGAGCCAGTCGCGCGCGGCCTTCAGATCAGCCTTGTAGCTCACCGCATCGCGGGCGAGCAACGCAACGCGCGCGCCGATCAGCCGCAGCCTCAGATTCTCGCGCAGAAAAAAAGCCTGGGAAGGCGAGAGCAGGGCGACATCCGGCTGGTCCATGCGCTGCACGCGTATGAGCTGGCCGAGTTCCGCCCACACGTCGCGCCAGAAGCGCTCCCATGGGGTGCCCGCGGCTGCCCCGGCGGACGCGGCGGGCTGCTGCTCCGGCTGCAACCCTGTCTCCATTACCAGTGGCAACTTGTCCACCTGCGCGATGAGGGCATCGAGCCGCGTGCTGATCGCCAGCGTGTCCACTTGTGGCGTCGCTTTCAACCGCTCGATGTCGCGGTTGACGGCCTTGCGCAAGGCCGCCAGCTGCGGCCGGTCCATGCGCCGCAGCCGGGCATCCGCCGACTGCAATGCGGTCAGGGCCGCCTTGACATTGCCCGCGACCGAAAGCTGCTGGCTGGCGATGAACAGCGATTGCTCGATCTCGGCGTAGGCCCATTCGTCGCGATTGCGCGTGAGCTCCTGGGTGTGCGCTTCCAGCGCGGCTCGCTGATTCTCCGATTCCGCGAGCCTGCTCTCGAGCGCCCCAAGCCTGGCCTGCACGGCGGCGATCGCCTCGCGCGCCTGCTCGGCCACGAGCCGGCTGTCCCGGCCCTTGCTCTCGGCAGCGGTGAGCTGCGCCGCGGTTTCCTCGCGCAGCGCGGCGGATTCGCCCCGGCCGTCGTACCACTGCCACGCGGCGAAGGCCAGGGCGAGCACCGCGATCCACAGCGCGGGGTCAAGCACTCGGCGCAACAGCCGGCCCCGTGCGGGAGCGGCGGGCGACGGGGACGACACAGGTGAGGGATCGCTCATGGAGAATCACGCCGGGCAGCCGATAGTATGCGGGCGGGTGCGGCCAAGCCGCAATCGACCGGACGGTCCGTGGGTTTCAGCGTTGCGCGCCGAAATGGGCGGCGAGGCCGATCAGCATCCCTTCGTCGCCCGGTCCCGTCACGATCACCCGTCGCACGCCCAGTCCTTGCGCGGCCTCGGCGATCCGCGGGTGCGGCACGAACAGCGGCATATCGGGCAAACGCTCGCGTCCCAGGGGCCCGATCATCTCGACGAAATTGCGCAGGCCCTCGCTGCTGGTGACGGTTATCGCGTCGATGCCGCTCCGGGTCCAGATCTGGAGCAGCGGCGTTGCATCCAGTTCGGGCTTGACGCGACGGTAGCACTCCGCGTATTCGACCGCTGCGCCGCGCGCGCGCAGCGTCGCCCCGAGCAGCTCGCGCCCGCCCGCCCCGCGGAAGATCACCACGCGCCTGCCGTGCATTGCCGCCAGCGCCGGCAATTCGACCAGCGCCTCGGTGTCGGTGCGGCCCCGCGGCGCCACGACGCCGGTTATTCCGAATCGCTCGAGCGCCTTCACGCTGCCGCCGCCGACCGTGGCAACCTGGAGCCGGCGGGGAAACCCGCGCCGGCCACCGATCAGGCCGAGCGCCCGCTCGACCGCATTGGGACTCACGAAGACCGCGAGGTCGAATTCATCGAGGCGGTCGACGATTCGCATGAACGGTCCCAGATCCTCGATGTCGCGGATCTCGATCGCGGGAAACAGGATGGGACGGCCGCCGGCGTTCCGGATCAGGCGCGCGAACGCCTGCGTCTGGTGCGCCGGCCGCGTCACGACGATGCTCTTGCCCGCAAGCGGCTTGCGTCTCATCGCTGCGCTCGAACCCGAAAATCGTGACTGGTGGCTCGTGACTGGTGGCCCACTTACGGTCGCGCGCGATTGCTCGCGCTTCACCGCGCGGCAGCCTGGCTTTCCAGTTTCGCCAGGATGTCGCCCGCGCCCTGCGCCTTGAGCCCCTGCGCCAGCGTGACGCCCAGCGCTTCCGGATCCCGTGCCGGCCCCGTCAACTCGCCGCTCACCAGGCGCGAGCCGTCGGGCGCCCCGACGAATCCGCGCAGCCGCAGATTGGCGCCTTCCGCTTCCGCATAGGCCCCCAGCGGGACGTTGCAGCTGCCCGAGAGCGCGCGTGAGAAGGCGCGCTCGGCCGCGACGCAGCGCGCCGTGGCTGCGTGGTCGAGCGCAGCCAGCGCTTCGAGGAGATCGGTGCGACGGCTCAGGCACTCCACGCCGAGCGCGCCTTGCCCCGGCGCCGGGATGCTCTCGGACGGCGGCAGCAGGCGCGTGATGCGATCATCCAGCCCCAGGCGCTTCAGCCCCGCGGCGGCAAGTATCACGGCGTCGTAGTCGCCGGCGTCGAGTTTCCTCAGTCTCGTGGTGACGTTGCCGCGCAGCGGCTCGAGCCGCAGGCCGGGGTAGCGCGCCCGCAACTGGCATTCACGGCGCAGGCTGGAGGTGCCGACGCGGCTGCCCGCCGGCATCGCGGAAAAATCGGCGTAGCGGTTGGAAACCAGGGCATCGCGCGGATCCTCGCGCTCGCTCACCGCGGCGAGCGCAAATTCCCGCGCGAGGGTCATCGGCAGGTCCTTCACCGAGTGCACGGCGATATCGGCGCGGCCGCTTGCCAGCGCTTCCTCGAGCTCCTTGACGAACAGGCCCTTGCCGCCGATTCGCGCAAGCGACGCGTCGAGCCGGCGATCGCCCTCGGTGGTGAGCCCGAGTATGCGGATCTCGGCGCGTGGGTATGATGCGGCGAGCTTCGACTCGATGTAGCGCGCCTGCCACAGCGCCAACGCCGATTCGCGCGAGGCGATCACGATGCGCCCCGGCGCTTCTGCTCTGGTACCGACTTCCGGCATGCTGCTGGCGAAATGTTTCAGGCGCGCGCTTACTGAGCGGCCCGTTCAATCCGAAAAGCGTCCGGCTTTTCCGAACTCGCGCACGATGTGCTGCTGGCGGCGGCTGATCGCAATCTTCTCCTCCACGCCCTCGAGCAGCACTTCCCAGTGCGGCTCCCCGTCCTTCATCGTGCGCTCGAAGCCGCGCACCACCGCGCGCGCAACCAGGCAGTTGCGGTGCGCGCGCACGAAGCGCTCGCCGAACTCCTCCTCGAGCTTGGTCAGCGCCTCCTCGATCAGGTACTCCCGCTCCGCCGTCCGCACTGTCACGTACTTGAGCTCGGCCTTGAGATAGACCACGTCCTTGACCGGGATGAGGTGGACGCGCCCGCGTTCCTGGGCCGAGAGGTGTGTGCGCGCCGCGCGCGCGATCGCGTCCAGCACCTCGGGCCGCGGCGCCGCAGCCGCGCGTGCGAGGGCCTCCTTCAGGCGCGCCAGCCGGATCGGTTTCAGCAGGTAGTCGACCGCGTGCACCTCGAAAGCGCGGATCGCGTAGGCGTCGTAGGCCGTCGCGAACACCACCGCCGGCGGCCGCTCGAGCTTCTGCAGATGTTGTGCGACCTCGATGCCGTCCATCTCCGGCATCCGGACATCGAGCAGCACGACGTCTGCCGCTTCGGCGGCGAGGAGCTCGATGGCCTCGGGGCCGCTCGCGGCTTCGCCGGTAACGGTAAGAGGCAGGTCGCCTGCGCAGTCCGCGAGGAGCTCTTTCAAGCGCGAGCGCGCCGGGGCCTCGTCGTCCACGATCACCACGCGCATCGGCGGTTTCTCTTCACTCATGGGTCGACTCATGAACCACGTTTCGTGAATCACCGCCTTTGACGTAGGGCATGACGATTCGAACCTCGTAGCTGTCCGCCCCCGCCCGCGTGGAGAGGCTCGCTTCGGCGTCGAAGTGCAGCGCGAGCCGCTCGCGGATGTTCGCCAGCGCCATGCGGTTGCCCGCGTGGCGGTCGCCGTCGGGCCGATACGGGTTGCGCAGCACCGCGTGCAGCTCGTCGCGCACGGCGGCGACGTTGATGATGATCGTGCCGGGCTCGATGCGCGGCTCGATCCCGTGATAGACCGCGTTCTCCAGCAGCGGCTGCAGCACGAGCGGCGGCACCATGGCATCGCGCGGCATGGCGTCGAGCTGCCATTCGACGTTCAGGCGCCCGCCGAGCCGCAACTGCTCGATGCCGAGGTACTGGCGGCACAGGTCCAGCTCGCGCGTGAGCGGGGTCAGTTCCCGGTTGTCGGCCATCAGCACGCGAAACAGCTCCGCCATGTCCTCCAGCGCCAGCTCCGCCCGCCGCGGGTCCTGGCGGATCAGCGACAGCACCGCGTTGATGCTGTTGAACAGGAAATGGGGACGGATGCGCGCCTGCAGCGCCTGCAGCCGGGCTTCCGACAGCGCCGGCGACAGCGCGCGCCCGCGCAGGTCGAAGTAGGCGAGCATGGCCAGGGTGGCGAGCGTGACCAGCAGGAGGTAGCGCTCCAGGGCCGCGGGCGCCTGCCCGAGCAGCGGGCGCCCTTCGAAATACAGCACGGTCGTGAGCACGAGCTCCAGCACCACCACCGCCGTCGCCCCGAGCCAGAACGGGAGCAGGCGCAGGGCGCCGGAGAGCGCCGCAAGCACCACCACCGAGAGCACCAGCAACGGCTCGACCAGCGCGGCGATCTCGACAAACTCGCGCCAGGTTCCGAGCAGGCTTGAACCCTTCACGATCGCCGCCGCCGCGGCCGCCGCGTTGCCCATCAGCAGGATGCGCAGCATGATGCCGAGGTTGCGGAAGTTCGGCAGGGCGCCCGAGTAGGCGTTTTGATTTATACTTCGCGCCACTCCTGAATTTTAGCAGCCTGTATGTCCGCCAACGACAATACCCGCAGCCGGCCGTGGTCGGGACGGTTTGCCGAGCCGCCGACCGAGCTCGTGCAGCGCTTCACCGCCTCGGTTTCCTTCGACCGCCGGCTCGCGGCATTCGACATCGAGGCCTCGCTCGCCCATGCCCGGATGCTGCAGGCGGCCGGAATCATCGGCAAGCCCGATCTCGAGGCAATCGAGAAGGGGCTTGCGCAGATCCGTTCCGAGATTCAGGCCGGCGTCTTCCCCTGGTCGGATGCGCTGGAGGACGTGCATCTCAACATCGAGCGGCGCCTGATCGAACTTGCCGGCGAGCCCGGCAAGCGGTTGCACACCGCCCGCTCGCGCAATGACCAGGTCGCCACCGACTTGCGGCTGTACCTGCGCGCCGCGATCGACCAGGTGCTCGCGCTGCTGAAGTCCCTGCAGCGCGCCCTGCTCGATCTCGCCGACGCGCATGCCGAAACGGTCATGCCGGGCTACACGCACCTGCAGGTGGCGCAGCCGGTCACTTTCGGCCACCACCTGCTCGCGTACTTCGAGATGTTCGCGCGCGACGCGCAGCGTCTCGCCGACGCCCGCAGGCGCATGAACCGCCTGCCGCTCGGCGCGGCGGCGCTCGCCGGCACCTCGTTCCCGATCGACCGCCAGCGGGTGGCCAAGGAGCTCGGCTTCGAGGAAGTGTGCGAGAACTCGATCGACGCGGTGTCCGACCGCGACTTCGCGATCGAATTCTGCGCCGGCGCGGCGCTCGCCATGACGCACCTCTCGCGATTCTGCGAGGAGCTCATCCTCTGGGCCAACCCGCGCTTCAGCTTCGTCGAGATCGCTGACGGATTCGCCACCGGCTCCTCGATCATGCCGCAGAAACGCAACCCGGACGTCGCGGAGCTGATCCGCGGCAAGACCGGGCGCGTCAACGGCCACCTCGTGGCGCTGTTGACGCTCATGAAAGGGCAGCCGCTCGCCTACAACCGCGACAACCAGGAGGACAAGGAGCCGCTGTTCGACACGGTGGACACGCTGACCGCGTGCCTCGCCGTGTTCGCCGAAATGCTCGGCGGCATCAAGGTCCAGCGCGAGGCGATGGCCGCCGCCGCGCGTGAGGGACACGCCACCGCCACCGATCTCGCCGAGTACCTGGTACGCAAAGGCGTGCCGTTCCGCGACGCGCACGAGGCGGTCGCGCAGGCAGTGCGTTTCGCGGAGTCGCGCAACTGCGAGCTGGCCGAGCTGAAGCTCCCCGAGCTGCAGCGCTTCTCCTCGGTCATCACCCAGGATGTCTACGGCGTCTTGACGCTCGAAGGATCGCTGAAGAGCCGCAACCATCTGGGCGGCACGGCGCCGGTCCGCGTCAAGGCCGCCATCGCCAAGGCGCGCAAGTCGCTCGACTGACAACCGCCGTCATGGGTCCCTGGCGGGACATCGAGCGCTCGATCGGCGCGGCGTCCGGCACGCCCTTTACCATCGAATCGCGCGCGGTTATCGGAGGCGGCTGCATCAACGAGTGCTACGCCGTCCGCGGCGCGGGCCATGCCTGTTTTGTCAAGCTCAACGCGCCGTCCCGGGCGGACATGTTCGCGGCGGAGGCTGCGGGACTTGCGGAGATCGCGCGCTCCCAGACCGTGCGCGTGCCGCACCCGCTCTGTCACGGCGCCAACGCGCAGGCCAGTTGGCTGGTGCTCGAGCATCTCGAGCTTTCCCCCGGCGATGACCGGAGCATGGGCAAGCTGGGGCGCAACCTCGCGCGCATGCACCGCGTGACCGGGACGCAATACGGCTGGCATCGCGACAACACCATCGGCGCCACCCCCCAGATTAATACCGGCTCAGGCGACTGGATCGCGTTCTGGCGCGAGCGCAGGCTGGGCTTCCAATTGAAGCTCGCGCAATCGCGGGGCCAGGGCGGTCGCCTGATCGCGGCGGGGGAGCGCCTGCTGGAGGTGCTGCCATCCTTTTTCCGCAGCCACTCGCCGTTGCCCTCGCTGCTGCACGGGGATCTGTGGTCGGGCAACGCCGGACGGACGGCGGACGGCGAGCCCGTGATTTACGACCCTGCGGTCTACTACGGCGACCGCGAAGCAGACCTCGCAATGACCGAGCTGTTCGGTGGCTTTCCGCGCTCCTTTCAGGAAGCCTACCGCGCGGAGTTCCCGCTCGACGCCGGATACGAAACGCGCAAGCACCTCTACAACCTCTATCACGTGCTCAACCACCTGAACCTCTTCGGTGGCGGCTACGGCGCGCAGGCGCAGCGAATGATCGACCAGCTCCTCGCCTCAACATGAAACGTGTGACGGGTCACAGAATCGAGGGCGGCGCGGTGCTCGCCCTCACGACGAGCTCCACCGGCAGCTCGGTGCGCTGCTCGACCGGCTTGCCCGCGAGCCGGTCGAGCAGGTGCTGCCCCGCGTAGGTGCCGAGCTCCGCTGTGGGGAAGTGCACGGTGGTGAGAGCGGGCGTCACGACCGCGGCCATCTCGAGGTCGTCGAACCCGGTCACGGAGACGTCGCGCGGGACCGCGAGTCCCTGCGCGAGGCACTCGGCGAGCGCGCCAATCGCGATCACATCGTTGCCACAAACCACGGCCGTGGGCCGCGGCGACCCGTGCATGACCTCGCGCAGACCTTCGCGCCCGGCGGTCAGAGTGTAGGGCTTCTCGACGACACGCCCGGGGAGGAGCGTGATGCCGCGCGCGGCCAGCGCCTGCCGCACGCCGTCGAGCCGCTCGGCTGCGCGCTCGTTGCCGCTGGTCACCCCCGAGATCATGGCGAACTGGCGGTGGCCGAGGTCGAGCAAGTGGCATGCGATGCGCACCGCCGCGGCGCGATTGTCGAACCCGACGCAGGGATGCCGTCCCGCCGCGTCGAGCGCCCAGGTGAGGACGTACGGGATCTGGTGCAGGTCGAGCATCCGCAACACGCTCGGATGATGCGTGGCACCGAGCAGCACGAGCCCGTCCACGCCGCGCTCGATCAGCGCACGCGTGAGGCGTGCTTCCACCTCCGCGTCGAACTCATGGCTTGCGAGCAGCAGCGTGTAGCCGGCGTCGTCGAGGGTTTTCTGCAGGGCGTGGGCGGTGTTGGCGAAGATCGCGTTGTCGAGGGTCGGGATGACCGCGCCGATGGTGTGGGTGCGGCGCGAGGCGAGCGCGCGCGCCGCGCCGTGCGTGACGTAACCGAGCGCCTGCACGGCGTGCCGGATGCGCGCGGCGGTGGCCGACTTGACCTTGTCGGGCTGTGTCAGCGCGCGCGAAACGGTGGCGGTGGATACCTCCGCGAGCCGCGCGACATCGGCCAGCTTTGCGGTCTTGCGAATTGGACCCCGATCCACCCGGGCATGGCGCTCAGTGAGCGCTCACTTACCCCCTCCCTATCCCTCCCCCTCGGCATGGGGGAGGGTTGGGGTGGGGGTCAACGGTACTCCTTCGCACTGAACCTGCGGTACTTGGACAGCAGGCGGCGCGGCTTGCGGAACGCATCACGACGAAACGGCTCACCCAGCTCCTGCGTGAGCATGATCTCGACCACCGAGGGCTTGCCGGAGCGCAGCGCCGCCTTGAGCGCATCGGAGACCTCGTCCTCGTGCTCCACGCGGTAGCCTTCGGCGCCCATCACGCGCGCGACTTCCGAGAAGTCCGGATTGGCGAGGTTGGTGCCGACGAAGCGGTTATCGAAGTAGTCGATCTGGTTCTTCTTCTCCGCGCCCCACTGGCCGTTGTTGAACACCACCGCGACCGCCGGGATCTTCTCCTTCACGGCGGTCATGACCTCGGCGAGGCTCATGCCCCAGGCGCCGTCGCCGACGTAGGCGATCGCCGGGCGCTCCGGCCGCGCGACCTTGGCGCCGAGCGCCGTGGGATAGGCGTAGCCGCAGTTGCCCCAGCTCATCGCCGCGAGGAAGGACAACGGTTGCTCGAATCGCAGATAGCTGTTTGCGACCGAGCAGACATTGCCAATGTCCGTGGAGACCATGGCGTTCCTGGGAAGCGCCTTTGCAAGCTGGGCGAGCGCCCGGCGCGGGCCGATCTGCCCCTTCTTGTTGGGCGAGTGCCAGTTGGCGAGCTCGAGGATCCACGCCTCCTTCTCCCGGTGCACTTCCGCAAGCCGGTTGCGGTCGGGTTTACGCGCCCCGCGCGCCTTCAGGCGCTTCAGCAGCTCCTGCGCCGCGAGCCGGGCATCGCCCTGGACCGCGAGCGAGACCTTCTTCACGAGCCCCAGCGTGCGATGGTCGGCGTCGATCTGGATGATCTTCGCCTCCTTCGGCCAGTAGTCGATGCCGTGTTGCGGCAGCGTGCCGAACGGGCCGAGGCGCGTGCCGAGCGCGAGCACGACGTCGGCGCGCGCAATGATCCGCATCGCCGCTTTCGAGCCTTGGTATCCGAGCGGGCCGCAGGAGAGCGCGTGGCTCGCCGGAAACGAATCATTGTGGAGATAGGAGTTCACGACCGGTGCGGTGAGGTGCTCCGCCAGCGCCTTCACTTCATCGATGCCGTCCGCCATCACGACGCCTCCGCCCGACAGGATGACGGGGAACCGCGCCTCGGCGAGCATCTTCGCCGCCTTGTCGAGCGCGTTGGTCCCGCCCGCGGCGCGCTCGATGACGAGCGGCGGCAGGATTTCGTATTCACCTTCACCGTAGAAGTAGTCGCGCGGGATATTCACCTGCACCGGCCCGCGTTCGTGCAGCGCGACGGTGAACGCGCGGTGCATCAATTCGGCCATGCGCAGCGGCGAATTCACGTGCACCTGCCACTTGGTGATCTTCGAGAAGATCGGCATCTGCTCCGTCTCCTGAAAGCCGCCGTGGCCCGCCGTGAGGCTTCCCGATTCCGGGGTGACCACCACCATCGGCGTGTGCGCCCAGTAGGCCGCCGCCACCGCGGTCACGAAATTGGTGATGCCGGGACCGTTCTGCGCGATGCACACGGTCGGCCGGTTGGTGACCCGCCCATAGCCATCGGCCATGTGCGCGGCATTCTGCTCGTGCGCGACGCTCACGAGCCGGATGCCCGCGCCGGGGAAGAGGTCGAGGGCGTCCATGTAGGCCGAGCCGACGATGCCGAATACATCCTTCACCTTGTGCGCTACCAGCGTCTCGATGAACGCTTCCGACGGCGTCATGCGCACCTTCCCTCCCGCGGGCCGGGTGGTTGCGGTGAGGTTCTTCGCGTCAGTCATGATGTTCATGAAAACCCTCCAATCGTGTGCCTCTGCCGGGCGCAGGCTGAGCGTAACCGAATTATTCTAAACAGGCACCATCGCCTTCTGCAATCGCTTTCATTTTACAATACAACACATTGTTATTAAAGGTTTATATTAGGCAATGCCTTCCGAAAGGAAGGGCATCGGGCAATGCTCTTCCAGGCCCCGCAAGGCACGGGCTCAAGCGACTCAGCTGGCGCCGAAGATATCCCGATACGAGACGTAGACCGACGCGATCAGCGTCGGCCCCAGCACGAGCCAGCCGAGGCCGAGCGGGATCGCCGCCAGGATGCCCAGCACCATTACCACGATGCTGTAGACCAGAAACGGCAGGATGTTCTTCAGGCAGCCGAGGAAGCTCTCCCGGATGGCGGCGACGGGGGCCATCCCGCGCAGCACCACCAGTGCGGGCGCGAACCACAGCGCCATGTAGATCGGGAGGCTGAGCGCGACCGCAACCAGCCAGGCAAGCATGAAGCTGCCGCCCAGAGCCGCGATGCCCGCGGCATCTCCGCGCAATACCGCCAGGATGGCGCCCGTGCCGGCGATCGCGACCACCGGCAGCATCACGATGATCCAGCCGCCGATGGCCAGGGCACCGAGCACGATGAGGTTGCCCGTCTGCTGCTTGAATCCCGCGAAAAGATGGCTCAACTCGAGTTCGCCGCCGCCCTGGAGCGCCTGGCAGCCGAGCAGCAGACCGCCTATGAAAACGGGCATCAGCAGGAACGTGGCGAGGGCGCCCAGCAGGGGGATCAACGTGAGCACGATCAGGATCACGAACAGGATGACCACAACCGCTATCCATATGCCCGGGGCCTTCTTGAACAGCCCGAACCCTTCCGCGATCCACGTCCAGCCCTGGCCGGCGCCGACAGCGCGTCCACCTGTCATGCTCTCGCCCATGGCGGTCCTCCTCGTTGGCGTGGGGCAAAAACCATCGTAGTGGAATCGGAGCGCTATGACAATCGCCGAGACCGGCACCGCGACCCGGGCCCGGACAGTCGTTTGCTACACTGCCGGACCTGCATGATGTCCTCCAACTCCGACCCGCACTGTCCGCCCCGCGCTTCGCGCGGCCGCGACCAGACCTCTTTGAGTCTCGCGTTCCCGCCAGAAAACGATGCTGCTTGAGACGCTCCCGCTGATCCTGCTGTTCTGGATTGCATGCATCGTCCTCGTCGCCGGCCTGCTCCAGGGCGCTCTGGGCTTCGGCTTTCCCTTCGTGGCAACGCCGTTGATCGCGATGATCACCGACATGCGCACGGCTATCGTCGCTGTCCTCCTGCCAACCCTCGCGACCGTCTGTGTCGCCCTGTTCGCCAGCGGGCCGTTGCGCGCCGTCCTCGCGCGCTTCTGGAAAATGCCCCTCTACATGATTCTCGGCGCGGCCAGCGGCACGTGGGTGTTCGTTTCCGCTCCGGATGCGCCCTACACGCTGGTGCTGGCCATCCTCACGCTGTTTTATCTCAATCTCGAGCGCCTGGGGCGCGCCGACTGGCCGCTGGTGCGGCGTCATGAGCGCGCGTTCGCTCCGCTGGCCGGCGTCACCGCCGGGATCTTCGAAGGAACGGCGAATATCTCCGCACCGCCCCTCATCGTCTTTTATCTTTCGTTGGGCGTCACGCCCGTCATGCTGGTGCAAGGGCTCAACATCTGCTTCTTGCTTGGCAAGACGACGCAGTTCACGGTGCTCGCGACGCGGGGCGGCATCGCGACGGGCGAATGGCTGGCAACGCTACCCTTCGTCGCAATCGGTGTCGCGGGCTCGCTCATCGGCGTGCGCATCCGCGACCGCATCGACGCGGCGACGTTTCGCGTCTGGGTGAAGCGCGCCCTGTTCGTGATCGCGCTCGGGCTGCTTGCGCAGTACGGCTATTCCCTCGCCGCCTGATCCAGGCGACGAGCGAATCGTGGCGGCCGGCGCGCGGCCGGCCGTGTCACGTTCTCTGATGTCTTGCTCAGGCGGTCGTTTTTTCGAGCAGCTTCTTCAGCTCCCCGCTCTGGTACATCTCGACCATGATGTCCGAGCCGCCGACGAACTCCCCGTTCACGTAGAGCTGCGGAATGGTCGGCCAGCTGGCGTATTCCTTGATGCCCTGGCGGAGTTCGGGATGTTCCAGCACGTTGACCGTATAGGGGTCGCTCACGCCGCAGGCGCGCAAAATGCCGATCGCGTTCGCCGAGAAGCCGCACTGCGGGAAGTCGGGTGTGCCCTTCATGTACAAGACCACCTTGTTACCAGTCACCTGGTTCTTTATAAGCTCTTGAATAATCATAAGTTATCCTATATCCGAGTAATTCACTAAGGCTTTTATTCTAGCGGCGGCCGATCCGCGCCGTCAAATGCGTCCCTCGCTCACCCGCTCGATGCCGGCAAGATCTCGATGAGTAGCGACTTGACCATAGCCGGCCTGCGCGAGCAGATCGCGGCAGCGCCCGGCCTGATCGTAGCCGTGCTCGAACAGCAGCCGGCCGCCGGGTTCGAGGTGAGCGCGCGCCTGCGCGATGATCAGACGGAGGCACCCTAGCCCGTCAGCGCCCGCGACGAGCGCCGCACGGGGCTCGAACCGCAAGTCGCCCTGTGCCAGGCGCGGGTCCCGCTCCGCGACGTAGGGAGGGTTCGCAACGATCAGATCGAAGCGCCGGCCGGCGAGCGCGGCAAGCCAGTCGCTCTCGACGAATTCGACGCGCGCCCGGTGCCGTGCCGCGTTCTCGCGTGCGACCGCCAGCGCGTCGCGCGACGCATCCGTTGCCGTCACTTGCGCGCGAGGGCGAAGGAGCGCAATCGCCAATGCAACGCAGCCGCTGCCGGTGGCAAGCTCGAGCACGCGACACCCGGACTGCGCCGGAACGCGCGCGAGCGCGGCTTCGACCAGAAGCTCCGTTTCCGGCCGCGGGATCAGCACCGCCGGCGTCACCTTGAACGCGAGACTGTAGAACTCGCGCTCGCCCGTAAGGTAGGCGATCGGCTCTCCCGCCGAACGCCGCGCCGCGAGTCGCTCGAATGCGTCCCGCGCACGGGCATCCAGCGCATCCTGCGCGTGGGCCACCAGGTAGGCGTCTTCGCGCCCGAGCGCATGGCGCAGCAGGGCGCGCGCCTCGCTCGCGCCAAGCGCCGCCCCCGCCTGCCGCAGGGCTTCCGCGATGGTGAGCGCCATCAGGGCGGGACCGCGAGCGCCCCGGCTTACGCCGGCTGCGTGTCTTCCGCGAGCTGAGCGAGCAGCTCGGCCTGGTGCTCGGCCGAAAGCGCCGAGATCAGCTCGTCGAGCTCGCCATCCATGATCCGGTCGATCTTGTAGAGCGTGAGATTGATGCGGTGATCGGTCACGCGCCCCTGCGGAAAATTGTAGGTGCGGATGCGCTCGGAGCGGTCGCCGCTGCCGATGAGGGACTTGCGGGTGGCGGCGAGCCGCGCCCGCTGCTCGCTCAATTGCTTGTCCTTGATGCGTGCGGCGAGAATGGCGAGCGCCCGCGCCCGGTTCTTGTGCTGCGAGCGGTCGTCCTGGCACTCCACCACGATGCCGGTCGGCAGGTGCGTGATGCGCACCGCCGAGTCGGTCTTGTTGACATGCTGCCCGCCCGCCCCGGAGGCGCGGTAGGTGTCCACGCGCAGCTCCGCCGGGTTGAGCACCACGTCCGCGATCTCGTCGGCTTCCGGCATCACGGCCACTGTGCAGGCGGAAGTGTGGATACGGCCCTGGGTCTCGGTGACCGGCACGCGCTGCACCCGATGGCCGCCGGACTCGAACTTGAGCCGGGAATAGGCGCCCTGTCCCGAGATCTTGGCGATGATCTCCTTGAAGCCGCCGCGGTCGGACGGGCTTTGCGAAATCACCTCGACTTGCCAGCGGTTGCGCTCGGCATAGCGGCCGTAGAGGCGGAAGAGCTCGCCCGCGAAGAGGGCGGATTCCTCCCCGCCCGTGCCGGCGCGGATCTCGAGAAAGATGTTGCGGTCGTCGTTGGGATCCTTGGGCAGCAGCCGCTTCTGCAGCTCCTCCTCGATCCCGGCCAGCCGCTCCCGGGTCTGCCGCAGCTCGGACTCGGCAAACTCGCGCGTGGAAGGATCTCCGCTCATCTCCTGCGCCGCCCCAATATCAGCCTCGCCCTCCCGGTAGCGCTGGTAGAGCGCCACCACCGGCGCGATCTCGGCGTGCTCACGGGTGAGCTTGCGGTAGTTATCGAGGTTGGCGGTCGCGTTCTCGGCGGAGAGCAGGCGGTTCAGCTGCTCGAGCCGGCCCGAGAGCTGGGCGAGCTTGGCCGCAATACTGGCTTTCATCGGCGGGGGTGGCTGCTTATTCCGGGCGCGGGATCTGGTAGAGCCGGGTCAGCAGCTCTGCCAGGGCCTCGCGCTCCTCCTCGCGGGCGTGCGCCAGCGCATGGGTCGGCGCGTGCAGCAGCTTCGCGGCGAGCGCGTGCGAGAGCTGCTCGAGCACCAACTGGGGATCGTCGCCCTTCGCCAGGCGCCGCTGCGCGCGCTGCATCGCGTGGCGCCGCGCGCGCTCCGCCGTGTCGCGCAGCGCGCGTATCGTCGGCACCAGCTCCCGGTTGCGCAGCCAGTGCATGAAATCGCTGACCTGGTTCTCGATGATGATCTCGGCCTGCGCCACTGCGCCGCTCCGCACGTCCATGCCCTCGCGCGCGACCTTGCCAAGGTCGTCCACGCCATACAGGAACACGTCGTCCAGGCGCCCCACTTCCTCCTCGACGTCGCGCGGCACGGCGAGATCGAACATGAGCATCGGGCGATGCTTGCGCGCGAGTAGCGCGCGCTCCATGAGGCCCTTGCCGATGATCGGCAGGGTGCTCGCCGTCGAGCTCACCACGATGTCGTGGCCGGCAAGCTGCGCCGGCAGATCGTTCAGCGTGATGGCGCGGCCGAGGAAGCGGTCGGCAAGGGCCTGGGCGCGCTCGAGCGTGCGGTTGGCGAACGTCAGGCGCCGGGGGTGCTGGGCGGCGAAATGCGTGGCGCAGAGCTCGATCATCTCGCCCGCGCCGATGAAGAGCACGCCTTGCTCGGCGATCGCCGGATAGATCCGCTGCGCGAGCCCGACCGCCGCGGACGCCATCGACACCGTCGCCGCGCCGATATCGGTCTCGGAGCGCACGCTCTTGGCGACGGCGAACGTGCGCTGGAACAGCTTGTTCAGCAGCAGTCCCAGCGTCCCTGCTGCCTGGGCCGTGCGCACCGCCTGCTTGAACTGGCCCAGGATCTGCGGCTCCCCGAGCACCATCGAATCGAGACCGCTTGCCACGCGGAAGGCGTGCTTCACGGCCTTCTCCTGCGGCAGCTGGTAGACATATGGCTCGATCTGCTGGCGCTTCAGGCTGTGATAGCCCGCCATCCAGTCGATCGCCGCGAACGGGTCGACGGTCGAGCAGTAGATCTCGGTGCGGTTGCAGGTGGAGATGATCGCCGCCTCGTGCACCGGGCGGCGTTCCACCAGCTCCCGCAGCGCCCCGATCAGGTTCTCGGCGTGAAACACCACCTGCTCGCGCACCGAGAGCGGTGCGGTCTGGTGGTTGATGCCAACGGCGAAGAGCTGCATGAACGGGCGCGGCCAGGCAAAAAGAGAGGAGATATTAATACGTTAGCAGCGGCCGCGCCAACCTAGGGTGCGGGCTTTCGGTGGCCGGCGCGGGAAATCAGACCTCGTTTTGAAGCGGCTTGCCGCGCGCCCACCTCACCAGGTTGTCGAAGAATATCCGCGTGGCGCGGTCATTGTTGCCCGCCGATGCCGAGGCGTTGTGGGGTGAGACGATGGCGTTGGGATGATCCCAGAGCGGGGAGTCGGCCGGCAGCGGCTCCCGTTCGAAAACGTCGAGATAAACGCCGCCCAGCTGGCCGCTCTCCAACGCCGCGATCACCGCGCGCTCATCCGCGAGTCCGCCACGCCCTACGTTGATGAGATACGCGCCACGCGGCAGCCGCGCAAGCGTTCCCGCGTTGATGATGTGCCGGGTTTCGGGCGTGAGCGGGCACGCCAGCACCACCCCATCACAGCGCGCGAGCAGCTCCGGCAGCGCGGCGGGCGTGTGCATCTCGTGCACCGGGTCCTCGGGGCCGCGCGGACTGCGCCGCACGCCGATGACGTGCAGTCCCAGTGCCCGGCAGAAGCGCGCGACCGCCCCGCCGACCGTGCCCAGGCCCACGATCAGCACGGTCTGTCCCGGCAGCTCGCGCGGCACCGCATCGCCGCGGAGTGGAGCCCACTCCCGGCGGCCCTGCGCCGCCCACCACTGCGGAAATCGGCGGGCGAGCATGAGCAGCCCGCAGATGGCGGTCTGCGCCACCGGCTCGCCGTTGGAGCCGGCGGACGTCGTGAGGCGCACTCCGCGATCCACGAGATCCCGGAGGAAGGGATGCTGGTCGACGCCGGTATTCACGAAGTGCACCCACTTGAGGTTCGGCGCGGCGGCGAGCGTCTCGCCGAACGTCGCGTAGTGCTCGGAAAACGTGATGTCGCGGGTGAGATAGGCGATCTCGATGCTCGCGCAATCCGCGGGCGGCAGGCGCTCGTTCGCATCGTCCCGGAGATGCACCACCCGGGCCTGGATGCCCGCTTCGCGGGAAGCGGCGGAGAGGCCGTCGCCGTAGCGCGCCAGCGTGCCCCTGGACAGCAGGATTCCCGTCATCGAGATGCGGCGACAGGTGACGGGCGGTAAACCTGCCTATCACTCGTCACTCATCACTCATCACTTAGATCTCTTGTCGCGGGCGAACAGCTCGTCGAGCTTGCGCTCGTAGGCGTGGTAGTCGAGAGTTTCGTAGAGCTCGTCGCGCGTCTGCATCAGCTCCAGCACGCCCTTCTGCGTGCCGTCCCGGCGCACCGCCTGGTAGACCCGCAACGCCGCCGCGTTCATGGCCCGGAATGCCGACAGGGGATAGAGCACCATCGCGACGCCGGCGCCCGCGAGCTCCTGCACCGAGTACAGCGGGGTCTTCCCGAACTCGGTGATGTTGGCGAGTATCGGAACTTTCACGGCTTCGGCGAACTTCCGGTACATCGGGAGTTCGGTGATCGCCTCCGGGAAAATCATGTCGGCGCCGGCCTCCACGCACGCGCACGCGCGGTCGATCGCCGCCTGCAAACCTTCCACCGCCAGCGCGTCGGTGCGCGCCATCACCACGAACCGGGAATCGGTCTTGGCATCCGCCGCGGCCTTGACCCGGTCCACCATTTCCTGCTGCGACACGAGCTCCTTGTTCGGGCGATGGCCGCAGCGCTTGGCGCCGACCTGGTCCTCCAGGTGCATCGCGGCCGCGCCGAACTTGATGAGGGATTTCACCGTCCGGGCGATGTTGTGCGCGCTTGCGCCGAAGCCGGTGTCCACGTCCACCAGCAACGGCAGCGGGCAGGCATCGGTGATGCGGCGCACGTCGGTGAGCACGTCGTCGAGCCCGCTGATGCCCAGATCAGGCACGCCCAGCGAGCCGGCGGCCACCCCCCCGCCCGAAAGGTAGATGGCACGGTAGCCGACGCGCTGCGCCATGCGCGCTGAATAGGCATTGATGGTGCCGATGACCTGCAGCGGGCGCTCGACCTCGACCGCGGCGCGAAAGCGTGCGCCGGGCGATCCGGTCGCAACCGAGGAAGAGTGTTGTTCGCTCATGGCGTGTCACCCGGAAATCGGTCCGGGCAGGAGAACCGCGCGGCCCCGAGGTCCACAACGTGAACCACGGTAATGCGTCCAAGATATGGGTTTTACGTTACCATGGGCCCCGCCGTTTTGCCAGGACCGCTCTGATGGCATAATCGCGGTTCGCTCACGATACGGACTTACCCCAGCCATGCCCCGCAAGATTGAGGCCGAAGCCGGCACCCGCCTCACCGGCACCCAGAGCATCGAGCGCGCGCTGACGCTGCTGCGCGAGATCGCCGCCCACAACCGGAGCGGCTCGCGCCTGCTCGATCTCGCCACCCGCACCGGGCTGCAGCGCCCGACCGTGCATCGCATGCTGAAATGTCTCGCCGCGGAGAGCATAGTGCAGCAGGACCCCGACTCGCACCGCTACTTTCTCGGCGCGATGATGTTCGAGCTCGGGCTCACGGCTGCGCCGCGTTTCAACCTGCGCGAGATCTGCCACCCGGCGCTGACCCGCATCGCGGAGGCGACCGGCGATACCGTGTTCCTTACCCAAAGGAGCGGACTCGACTCGGTGTGCCTCGACCGGCGTGAAGGCGGTTTTCCGATCAAGACCTTCACGCTCGAGATCGGCATGCGCCGTCCGCTCGGCGTCGGCACCGGCTCCCTCGCCATTCTGTCCGCGCTCGGCGAGGACGAGATCGAGCGCGTGGTCGCGGCCAACGCCGCGCGCCTGCCCGAGCACGGGCTCTCCGCGCCCGTTCTCCTCGCCCAGGTGAAGAAATCGCAGAAGCTGGGATACGCCATGCGCGATGTATCGGGACTTGCGGGCGTGCGCTCGGTAGGCCAGACGCTCCGCAACCAGAGCGGCATGGCATTCGCCGCGATTTCGGTGTCCACGATCTCCAGCAGAATGAGCGACAAGCGCGCAGCAGAGGTCGCCCAGCTGCTGAAAGGCGAGTCGCGCCAGATCGAACGCCAGCTCGCGAGCGGCGCCGAGCTTCGCTAGCGGGCCTGGCGCAGGGCGCGCGCCGCCGGTGTCGCCCTCGCGTTGCGACCGCATGGCTCCAGCTGCTATCGTGGCCGTCGCCCCTTGCGCCCGGCATCCCCGCGCGGAAGCCCAAGTCAAGTCCGACTGACCGCCACCTCATGAAGCCCTACGAGCCCGCGGCGCGCTGTCCTCTGGACGGCATGCGCGTGCTCGATTTGTCGCGCCTCGTCGCCGGCAATACGCTGACGCAGGTGCTGGGCGATTTCGGCGCGGAAGTGATCAAGGTCGAGCCCCCCACGGGCGACACCCTGCGCGCCTGGCAGGTGAACGGCGTGCCGACCAACTGGAAGCTCTACTCGCGCAACAAGAAGAGCCTGTGCCTCGAGCTGCGCAGGCCGGAGGCGCGGAAGCTCCTGCTCGATCTCGTTCCGAGCGCCGCCATTTTCATCGAGAGCTTCCGGCCCGGCACGCTCGAGGACATGGGGCTTGCGCCCGCCGGCTTGCTCGAGCGCAACCCGAAGCTCGTCATCGTGCGCATCTCGGGCTGGGGCCAGGCCGGGCCGTACCGCCGGCGCCCCGGCTTCGGCACCCTGGTCGAGGGCATGTCGGGCTTCGCGTCCTTCAATGGCTTCGCCGACCGCGAGCCGGTGCTGCCGCCGATTTATCTCGCGGACACCGTGGCCGGGCTCTACGGCGCCGCGGGCGCGATGATCGCGCTGCGCGCGGCCGAGAGCAACGGCGGCCGCGGGCAGGTGATCGACCTGCCGCTGCTCGATCCGCTGTTCGCCGTGCTCGGTCCCCAGGCCGCCAACTACCGGCTGACCGGCAAAGTGAAGCCGCGCACCGGCAGCCGCTCGACCAATGCCGCGCCGCGCAATGCCTACCGCTGCAAGGACGGAAGATACGTGGGGCTGTCGGCCTCCACCCAGAAAATGGCCGAGCGGGTGTTCCGCTCGATCGGCCGGGCCGACCTCATCGACCATCCACGCTACCGCTCCAATGCCGACCGGGTGCAGCATGCCGAGGAGCTCGACGCGATCATCGGCGGGTTTGTCGCCCAGCGCACCCAGGCGGAGAATGTTGCGTTCTTCGAGCAGGCCGAGGTCACGATCGGCCCGATCTACGACATCTCCCAGATACTCGAGGACCCGCACGTGATCGACCGGGACCTGATTGCGGACTACCCGGACAGCGATATGGGCGCGTTCCCGATGCATCACGTGGTGCCGCGGTTTCTCGGCACGCCCGGCGCGATCCGCACGCCTGCTCCGCGGCTGGGCGAGCACAACCGCGTGCTCCTCGCCGAAATCGGCGTCGATGAGTTGGCCTACGCGCAGCTGCTCGCCTCGGGCGTAGCATGCGAAGGCGATCGCTCAACGGCCGTGAGCGGTGAGCAATAGGCGGTAGAGTCCAAAGCCCGGTGTTACGGCTTACCCAGGAGAACCGATGAAAGCAGATCTGCCGGTGTGGCGTTCCCTGCTTTACGTGCCGGTCAACGTCGAGAAATTCATCGACAAGGCGCACACGCGCGGCGCGGACGTGCTCCAGCTGGACCTCGAGGACGCGGTGCCGCCGTCGGAGAAGGACAAGGCCCGGACCCTGGTCGAGAAGAACGCGGCGCGCGTGCGGCGCGGCGGCGCGGACGTGGTGGTGCGCATCAACCAGCCGCTGTCGCTCGCGGTTCGCGACCTCGAGCACTCGATCGGTCACGACGTCGACGGCATCGCCATCACCAAGGCGGACAGCGCCTCGCACGTGAGGCTCCTCGACCAGCTCGTCAGCGAGCTCGAGGTGAAGCGCGGAATGACGGCGGGGCACACGAAGTTCATCGTGATGATCGAGACCGCGGACGCCTTCACCCGCATCGACGAGATCCCGCGCGCAAGCGCGCGCGTGGTGGCGATGAACATCGGCGGCGAGGATTTCGCGCTCGATCTCAACGCGCAGCCGGACGAGGACGTGCTGCTGCACCCCAAGCAGCGCATGATCATCGCGGCGCGCGCCGCCGGCGTGATGCCGCTCGGCTTCATCGGCACGGTGGCCGACTTCAGCGACTGGGAAAAATTCCGGCTCATGGTGCGCCGCGCTCGCCGCTTCGGCTTCGACGGCGCCGGCTGCATCCACCCCGGGCAGGTGACGATCGTGAACGAGGAGTACACCCCGAGCGCGGAAGAGGTGGCCTACGCGCGCAAGGTGATCCAGATGGACCGGGAAGCGCAGGCAGCCGGGCGCGGCTCGTTCCAGATCGACGGCAAGATGATCGACATCCCCGTCGTGGTGCGCGCGGAGCGGCTGCTCCGGCGCTACGAGGCAATCAAGCAGCGCGAGGCGAGGACCCACGCCGCCGCCCGGTGAGGCGTGACCGGTGACCCGAGACCGGAACAAGGACCCAGGACCCATGACGCAAGAACTCGAAAAGCTCAGGGAATGGATCGGCCAGAAGGAATCGGGCGTCGATTACGTCACTGTCCCCGCCGTGCACCGGCTCGCGGCGACGCTCGACCGCGACGATCCCATGCCGCGGATGGGTGACCCCTTGCCGGTCGGCTGGCACCAGATCCTGTTCCCGCGCGTGGTGCGTCACTCGCAGATCGGCGCCGACGGCCACCCGCAGCGCGGCGACTTCCTGCCGCCGGTGCCATTGCCGCGGCGCATGTTCGCCGGCAAGCGCACCACGTTCCACGAGAGTCTTCGCGTGGGCGACGAAGTGCGCCGCGATTCCATCATCCAGGACGTCACCGTGAAGCAGGGCCGCACCGGAACGATGGTGTTCGTGACGGTGAAGACCGGGCTCACGAGCCCGCGCGGGCTCGCCATCACCGAGGAGCAGGACCTCGTCTACCGCGAGGCCCCCGCGCCCGGCGCCCCGCCCCAGCCGCCGCAGCCCGCGCCGGGAAAGGCGGTGTGGACCCGCACCGTCACGCCCGATCCGGTCATGCTGTTTCGCTATTCCGCACTCACCTTCAACGGGCATCGCATCCACTACGACAAGCCGTACGTGACCCAGGTCGAGGGCTATCCCGACCTGATCATGAACGGCGGCCTCACCACGCTCCTCGTGTTCGAGCTCGCGCGCACCCACGCATCGAGCCCCATCCGCCACATCACCTCGCGCAATGTGCGCGCGCTGTTCGTGAACCAGCCGATCACGCTCGGCGGGGAGCCGTCGGCCGACAACAAGACGGCGAAGCTCTGGGCGCTGGACCCGGAGGGCGCCCTCGCCCTCACCGCGGACGCAGAGTTCCGCTGATGGTACAGGTCATCCTTCTGCCTTCTGCCTTCTGCCTTCGAGCGTAGCGTATGTCCGGCGGCCCCCTCGAAGGCGTGCGCGTGATCGACCTCACGTCCGTCGTGGTCGGGCCGCTCGCGACGCAGATCCTCGCCGATCATGGGGCCGAGGTCATCAAGGTCGAATCGAGGGCCGGCGACCTGGTGCGCGTGATGAATGGCCGGTCGGTCACGCCAGGCATGGGAGCCAAGTTCCTGCACTTGAACCGCAACAAGCGCTCGATCGTGCTCGATCTCAAGCAGCCCGCCGGGCACGCGGCGCTCATGCGGCTGCTCCAGGGCGCCGACGTCATGCTCTGGAACAATCGCCCCCAATCGATGGCGCGCATGCGGCTGTCCTACGACGACGTGCGCGCGGCCAACCCGGGGATCATCTACTGCGGCATGTTCGGTTTCGGCCAGGACGGGCGCTACCGCGACAAGCCGGCCTACGACACCATCATCCAGGGCGTCGGCGGCATGGCCGCGCTCAACCACATCACGACGGGCGAGCCGCGCTTCGTTCCGATGGTGGTGGCGGACAAGGTGGTGGGCTTGATCGCGGTGCAGATGATCGCGATGGCACTCTACCGCCGCGAACGCAGCGGCGAGGGCTGCTCGATCGAGATCCCGATGTTCGAGAACCTGGTCAAGTTCGTGCTGGAAGAGCACATGTACCTGAAGACTTTCGAGCCGCCGCTCGGCGGCGCCGGCGACCCGCGCATCCTCGACGCGAGCAACCGGCCGATCCCCACCCGGGACGGCTGGATCTGCATGTCGGCCAACACCGACGCGCAGGCGTTCGCCTTCTTTGACGGGATCGGGCGCCCGGAGCTCAAGACCGACGCGCGCTTCCGCAGCGTGCCCGCGCGATTCGCCCACGTTAAGGAGTACTTCCAGGTCCGCATGGAGGCGCTGAAGGAGAAGACCACCGCCGAGTGGCTCGAGATCTTCGATCGCCTGGACGTTCCCGCGATGGCCTACAACTCGCTCGAGAGCCTACTCGAGGATCCGCACCTCGCGGACATCGGCTTCTTCGAGCAGAAGGACCACCCCACGGAGGGCCGGACGCGCAGCATGCGGCTGCCCAACAAGTGGTCCACCGGCACGCGCCGCGAGTGGAACCCGGCGCCCAAGCTCGGCCAGCACAGCGTCGAGATCCTGCGCGAGGCCGGCTACGACGACGCCGCGATCGAGGCCATGGTCGCGAGCGGCGCGACCTTCGACGGGCGGTTGAACGGATGATGGTGAATGATGAGCGATCGCATGGAACCTCGTGGCTGACGAGGCCCCTCGGCCATGTGCGGCCGCGCTGGCTGCTCACCGATTGGACTCATAGGAATAACCGGCGAGCGCCTGCTGTAAACTATGCGCCCCTGAACGTCATCCCGGCTGGCGGCGCGGCCGCCATCACCCGCAATCATCCCTTTCGGAGAACGACATGCAATTCCTGAATCCGCATCTGTTCCGTCTCGCCGCCGCCGTGCTCGCGGCCGTGCTCGCGCTTACCGCCTGTGCACAGACCGCCGCCCAGGACAAGGATTACACCCCGACCGTCGGGCAGGACGGCAAGGACGTCATCTGGGTGCCGACGCCGCAGGCGCTGGTCGAGCGGATGCTCGAGATGGCGAAGCTCACGGCGCGCGACATCCACTACGATCTCGGCAGCGGCGACGGGCGCACGGTCATCGCGGCCGCCAAGCGCGGGGCGCAGGCCTTCGGGGTGGAATACAACCCCGACATGGTCGTGCTCTCGGAGCGGGCCGCCGCCAAGGAAGGTGTCACGGGCAGGGTGACGTTCATCAATGGAGACATCTTCCAGACCGATTTCACCAGGGCGACCGTCGTCACGCTCTACCTGCTGCCGAGCCTCAACCTCAAGCTGCGCCCGACCCTCCTCAAGATGAAGCCGGGCACGCGCGTCGTCTCGCACGCCTTCAACATGGACGACTGGCAGCCCGACCAGACCGAGAGCGTGGAGGGCCGCACCGCCTACCTGTGGATCGTGCCGGCGCCGGTCGAGGGCACCTGGCGCTGGAACGGCTCCGGCAGCGGTCCCAGGGAATACCAGTTGAGGCTGCGCCAGCAGTTCCAGCGGGTCGAGGGGGAAGTCGAGCTCGACGGCAGACGGGGCGAGCTCCGCGACGCCAAGCTGCACGGCGATCAGATCAGCTTCTCGGTGCTGGACGCGAGCGGCGCGCGGCGCGATTTTGCCGGCCGTGTCGCCGGCAACTCGATTCACGGCGTCATGAAGCCGTTGAGCGGCTCAGCCGAGGCGAAGTGGTCGGCCACCCTCGCCAACTGACGCAAGTCATCCCCGCGGAGGCGGGTATCCCCTTCCCCCCTTGCGGGGGAAGGTAGGATGGGGGGTCATCTCGATCTCATCCGGAGCGTAAACATGGCAGTCCCGCAACGCACAGCCGCGATCATCGGCGGCGGCATCATGGGGGGCGATATCGCCATCGTCTTCGCCGCCGGCGGCTGGAACGTGCACGTGATGAGCCCGTCGCGGAAGACGCGCGACGCGTTACCGGCACGCATTGCGGCCGGGCTGGCGGGACTCGCGGCCCCGCCGGCCCACGCATCCAACGTCAGGACCTATGCCAGGCTTGAAGACCTGCCGTGGCGCGACATCGGCATCGTGGTGGAAGCGGCGACCGAGGATCTGCCGCTCAAGCAGAAGCTGTTTGCGCAAATCGAGACGCTCGCGCGTCCCGACATCGCGCTCACGAGCAACACGTCGAATTTCCCGATCGGCGAGATCGGCAAGGCACTGAAGCACCGCGCCCGGGTCGCGGGCCTGCACTTCTTCATGCCCGCGCACCTCGTTCCGCTGGTGGAAGTGGTGAGCGCGGAATTCACCGATCCCCGCGTGGCGGAGGCACTGGTCACGCTCATGAAAACGCTCGGCAAGGCGCCGATCTGGGTGAAGAAGGACGTCCCCGGCTTTGTCGGCAACCGCATCCAGCACGCCATGCTGCGCGAGGCGTTTTATCTCATCAACGACGGCGTCGTCGACGCGGAGGGCGTGGACACCGCGGTGCGCTGCGGCTTCGGCTTCCGCTTCATCGCCTGCGGGCCCATCCTGCAGAAGGAAATGTCCGGCTGGGACACCAACTATATCGTCGCCAAGGCGCTCTACCCGCATCTCTATAACAGCAAGACGCCCGCGCCGATCGTGAAGGCGCTGGTCGACAAGGGCCACCTGGGGATGAAAACAAAGCAGGGCTTCTGGAAGTGGGACGACGCGAAGATCGCGCAGGAAAAAGCGCGCATCGAGCGCTGCCTGCAGGCGGGGATGGAGATCCTCAGGTCAGACGGCGCGAAGCAGGAGAATGGTGGCCAGGGACGGAATTGAACCGCCGACACAAGGATTTTCAGGGCGAAAGATAAATTTGGGGCATCGATAGATCAGTCACTTACAGCGCTTGCCAGCCCCAAACCCAATCGCACTTGCGGGAAAACCAATGCAGATCGGGCCGAACTTGGCACAAATTCAGCACAGTGTTGAAGCGGTAGCTGGACGATTGGCTACGGATGGCTCACGTTGCAATGCGCCATGTAGAAGTCGAACAGGTTCGGATCCAGTTCGCGCAACCGATTCCTCGCGGAAACAAGCGCCGGGCTGTAGCCGCCCCTCTCGAGTTTGACCAGCCGAGCAATCGCCTTCATGGCCTGCACGGGCACCGTC
>DASWIC010000006.1:0-14410 GCA_036397875.1 Burkholderiales bacterium
TCCCGGCGGGAATGTCGGGGCGCCGGACCGCGATCCCCGAGTGCTTGTCGTGGGCCACGAGGTAGACGGAAACGCCCGGGCCGTGGCCCCTGGGCTCAATTGGATTCGATTGTGACGCGGCGCAGGCGACGAAAGCGAGCAGGATCGGCGGCAGTAAAACGCGTTTCAAGGCCGGCGCTACCATACGCGCAGCTTGAGCTGGATCACGATCGCGCCGTTCACCTTGTCGTCAATCGTCGGCACGATGGTGAGATTCAAGCCCAGGTACCTGCCCTCGATCGCCAGCAGCGGCAATGGCGCCACGAACCAGCCGCCGCTATTCACCCGTTGATAGCCGTCGAAGACGCCGAGCGCGATGCCCGCGTGAACGTCGACGCCGTAGGGTTGCCAGTGCAGCGGCCGCCACAGGTATGCGGCATAGCGGCTCCGGTCCCCGTCGCTGTTGATGAAGTTGCCAGCCATCGCGGCGTGGTCGGGGGCGAACGCCGCCTCCACACCCACCCCCCAATTGTCCTCGCGAAGATCAAGGCTGCGATCGAAATGCCAGGAGAAGAACCCGGGGTTCACCCACACCTGCCGCAGGAGCCGGGTGTCTTCCGCGTAAGCGCTGGACAGAACGGCGATGGACGCTATCGCTGCCCGAAGGAGCGGCAGCAGGAAACTCCGTGTGATGCCCGGAAGGGCCGCGCGGCAGAATTCGCGTGCATGCATGAAATAGGGTGTCTTCCGGGGGAGTTTACTAAATTGCCGCCGCGAGGCGTAAACTATCCGGGCGAGTGGCGTGAGCGGAAACGGTTCTTTCGTCACCTCGTCACCGCGTCATCTGGAAGGAGGTTTGCCATGTGCTATGACACCCACGAACGTCTCGCCTGGATTCGCCGCGTTGAACAGATGGAAAAGGAATTGAAGGAAGGTGAGCTCGCGAAAGCGGAAGCGGCAAGGAGAAAAACCGAAGGGCAGCAGCCAGCGCGGGATGCCGACACCCGGACCCAGGAAGAGCCGGTCCCGGCCTGATCGTGCCCACCGCCACTGATAACCCCGCCTGCGCGGGGTTTTTCTTGCCTCGCCGGCTCGTGACGGCGAGAAACGCGAGCCGCTTGCTTCTCGCTGCGCTCGTCGCTGCCGCGGCCGCCGCGCATGCCCAGGACAAGCCGCGCGATTACCCGAGGAAACCGGTGCGGATCGTGGTCGGGATCGCGCCCGGCGGGGGCCTCGATACCATGTGCCGCCTCGGCGCCCAGAAGCTCTCCGAGCGCTGGGGAAGATCGGTGATCGTCGACAATCGCCCCGGCGGCGGCACCGTCGTGGGCATGGACCTCGTCGCGCACGCACAGCCCGACGGCTATACGCTCCTGGGCGCTTCGAACACGCTCATGCTGAACGGCGCGCTGAAGCGCGCCCCCTACGACGTGCGCCGGGCATTCATTCCCATCGTGCAGTTGACCACGCAGCCCTACGTGCTGGTCGTGAATCCTTCGCTGCCGGTGACATCGGTCAAGGAGCTGATCGCCCTGGCGAAGAGCAGGCCAGGCGCGCTGAGCTACGGCTCGCAGGGTCTGGGCACGACCGGGCATGTCGGCTGGGAGCGCTTCAAGCTCACGGCGGGAGTGGACATCCTGCACGTGCCATACAAGGGCGCCGCGCCCGCGGTGATCGACACCGTGAGCGGTCAGATCCAGATGACGTTCTCCAATACCGTTACCAGCGGCGCGCACATCAAGAGCGGCAGGTTGCGCGGCCTCGCCATCACCAGCCTGCAGCGCGGCAAGATGTTTCCCGACATGCCTACGGTTTCGGAGGCGGGCGTGCCGGGCTTCGAGCTCTCCAACAGCTACGCCTTTTTCGCGCCCGCCGGGGCGCCGCAGGGCATCATCCGGGAGATCAACGGGATCGTAAGCCAGGGCATGAATTCGCCGGCGACGGTGAAACTGCTGGCCGCCGACGGCTCGGAGGCGCTTCCCCCAGCCACGCCCGAGGCGTTCAAGGCGCAGTTCGACCGCGAGTACGGGGAGCTGGAAAAGACCGTGAGAGCGGCGAACATCAGGATCAATTAGAATTTCATTCCCATCCCGACCGTCCCATCCCGATCCGCTGCATCGGATCGGTCGCTCGGCGGCTCGGAGCAATGCTCCGAGAAACCCCGCCTCGCCCCCGTCGAGGGGGAAGGAGACTCTACCAGGAGCACGACATGGCGCTCAAAAAGACCCGGATCGAGGTCAACAACGCGGTTTTTTCGCTCCCCTACCACGTGGCGAAGGAGGAGGGCTATTTTGCCGAGCAAGGCTACGACGTCGAGCTTGTCCCCGCCGGCTCGGGCCGCGACCGCGACAAGGAGGTCCCCGAGAAGCCGATCGAGGACCACCGCCTGGTCAAATCCTACGGCTGGCACGAGGGCATCGAGAAGGGCGAGTTCTGCATGTACCGCGCCTGCGAATGGGGGCAGATCCGCCGCACGCAGGACAGCGCGCGTAACGTCAAGGTGATCAGCAAACGCGCCGCCGTCGCCACGCAGGCGATCGTCGTGCGCGCCGACTCGCCTTGCAACGTGCCGCAGGATCTGCGCGGCAGGACCGTCGCCGTCAACTTCCACGCCGGCTCGCACTACATCACGCTGTCCATGCTGGGCGGCGCGATGCTCGGCAAGCACGAGGTGCGGGCCGTGCACGTCGGTGGCCCGAAGCAGCGCCTGCGCTTTCTCGACGAAGGAAAGGTCGAGGCCGCCGCGGTGATGGAGCCGTGGATCACGGTCGCGGCGAAGATGGGGCTCAAGATCATCTGCGAGGCGTTCTACGAAGGGGCGGAGGTCGCCACGCCGGACGTGGACCCGGAGATGTACGCCGCGATCAACCGTGCCATTGTCAAGGCCGTGAAGAAGATCAACCAGGACATCCGGCCCTACCTCAAGTACATGATCCGCGAAGTGCCGGCGGACGTCATGAAACTGACCGAGGACGATTTCTATCTCCCCCGCTTCCGCTACGTCGCCCCGCGACCCTACACGCGCGAGGAGTACGAGCACCTGCACGAGTGGATGACCGACTGGGGCCTGCTCGATCCGGAAAGCGGTTACGACAGCATCGTGAACGCCCAGCTCACCGCCGCCGCGCGCTGACGATTCTTCCCCTCATCCCGCGCGGCGGCGGAATTTCTGGAAGGCGTGCGGGGTGAGCGGCGCCATGCGCTTGACCGCGCCGGACTGGACCACGACCTCGCCAACATAGAGATCGCCCCGGCGGTCCGCCCAGATGCCGTGCGGCGCGATGAAATTGCCGGGGAGTATCGGGTTCTCGCCACCGATCTGAGAGACGATGGACGCGTCCGGCTCGCAGACGGTGACGCGGGCGATGGGGGAGTGGCCCTCGGGAGGATAAATCATCGTTTGGTCGTGCCCGGGCAAAGGACCCTCCGCCCGCTTGTGCATGTAGTTGAGGAAACCGCCTTCGGCGATGTGCAGCCGGTCCTGGTCGTCGATGAAGATGTCGTAAGGGCGGTTGAGGAACGTCCACTCGCGCAGGTACTCGCCCCCGGGGCTGAAGACCTGCACCCGCGAGTTTTCGCGGTCGGCCACGTACACCAGCCCCGCGCTGTCGACCGCGATGCCGTGGGGCAGGATGAATTGACCCGGCCCGCGCCCGGGCTCGCCCCAGGAGAACAGCAGCTTCCCCTGCGCTGAAAATTTGTGGACCCGGGCATTGCCGTAACCGTCGGCGATGTAGAGATCACCGCCTGGCGCCACCGCGAGGTTGGTGACGCGGTGAAAAGGTCCCGCCGCGCGCAGCACGGGGCTCACGCCGATCTTGTAGCCCGTATCCGCAGCTTTTCCCGACTCGCCGAGCGTCATCAGCTTCCGGCCGTCGGGCGTGAACTGGTGCACCGTGTGGTCCTTGTCGTCGGCGAGCCACAAGTGGTCGTTGCGATCGATGAAGATGCCGTGCGGGCCCTTGAACATCCCTTCGCCCCAGGCGTTGAGGAACCGCCCGTCCTTGTCGAACACGATGATGGGGTGCGCGCCACGGTTGAATACGTACACCCGGTCGCTCGAATCGCAGGCGACGCCCGCGACCTCGACGTAGCTCCAGCCTTCGGGCAGCCGGTCCCATCCTTCCAGCACTTCGTACTCGATCCTGTGTTTTCCGAGAGCCATCTTCTTCACCCAATCCCCCCTTAACCCCCCTTTGTTAAAGGGGGGAAACATAGTCCCGCTTAACCCCCCTTTGATAAAGGGGGGTAGGGGGGATTTCATCACCTCGTCAGAACTTCTCCACCCACGGCCGCAGCTCGATCTCCCACGTCCAAGCGCTGCGGGGCTGGCGCAGGACGTGCAGGTAGTTCGCCGCGATGGCCGCGGGATCGAGCAGCGCGTCGGGCGCGTCCGACGGCGCGGGCCGGCCCGGGCGGGCGATGCCGCCGTCGATGACGAAGTGGGCGACGTGTATGCCCTGCGGCGCGAGCTCGCGCGCCATGCTCTGGGCGAGTCCGCGTAGCGCGAACTTGCCCATCGCGAACGGCGCCGACTGCGCGTAGCCCTTGACGCTGGCCGAGGCGCCCGTGAACAGGATCGCGCCGCGCTTTTTCGGAAGCATGCGCCGCGCCGCCTCCTGCGCCACCAGGAACGCGCCGAAGGCGGTCACGGCGAGCGCCCGCTCGACTTCCGCCGGATCGAGCTCCACGATCGGCCCGCGCGCGCGGGCGCTGGCGTTGTAGACCACGACGTCCGGCTCGCCCAGCTGGCGTTCGACTTCCGAAAACAGGCGCCGCACCTGGTCCACGCGGACGGAGTCGCACGCGAATGCGCGTGCCCCGGTTTCCGCGCAAAGCGGGGCGAGTTTTTCCGGGTTGCGCGACGCGAGCGCGACTTTCATCCCTTCCCGGGAGAAAAGCCGGGCCAGCGCGGCGCTCAAGCCCGTGCCGGCGCCGACGATCAGGGCTCTCTCGAGGCGTGTTGTTTCCATGGCAGCCGGGTCAGATTGCACGTTCCGCTGGAGGCGGGCGAGTGAATTCTATGCCCTTCTCCCATGAACGTGGGATACCGGAGGACCCTGCGACCCGGCAGGATAGGCGCGATCGGAGAAACCGTTAGGATGGTGCGGCTCCGACCCCGGCTTGCATCGAACACCATCGGCCTGTTGACGGAAGGAGATTGAGCCATGAGTCCAATCAAGCTGGTTGCGGCCGCGCTGCTGGCGCTGGGCGGCCTGGTCGCCGCTTCCCAGACTGCCGCGCAAGGTTTCTATATCGGCGGCAGCGTGGGCAAGAGCGATTTCGACGACGACAACGCCATTCCCGACCTCATCACATCGGGATCGGTCGACGGCAGCGACACCGGGTTCAAGATCTTCGGGGGCTACCAGTTCAACCAGCATTTCGGGGTGGAGCTCGCCTGGGTCGATCTCGGCAAAGCCGGCTACAGCGGCACTTTTTCCGGCCTCCCCGTGACCGGCGGCACGGTCGAGACTTCGGGCCTCAATCTTTCCGCGGTCGGCATCCTGCCGCTGGGCTCGGGCTTCGCGCTCTTCGGCAAGGCCGGATTCTTCGCTTGGGAATCCAAGGCCAAGGACGTCACCGGCGGCCTGCCATTTTCCGGGAAGGAGGACGGCACGGACCTGTCGCTCGGTATCGGGGCGAGCTACGACTTCACCAAGAACTTCGGGATCCGCGCGGAATGGGAGCGCTTCAAGGCGGTAGGCGACATCGACCTGCTGTCGGTCGGCATCGTCTACAAGTTCTGATTCATCGCTTGGCGCGCCGCGCCGGCGGGCGCGCCTTCCCATTCTCCACCGGCAGGCGCAGGAGCTTCAGCGCGTTGGCGGAGTAGATCTTGCGCTTTACCGCCGCGGGGAGCTTCAGGTCCTCGATCGAGCGGATGCCCTCGCGGATGTACATCGGCCCGCCCTCCGGATCGAACGGGCAGTCGCTCGCGAACACCACGCGGTCCGCGCCGAAGAAGTCGAGGCCGCAGCGCAGCGCGGAGGCCGACCCCCCGAGCACGGTGTCGCCGTAGAACATCTTGAAGTACTCGATCGGCTTCTTCGTCATGCGCCTAAGCAGCTCCTCGTAGTTCTCGTCGGCGGTGCGGCTGCCCAACTGCGCCCACAGCGTCTCGCAGCGGCCCGCGAAATAGGGAATCATCGCGCCGCAATGATGGGTGATGAGGCGCAGGTCCGGCAGCCGGTCGAACAGCCCCGAGAACACGATGCGTGCCATCGCCACGCTCGTCTCGTACGGCCACCCCAGCACCTGCCAGATTTCGTACTTGGATTTCTGCTCGTTGGCATAATCGGCGCGCGTCGCCGGCCGCGCCGGGTGCATCCAGATCGGAAGATCGTGCTTGCGGGTGACGCGCTCGAACACCGGGAAGAATTCCGGCTCGTCGAGCGGGCGGCCGTTGACGCTGGTGAGAATCTGCACGCCGCGCGCGCCGAGCTTGACGATGGCGCGATCCATCTCCTCCAGCGCCGCCGGCACGTTGTTCATGGGGAGCGAGGCGACGAACGCGGGAAACTTCCGCGGCCAGCGCGCGCACATCGCCGCCATGTCGTCGTTGGCGATGCGCGCGAGCTCGGGCGAGAGCTCCGGCCCGCCGAGCAGCTCCGGCGACGGCAGGGACAGCGTGAGCACCTGGCGCACGTCAGGCCACTGGTCGAGCATGCCGACGCGCGCCTCGATGTCCCACAGCATGCGCAGGCTCCCCATGCGCTTGAGAATGCCCGCGTCCTTCGAGTGCAGCTTCATCCTCTCGAGGTAGCGCGGCGGCATGACGTGATTGAAGATGTCGATTTTCATGGTCCTCCTCGTGCGCGGTCGATGAGATCGAGGCAATCCTGCGGCAACTGGTTGCCGCGCCAGGCGACGTGCTGGTCAGGCCGCACCAGCGCGGTGCGGGCCTGGTAGAGCGTGGAGAATCGCGGATCCGCGAGCGTGAGAACCTTGAGCGGCACGGTCCGCTGTGCTGCGGCGCGCTCGAGCCGGGAGATCTCCGTGGGCGGGGTGTCGCGACTGGCAAGCAGCGTGAAGCCCGGGCCAAAATGATCGTAGAGTGAGGCGCCGTCCTGCAGCCAGAAGTGCGGCGCAAGACAGCCCGGACTGGCGCATGGCTCGTATTCCGTGACCTGTTCGCGCGGCGGCGCTGTACCGTCCGGGATGATGGCCGGCGAATCTCGGTAGCAGCCGCCGAGGACGACGCCGAGGCTGCGGAATTCGTGCGCCTTGCCCTTCAGGATGAGCTCGCCCACTTCCTTGCGCACCCGGTCGCCCCCGGCTCCGGGCTGCTCGATGCCGTCGCGCGCGAGCCGGTCGCCCACCAGCTCGTAGTTCTCGACCGCCTCACGGATGACCCGCCGATGCTGCGGCTTGCGCTCGATCTCGTAGGTGCCGAGAAGATGCGGGCCGCCCCAGCCCTGGAGCGTGGCGGCGAGCTTCCAGCCCAGATCGGCCGCGTCGGCGATGCCCATGTTCATGCCATGGCCGCCGGAGGGCGGGTGCAGGTGGCAGGCGTCGCCCGCCAGGAAGATGCGCCCGATGCCGTAGCGCTCGGCGATCAAGCGGTGCGCGGTCCAGGGGTCCACATGCACGACTTCCAGGTCGAAGCGCAGGCCGCACGAGCGGTGCACCACCTCGCGCGCATCGCCGCCGCCGGGATCCACGCCGCCGGGAAGACGCGGGGCGATGAGAAACCAGAGGCCGTCGCGGTCGAGCGGCCCGAGGTAGGCGGGAAGTTCGCGGTTGACCATCCAGTACATGACGGCGGGGCCCTTGTCGTGCAGGCCCGCGAGCGCCGGAGCGCGGAAAACCATGTTGAGATTCGGCGCGAGCGCGCCGTCGCCCTCCATGCCGATGCCGATCAGGGCGCGGACCGTGCTGCGCGCGCCATCCGCGCCGACCAGGTACTGTGCGCGCAGCGTGCCGCGGGCCCCGGTCTTCACGTCCTCGACTTCCGCGGAAACGCCTGTCCCGTCCTGCGCGATTCTCTCCAGGCGGCAGTCGAAGCGGATCTGCACCCCGGACAGGCGGGCCGCGTGTTGCCGCAGCACCTCCTCCAGCGTGTATTGCGGCACCCATTGGCCGGGCTCCGAATAGAGATCGCTGCGGGTGCGCGCGCAATAGAAGGCGTCCTCGAAGCGCGCGAGGGTGTAGCCGTTCAAACGTGTCGCGAACACGATGTTCGCGGGGTAATCCGGCGGCAGCGGCGAGGCGCGGCGGAGCGCCTCCGCGAGGCCCCAGCGGCGCAGCAGCTCGCGGGAGCGGACGTTCGTCAGCTTCGCGCGGGGTTTCAGTCCGACCCGTTCGTGCTGCTCCACGACGATGCAGCGGACGGAGCGCAGTCCAAGGTCGATCGCGAGCGCAAGCCCCACCGGGCCGGCGCCGACGATCAGGACGTCGGTTGCGTGCTTATCTCCCACCACCCCGTCGCTTCGCGCCACCCCTCCTCAGGCAGGAGGGGATGTTCCATCTTGTCCTAGCGCGCGAGCGGATCGGGGCGCAGCTGGAACTTCACCACCCGGGGCCGGTTTTCCGTGCCGCCTTCGACGTGGAACACCGTCCGGTTGGAATAGGTCGCCCAGAGCGACCGCCCCTTCCAGCCCGCCCGGGGATCGTCGATCCGCCCTTCCCCCCATTTGGCGAAAAACCCCATGGGGTAGGGGACGCGTATGGTCACGAACCTGCCCCTGACCAGCGCGAAGTAGGCGTCGCTCATGTTGCCGGTTGCGATCGGAACATTCGCGCCCAACCCGAAAGTGTTGAAGTGGTCCACCCAGACGTAATAGCTTGCCTCGGCGCTGCCGTCGTCCGTGACGTCCCGGAACTGCGGTCCGGGCAGCCGGTAGAGTGTCCAGCCCTCCGGGCAGAGCCTACCGGTTGCGTTCGGCCCGTTCAGCGGCCCCTTGCACTTGTTGCGGTCGAAGCTCCCGAGATGGCCGCTTGCGAACGCCGCCCAGAACACGCCATTGCGGTCGATGTCCCCGCCGCGCGCGCCGTAGGCGGGGAACGGCGGCTCGTAGATCTCGGTGAGCGCGGTGTGCGTCGGGTCGGCGCCCGGAGCAACCCGCACGACGTAGCTGGGCCACGGCGCGAGCGATGTCCCCCAGACCGAGCCATCGACCGGGTTCACGGCCACCGAGTAGAGGTTGACCGCGACCCGCTTGTCCTTTTTCGGGTCCACCGGCGCCTTGGGCTCGACCCATACATCACGCTTGCCGTTGCCATTGGTGTCGAGGATGAATGGCGTCCACCCCTGTGCCCTCGCCTCGTCGCCGGTCTCCTCGAACACTTTCCGGTTGAGCCAGCCGGCGACGTTCAGGCCGCCGACCCCGCTCGATGTCCACACCGTGTTGCTGGCGTCCTCCGCGAATATCAGGTGGTGAGTCGGGAAGCAGGTCGAGATCAGCGTCCACTTGTCCGATGCCGGGTCGTACATCGAGAGGTGCCGCGTCGCGCGGTTCAGCGGATACACTTTTGCCGACGGATGATTCCCGCCTTTCTTGCAGTAATCGGGATTGTCCGGGTGGCGAATCCGGGCCGCGGCCCATACCCGCCCTTTCTCGTCCATCACCTGGTTGTGCGTGCTGGTCTGGCTGTCCCAGATCGGCTTCTCTCCCCAGTACGGGGACGGCGCCATGGCGTCGGTCCGGTGCGACGGCGTCTTGGGGTCGCGCACCGGGTGCTTGACTTCGGTCGCGGTGTGCCGCATCGGGTCGAGCACCGGCCACATGTCGGTGCTGTTTTCGGGCGCGCCGTAGAGCTTGCCCTTGGCGTTGATCGTCGGTTTGCGGCGGTCGGTCGAGATCAGGTCATGCAGGTACGCGGTGGGCCGGCTCCAGTCCCACAGGGTGAGCACCACGTTGCGCTCGACGCCTTGCGGCCGCGCCGGCTTGGCGAACGGCAGCTCGCCCGCGGCGATGCGGTCGGTCCAGTCCGCCCACAACCCGATCGCGCGCTCGAAGCCGATGCGGTTGGCGGCGTTGATCATCTGGGTCATGGCCTGCCCGGAGGTGATGCGCCGCGCCCACGCCTCGGTGGACTTCATGTGGGCGAAATCCTTGGGCATCGTGCGCGTGCCCTTGGTGCCGAGCGCGTGGCACGACATGCAACCATTGGTTTTCACGGTGTTCAGCCACTGGGCCTGGATTCTGATGCCGGGATGGATGCGATTGCCCTTCGGCCCCGTGCCGGGAAACTCCCATTTGGCGGGGATCTTGAGCATCGAGTACCAGTAGATGGCCGGGTAGTACTCGGCCGCCGCGGCCGCATTCGGCGCCTCGATCGCAGTCAGGTTGAGGAGCTTGCCGGGCACGGTGCGCTGCTTGGGCGAATCCACCAGGCCGTAGCCGCGCACCCATACGCTGTAGTTCGCTGGCGGCAGATCGGGCATGAGATAGCGCCCGCGTTCGTCGGTGACGACGATCCGCGCGAACCGGGTCGGAAGATCGGTCGTTTCGGCGATGACCCAGACGCCGGCTTCGGGGCCCTGCGCGCTGTTGACCACGCCGCCCAGGTCGGCCGCGCCGACATGGATCGCTTCGTCGGCGGGCTGTGGCTTGTCCATCGGCGCCGCGCACGCAGCCAGAATCGCGGCGATGCCGGCCGCCGCCAGCCCCCTGTACAAACTGTTATTTGAACTCATGCTACCGCCCCTTCGGTAAGTCTCGATGAGTTTACATAAACCATCGTGCCCGGATGCTTTCTCCTTCCACCAGCCCCGCCCGCCGCGCCGCGGCATGCTACGAGCGCGAGATGCGATCCTTGTTCCTCGCGAGCCAGCCGCCGAAGGACTGCAGCGAGGGGTTGAGTGCGCGCGCCGAATCCAGGTTGCGCACGGCGCAGAAATCCGATTCGAACTCCTGCATGAACTGGAACATGTTGCCGAGCTCCTCGGCGCCGGGGGTTCCGAGCAGACGGTACTGCGCGGGAGACATCGGGTTGTAGGACACCGGCTCGCCCAGCTCCTTGGCGAGCGCGGTTGCCATCTGCGGCCCCGTCAGGTGGTCGCCCGCGACGCCGACCGTCTTGCCGAGCAGGTCGAAGCCCGACTTGAAGATGCAGAACGCGGACTTGCCGACGTCCTCGGCGGCGACTCCCGCAAGCCGCTTGTCGCCCATCGGCAGCGTGAGCTCGAGCTTGCCGTCCACGCCCTTCTTCGGCCCCATGCCGGAGTAAATGAGGTTCTCCCAGAAGAACGAGGTCAGCATGTACGTCACCGGCACCCCGAATTGCGCGAACGCCCGGTTGGCCTCGGCCTTGGCGTCGAACTGCGGCACCTTGTACTTCTCCATGAGCGTGGGCATCCGGTCATCGGTGAGGGGCACGAACTTGCGCGAGTCCTCGAGGGTGGACCACACCACATGCTTGAGACCCGCCTGCTTCGCCGCCTGCGCCATGGCGCCGGCTTGCACCAGCTCCCGTTCCGGCACGAAGTGCTCCCAGAAGAACGTGACGCAAAACGCCCCGAACGCGCCGTCGAACGCGGCCCTCAGGGTCGGCCCGCTGTCGAGATCGGCCTCGACTACCTCGGCGCCGAGCTTCGCCAGTTCCCGCGCCTTCTCGGAATCGGCGTTCCGGGTCAGCGCTCGCACGGTGAAGCTGCCGCCGGTGTCGCCCAGTATGGCGCGGACCAGGCCGCCGCCCTGGTTACCGGTGGCGCCCACCACCGCGATGATCTTCTTGTCAGCCATGTAACGCGCTTTCTCCTTTCGGTTGGCAAGCGATGAGTGGCAACGAACGGGGATGACTGCTGATGCCGTCGACCGTCATACACATGATGTCACGCTTTGTGGTATCGCGCATCCTCATGTGACGAACCATCGCGTCACGCCCCGTCCAGGGCGGACACATCCGCAGCCGAGAGCACGAGCCGCGCCGCGGCGGCATTTTCCTCGAGATGGGCAATCGACGCGGTGCCGGGGATGGGAAGCATCACGGGCGAGCGCGCGAGCAGCCACGCGATCGCAACCTGGGCCGGCGTCGCGCCGAGACCGGCCGCAACGCGCTTCACCTGCGCCGAGCGCAGCGCGCGGCCCGCGCCGAGGGGGTACCACGGGATGAAGGCGATGCCGGCCTTCTCGCACGCTGCCAGCACGCCATCGGATTCCCGGTTCTCGACGTGGTACTCGTTCTGAACCGAAACGATGGGCGCGATGCGGCGGGCCTCATCGAGCTGCGTTACGTTCACGTTGGAGACGCCCAGGTGCCGGATCTTGCCGGCGCGCTGGAGCTCCGCGAGCGCCCCGAGGGACTCGGCGTAGGGGACCCTGGGGTCGGGCGCGTGGAACTGGTAGAGGTCGATGCGGTCGAGCCGCAGCTTCTTCAGGCTCCCGTCCACCGCGTGGCGCAGATGCTCCGGCCGGCCGTTCTCGTCCCAGCGGTTGCGGCCCGGGCGCACGAGCCCGCCCTTGGTGCCGATGACGAGCTCCTTCGGGTAGGGGTGAAGCGCCTCGGCGATGAGGATTTCGGAAACGTCCGGGCCATAGCTGTCCGCGGTGTCAAAGAAGGTGTGGCCGATCTCGAACGCGCGCGCGAGGAGCCTGCGCATGGCGCCGCGGTCCTTGGGTTCGCCCCAAATGCCGGGGCCGGCAACGCGCATCGCGCCGAAGCCCATACGGTTGACGGTGAGCTCGCCGAGCCTGAGCGTGCCCGCGGCGGCGGCGGGTCGGGTCGCTGGTTCCACGATTCGCGAGGGGGGATCAGTGATAAATTGGGAGATCAGGATATATCATCGAAGTGGTTCTTGTGCAGGCGCGCTCGCGGGAGGATCGAGGCATGAAAGTCAAGTCAACCCTGAAGGTGATCAACGTGGCCGACTGCAAAGGGCGGCGGGGCGTGACCGACGGGCAAACCTACCAGCGGCTCGTCGGATGGCCCGAGGTGCAGGAGACCGACCGCGTGCGGCTGGGCCGCGCGACCTACCAGCCGCGCACCTGCGAGCAGCTCCACTGGCACCCGATCGAAGCTTGCTATTACGTGATTTCCGGGCATGCCACGGTGCGCGACATCAACGGCAAGGAGTATCCGGTTGGCGCCGGCTCGATCATCTACGCTCCGGCCGGAATCGCCGGCGCGCACGAGTGGGAGGTGAAGGAATCGCTGGAGCTGCTCGACATCCGCGCGACCAACGAGACTCACCGCAAGATCCAGTTCACGGTGGACAAGAAGAGCAAGCGCTCGTACATCGATTTGAAAGATCTCGCCTATCGCGAGGCGATCAGCTTCAAGTCTCACTACTGACGAGTGGCGAGAGCGGAGTTGGCAGTTGGCAGCCGTCAGTTGGCAGCAACTGCAAACTGCCCACTGCTAACTGCAAACTTGTATTCCCTCATCCCTCGGGCTTCCCCCATGAAGCCCGAGAGCCCGCTCTCGTGATGCCCGCCGCGCCCACCGGAGCGCGCCTGCTCGCGGGCGTTTTCCTGCCGTTCGCGGCGGGCTATTACGTCTCGTTCCTGTTCCGCAACGTCAATTCGGTGGTGTTTCCCGAGCTGACTCAGGCGTTCGACCTGTCGCCCGGCACGCTCGGGCTGCTCACCAGCATCTATTTCCTGACCTTCGCCGGGGCACAGCTGCCGCTCGGCATGCTGATCGACCGCTACGGTCCGCGCCGCGTCAACGCGGCGATGCTGCTGGTTGCCGCGCTGGGCGGAGTGGTGTTCGCGCTCGCGGCCGGCCTGCCGGCACTGCTGGTCGGCCGCGCGCTGATCGGCCTGGGGGTCGCGGTCTGCTTCATGTCGTCCCTCACGGCATTCGCGCTGTGGTTCCCGCTGGAGCGCATGGCGACCCTGATGGGCTGCATGCTGCTCGTCGGAGCGATCGGCGCGCTGTCCGCGACCAAGCCGGTGGAATTGGCGCTGCGCGTGATCGACTGGCGCACGCTGTTCCTGGCGCTGTCCGTGTTTGCCGTGTGCGCGAGCCTGGCGATCTTCCTCGCCGTGCCGGAGAAGCCCGCGGCCGCGAAAGCCGGTGCTTTGCGTCAGCAGTTCGCGGTCGTGGCGGGCATTCTGCGCAACCGTGGCTTCTGGTCGATTGGGCTCACGGCCGTGTTCGCCCAGGCCATCGCCCTCGCGCTCCTCGGATTGTGGGCGGGACCGTGGATGCGCGACGTCGCCGGGCTCAACCGCGCGGACCTGGCGCAGGAGCTGCTGTTTGCGGCCGGCGCGTTCGGCGTGGGCGCCGTGCTGTTCGGGACGCTCTCCGACGGCCTCGCGCGGCGCGGCGTGGCCCCGCTCGTGACCTACCTCGCCGGCTGCATTGCATGCACCGTGGCGTTGATCCCGATCGCGCTCGGCTACGGGGCGGCGAGCCTCGTGCTCTGGATCCTGTACATGGCGCTGTCGCCGTCCGGCACGCTGGCCTATCCCCTGCTCACCGCGCGCTTTCCGAGGGAGATGACCGGGCGCGTCATGACCGCGCTCAACATGTTCACCTT
>DASWIC010000007.1:0-4346 GCA_036397875.1 Burkholderiales bacterium
CCGGAGGCGCCGAGGGTGGGCGATTCCCAGTCATCCTCGACGAACCGGATGTCGTTTCTCCGCGGGTCGACGCCGAGCGCATCCTGGAGCGAGCCGAGATAGATGTCCTGGAAGGCGTCGGGCGACGGCTTCATCACCACCTGGTACTGATAGTAGTGCTGCAGGCGGTTCGGGTTCTCCCCGTAGCGGCCGTCCTTGGGGCGGCGCGAGGGCTGGACGTAGGCCGCGTTCCACGGCTCCGGCCCGATCGCGCGCAGGAAGGTCGCGGTGTGGAACGTGCCCGCGCCCATCTCCATGTCGTACGGCTGCAGCAGCACGCAGCCGTGCCGGTCCCAGTACTGATTGAGCTTGAGGATGATCTGCTGAAAAGTCAGCATCGCGGCCGATTTGTGTAAGAGCACCTGAAAAATGGCTCGCCCTGTTTTACTCCCCTCATTTTCAAGGAGGGGTGGCTGCGAAGCAGACGGGGTGGTTACGTGGGCACCCGTCGCTCCCACCACCCCGCCCGCTTGCGCGGGCACCCCTCCTCGGGCAGGAGGGGAGTTCATCTTGTTAGGTGCTTTAGGCTCCGAATTTTACAGAGTTTCGTCAGGCGGCGGAACGCGCGGAACGGCGCCCGCGCCAGCCCGCCGCCGCGAGCAGCGCGACGCACAGGGCGAGCACGGCGTAATTGCCCCAGCGCACGTAGGGTGTCGCGCCGCCGTATCCCTGGACCGCGTAGGTGACGGTCGCGATCTCGAACTCCGGCGCGACCGCGAGCACCTCGCCGCGCGGCCCGATGACGGCGGTAACCCCCGTGTTGGTCGCGCGCAGCATCGAACGGCCGGTCTCGAGCGCGCGCGCCTGCGCGATCTGCAGATGCTGTCGCGGAGCCAGCGAGCGCCCGAACCAGGCGACGTTGCTGACGTTCACCAGCACCGTCGCTTCCGGCAATTGACGGATGATCTCCTCGCCGAACGCGTCCTCGTAGCAGATGTTGACCGCCACGCGCTGGCCCGCCACGGCGAGCGGCCGCTGATCCTCGGCGCCGCGTGAGAAATCCTGCAGCGGGATCGCGAGCACGCTGACGATCCAGCCCAGCACCGGCCGCAACGGAATGAACTCGCCGAACGGCACCAGGTGGGACTTGCGATAGACCTGCCGCGGCGAGCTTCCCAGCGAGACGACGCTGTTGAAATACGCGCCGCCGGCCTCGCGCTCGGGCACGCCGATCAGGACGTCCCCGCCCTGCTTGCGGGCGCTGGCGGCCAGCGCGTCCAGGTAGTTCTGCGGCACCTGCGCGAGGAACAGCGGCAGCGCGGTTTCAGGCAGGATGATGAGCGAGCCGGGCGCGGATTCAGTCAGCAGGCGATAGGTTTCCAGGGTGGGACGCACGCGCTCGGCCCGCCATTTGTGATCCTGGGCGACATTGCCCTGCAGGAGGGTCGCGTTGAACGGCGCGCCGACGGGCGTCGTCCACGCGATCTGGCCCAGGCCGTATCCGGCGAGCCAGATTGCCAGAAGGCAGAAGCCTGCCCCGGCAGGTCGTAGGCCGGGGGCAGAAGGATGAAGGATGACCCGGGCTTTGTCCGTGGCGCGCTGTCCGAGGACGACGATGAGTCCGGCGGTGAGCGCGACGGCGAGCGTGACGCCGTGGATTCCCAGGACCGGCGCATAGCCCGCCAGCGGACTTACTGGAACCTGGGAGTAGCCGGTTGCCAGCCAGGGGAAGCCGGTGAATAGCCACCCGCGCGTCCATTCCGCGAGCGTCCACGCCGCAGGGGCGACAACGGCGTAACGGACGGCGTGCGAAGCGTGCAGCCTCACGCAGAGATAGCCCGCTGCGGCGGGGAGAAGCGCGTAGATTGCGCAGAACAGGAAGGTGGCGATCGTGGCGAGCGGCGCCGGCATGGCGCCAAAATCGTGCAGGCTGACGTAGACCCACGAGGCCCCGAACAGCAACAGTCCCAGGCCGAAGGCGAAGCCCGCCAGCGCGGCGGCGCGCGGCGTCCCGGCCTGCGACCACAGGTAAAACAGCCCCGCCAGCGTCACCACCGGGAGCGGGAACATGTAAAACGGCGCGTAGCCGGCTACGGTGACCGCGCCGAGCAAGAACGCGACGAGATACGAGAAACGAGAAACGAGGGGCGTAAGGCGAGAATTCAGGAGCGCAAGACTACCTTGAGTTGGCGGGTCATCCTTCATCCTTCTGCCTTCATCCTTACTTCTTCTTGGCGACTTGCAGCAGATGCAGCCGCCGGCTGTCGGCGCGCAGCACCTTGAAGGCAAGGTTGTCGAAGCTGATACTCTCGCCGCGCTTGGGCACGCGGCCGAAGCGCGACAGGAGCAGGCCGCCGATGGTGTCGAATTCCTGATCGCCGTAACTGGTGCCGAAGGCGGTATTGAAATCGGCGATCGCGGTGAGTGCCTTGACCCGGTATTGCCCGCCCTTGTCGGGCACGATGTTGTCCTCGACGTCCTGGTAGTCGTACTCGTCCTCGATGTCGCCGACGATCTGCTCGATGACGCCCTCGATCGTGATCAGCCCCGCGACGCCGCCGTACTCGTCCACGACGATCGCCATGTGGTTGCGGTTCCTGCGGAAATCCTTGAGCAGCACGTTGAGCGGCTTCGAGCCGGGGATGAACACCGCCGGGCGCAGCATCTCGCGCACGTTGAACTCCTCCTCGCCGGCGTAGTAGCGCAGCAGGTCCTTGGCGAGCAGGATGCCGATCACGTCGTCCTTGTTCTCGCCGATCACCGGGAAGCGGGAGTGCCCGGTCTGGATCACCATGGGGATGAACTGGTCCGGCGATTCCTTGATATCGATGACGTCCATCTGCGCGCGCGGCACCATGACGTCGCGCGCCTGCATCTCGGAGACCTGCAGCACGCCCTCGATCATGGCCAGCGCGTCGGCGTCGAGCAGGTTGCGCTCGTAGGAAGAGCGCAGCAGCTCGACCAGTTCCTCCCGGTCCTCGGGCTCGCGCGCGAGCCAGGCCCCGAGGCGCTCGAGCAGCGTGGGCTTGTGACTGGGCGGGTCGTTAGCCATGCGGATCCGCGAACCCGAGGCGCTCCACCACCCGGGATTCACGCCGTTCCATGAAGCGCGCCTCGCGCGCGGTCTCGTGGTCGTAGCCCTGCAGGTGCAGGACGCCGTGCACCACCAGGTGGGCGTAATGCGCGGCCGCGCTCTTGTGCCGCGCGCGCGCCTCGCGCCGGATCACCGGGGCGCACAACGCGATATCCCCCTCGAGGTGCGGGCGGCTGCGCATGATGAAGGTCAGCACGTTGGTCGGGCGGTCCTTGCCGCGAAAATTGCGGTTGAGCGCGCGCGCCTCGCCGGCGCCGACGATGCGCACCGTGACCCGCGCGTCGCGCTCCAGCGCGGCGCGCGCCCAGCGCCTCAGCCGCGCCCGCGACGGCAGGCCGCGCGCGTTGATCGCATATTGCACGGTCAGGTCCAGCTTCGGGGTCATGGTTCCGGGCTCGGGGTCCGCTGCTGCGGCAGGTTTTTCTTCCTGGAATCGGCCGCCCCACCCTTGTAGTTCCCGTAGGCGTTGACGATGCGCTGCACCAGCGGATGGCGCACCACGTCCTCGGCCTCGAAATGGGTGAAGGCGATCCCGCGCACCTTCTTCAGCACCTCGCGGGCCTCGATGAGCCCGCTCTTCTGGCCGCGCGCAAGGTCGATCTGCGTCACGTCGCCGGTGACGACCGCCTTGCTGCCGAATCCGATGCGGGTGAGAAACATCTTCATCTGCTCGGGGGTGGTGTTCTGCGCCTCGTCCAGGATCACGAACGACTGGTTGAGCGTGCGCCCGCGCATGAAAGCGAGCGGAGCGATCTCGATCGCGGCGCGGTCGAACAGCCGCGCGACTTTGTCGAAGCCCATGAGATCGTAGAGCGCGTCGTAGAGCGGCCGCAGGTAGGGGTCGACCTTGGCCGCCATGTCCCCGGGAAGAAATCCGAGCCGCTCGCCGGCCTCCACCGCCGGGCGCACCAGCACGATGCGCTTGACCGCCTCGCGCTCGAGCGCGTCCACCGCGCACGCCACCGCAAGATAGGTCTTGCCGGTGCCGGCGGGGCCGATGCTGAAGGTGAGGTCGTGGGACAGGATGTTCTGCAGGTACTGCACCTGGCGCGGCGTGCGGCCGTGCAGGTCCTGGCGCCGCGTGATGAGCTGGGGGCTGCCCTCGGGCGCGGGGTGCTTGCCCGGTCCCGCCGCCTCGATCAACCCGAGCTGCACGTCCTCGAGCGAGAGCCCGCTCTTCGCCCGCTCGTAGAACGACCGCAGCACCTGCGCCGCGACCCGGGTCTGGTCGGGCCGCCCGGAGAGGGCAAAGCGCTCGCCGCGGCGCGCGATG
>DASWIC010000008.1:0-52358 GCA_036397875.1 Burkholderiales bacterium
ATGAGCGCCACCGGCGGCTGGTAGGGCAGTCCATGCTGCCTGATTTCCCGCGCGAGCGCGCCGTATACCTTCGCGACCTCGCGCGCTTCCCCGGTGACGGAATCGCCGAGGACGGCGGGGTGGATGTCGTGCCCGATGAAGAAGCGGGCGGCTGCCTGCAGCGACTGCTGGGCGGTGGCGATCACGCGATTCTCGACACGCCTGAAAATACGCGAGCCCGGCTTGGGCGTTTCCTGAATGTCTCCTTTGGCCCCGCGCGCGAGGTGCCCGGCGACTGCGTTGGGTACCCTCACGTCGTAGCGCTTGAGGATGTCGAGCGCGTCCTGGTAAGTGGTCGGATCGGGCGCACAGGGGCCGGAAGCGATATGCGTCGGATCATCGCCGGTCACGTCCGATATCAGCAGCGCCACCACCGGCGCGCGGCAGGCGGCTGCGAGCCTCCCGCCGTGGATCGCGGAGAGATGCTTCCGCACCGTGTTCATGTCCTGGATCGGAGCTCCGCTTCGCAGCAGCTCGCGCGTCGTGGACCTCAGGTCGGCCATGCCGATGCCCTCGGCGGGAAGCGAGAGCAGGGCGGAGCCGCCGCCCGAAACGAGCACGAGCAGCAGATCGTCGGGCGTCAGGCTCCGCGCGCGCCTCAGGATTTCCTGGGCTGCTTTCTCGCCGCTTGCGTCGGGAACGGGATGCGCCGCCTCGATCACGGCGATGCGGCCGGTGAGCAGTCCATGCTGGTAGCGGGTGATGACGAGTCCGTCGAGCGGCTTGCCCGCGGGCCAGCTCCGCTCCACCGCCAGCGCCATGGCCGCGGCCGCCTTTCCCGCGCCGACCACCAGCGCGCGTCCTTTAGGAGGCCGGGGCAGATGCTGGGGAACGATCATCAGCGGGTCCGCCGCCGCGAGTGCGGCGTGGAAGCTGCCGAGCAGAAGATCTCGCGGAGCCATTTTCTCCATCACCCCCACCCCGCGCCCGCGGAGGGCGGAGCAGGTTCCAAGCGCATTATGCTTGGATGCGACCCCGAAGCGGGATGCAGCGCCGCAATCATCCGCGTGCTTACGTGCGCCTCCACGGTCGCATCCCCGGAAACCGGGGCCCCTGCTCCACGTTCCGGCGCACCTCCCCCGTCAAGGGGGAGGGAAGTCATTTCACCCGGCAAGCACGTTCTTGAGGTACTGCCCCGTATAGCTCGCCTTGCTTCTGGCAATGTCTTCGGGCGTGCCCTCGGCGATGACTTTCCCGCCGCCCTCGCCGCCCTCGGGACCGAGATCGATCACCCAATCGGCGGTCTTGATGACGTCGAGATTGTGCTCGATGACGACCACCGTGTTGCCGTGGTCGCGCAGCCGGTGCAATACGCGCAGCAGGAGGTCGATGTCGTGGAAATGCAGCCCCGTGGTGGGCTCGTCCAGGATGTAGAGCGTTCTGCCGGTGTCGCGCTTCGAGAGCTCCAGCGACAATTTGACGCGCTGCGCCTCGCCGCCCGAAAGCGTAGTCGCGCTCTGCCCGAGCTTGATGTAGCCGAGCCCGACGTCGAGCAGCGTCTGGAGCTTCCGCGCGATCGCCGGCACCGCGCCGAAGAACTCCGTCGCCTGCTCCACCGTCATCTGCAGCACTTCGTGGATGTTCCGGCCCTTGTAGCGGACATCGAGCGTCTCGCGGTTGTAGCGCTCGCCACGGCACACGTCGCACGGCACGTAGATGTCGGGCAGGAAGTGCATTTCCACCTTGATCACGCCGTCGCCCTGGCACGCCTCGCACCGGCCGCCTTTGACGTTGAACGAGAAGCGCCCGGCGCCGTAGCCGCGCGCGCGCGCCTCCGGCACCCCGGCGAAGAGCTCGCGCATCGGCGTGAACAGGCCGGTGTAGGTGGCCGGGTTGGAGCGCGGCGTGCGGCCGATCGGGCTCTGGTCCACGTTCACCACCTTGTCGAGGTGCTCGACGCCGCTCAGCGCCTCGAAGGGAGCGGGCTCGAGCGGGCTGTCGTTCAACGCGCGCGCCACCGCGTTGTAGACCGTGTCGTTGATGAGCGTGGATTTGCCCGAGCCCGAGACGCCGGTCACGCACACGAAAAGCCCCACCGGCAGGCTCACGCCGATGTGCTTGAGGTTGTTGCCGCGCGCGCCGCTCACGGTGAGCTGGCGCTTGGGGTTCGGGCGGTGACGCAACGCCGGCACTTCGATGCGGCGCCGCCCGGACAGGTACTGTCCGGTGAGCGACTCGGGGTGCGCGGTGATCTCCCGCGGCGTGCCCTCCACGACCACGTTGCCGCCGTGCACGCCGGCGCCGAGCCCCATGTCGACGACGTGATCGGCGGCCGCGATCGCCTCCTGGTCGTGCTCCACCACGATCACCGTATTGCCGATGTCGCGCAGCCGCTTCAACGTCGCGAGCAGCCGCGCGTTGTCGCGCTGGTGCAGCCCGACCGAGGGCTCGTCGAGGACGTACATCACGCCGGTCAATCCAGACCCAATCTGGCTCGCGAGCCGGATGCGCTGCGCCTCGCCGCCCGACAGCGTGTCTGCCGAGCGGTCGAGCGAGAGATAGTCGAGCCCGACGTTGTTGAGGAATGTGATGCGCGTCAGGATCTCCTTGACGATCTTCTCCGCGATGGCCTGCCGATTGCCGGTGAGCGTCAGCGTCTCGAAGAACTGGCTCGCCTGCGCCAGGGTGAGCGCGCTGATATCGAAGATCGCGCGGCCGGCGACGGTGACGTGGCGGGCCTCGCGCCGCAGGCGCGTGCCGTTGCACTCGGGGCAGGCGCGGGTGTTCAGGTATTTGGCGAGCTCCTCGCGCACCACGATCGAGTCGGTTTCGCGGTAGCGGCGCTCGAGATTGGGAATCACGCCCTCGAACGCGTGCTCGCGCACGTACTTGTTGCCGCGCTCGCCGACGTACGTGAACTTGATCTTGTCGTCACCCGAGCCCTGCAGCACCGCCTCGCGCACGTTCGCCGGCAATTCGCCGAACGGCGTCTCGATGTCGAAGGCGTAATGCTGCGCGAGGCACTGCAGCATCTGGAAATAAAACTGGTTGCGCCGGTCCCAGCCCTTGATCGCCCCCGAGGCGAGTGCGAGGTCGGGGAAGGCGGCGATGCGCTTGGGATCGAAGAAGGTGACGGTCCCGAGCCCGTCGCAGCGCGGGCACGCGCCCATCGGGTTGTTGAAGGAGAACAGCCGCGGTTCGAGCTCCGGCAGCGAGTAGCTGCAGACCGGGCAGGCGAAACGGGCGGAAAAGAGATGTTCTCTTCCGGAGTCCAACTCGATTGCGAGCGCGCGCCCGTCGGAATGGCGCAGCGCCGTTTCGAACGATTCGGCGATTCGCTGCTTCGAGTCGGCGCGGACTTTCAGCCGGTCCACCACCACTTCCACCGTGTGCTTGACGTTTTTCTTGAGCCTGGGCAGCTCGTCGATCTCGTGCACCGTCCCGTCCACCCGCAACCGCACGAAGCCCTGCGCGCGCAGCTCCTCGAAGAGATCAGCCTGCTCGCCCTTGCGGCCGACGATGAGCGGCGCGAGGATCATGAGCCGCGTGTCCGGCGCAAGCTGCAGCACGTGGTCCACCATCTGCGCGACGCTCTGCGCGGAAAGCTGGATCGCGTGCTCGGGGCAGTGGGGATCGCCGATGCGTGCGTAGAGCAGCCTCAGGTAGTCGTGGATCTCGGTGACGGTGCCGACGGTGGAGCGGGGATTGTGGCTCGCGGCCTTCTGCTCGATCGAGATGGCGGGGGACAGGCCCTCGATGAGATCGACGTCCGGCTTTTCCATCAGCTGCAGGAACTGCCGCGCGTAGGTCGAGAGCGACTCGACGTAGCGGCGCTGCCCTTCGGCATAGAGCGTATCGAACGCCAGCGAGGACTTGCCCGAGCCCGATAGCCCCGTGATCACGATCAGCCGGTTGCGCGGCAGGTCGAGGTTGATGTTCCTGAGGTTGTGGGTGCGCGCGCCGCGCACGCGGATGTACTCGGCCGCGCGCGCGGCCTCCAGCCCCGCGGTACGCAGCCGTACGACAGTCGGGCGGTGGGTGGCCAAGGTCGTCAAAAATCGAAACTAAACCTGCTAATATACCGAAGAACCTCCCCTTTTCCCAACCCGTTTCAATCCCGATGCACACGAGCCGCATGAGCCCGGAAGAATTGCGCGCGTCGCTCGCGCTCTCCGGCATCTTCGGGCTGCGCATGCTGGGCATGTTCGTGATCCTGCCGGTGTTCGCGTTCTACGCGGAATCGCTGCCGGGGGGCGACAACCTCCTGCTGGTCGGGATTGCGATCGGCACCTACGGGCTGACTCAAGCGATATTGCAGATCCCGTTCGGATATTGGTCCGACCGCTACGGCAGGAAACCGGTCATCTATATCGGGCTCGCGATCTTCGCGGCCGGCAGCTTCGTCGCGGCACTCGGCACCCATATCTACGTGATCATCCTCGGGCGCCTGCTGCAGGGGGCGGGCGCGATCGCGGCGCCGGTGATGGCCATGACCGCCGATCTGACGCGTGAGGAGCACCGCGGCAAGGCGATGGCAATGATCGGTTCCACCATCGGCGCCACTTTCGCGCTCTCGCTCGTGCTCTCTCCGTGGCTGAACCGCGTGATCGGCGTGCCGGGCATCTTCATCCTGACGGGGGTGCTGGTGCTCGCGGCGATGGCCGTGGTCTACCGCGCGATTCCTGACACGCCGGAGCGCCTGCCAAGCAGCCAGACGCCGGCGATGCGGCAGTTCATGGCGACGCTGCGCGACCCGCAGCTAGCGCGACTCAATTACGGCGCGTTCGCATTGCATGCCGTGCTGATGGCACTGTTCATCGCTGTGCCGCTCGAGTTGCGCCGGGCCGGGCTGGCCGCTGACCACCACTGGCAGGTCTATCTCCCGGTGATGCTGGGATCGTTTGTGCTGATGCTGCCGGCAATAATGAGTTCCGGCAGATCCAGCCGAATGAAGCCGGTGTTCGTGGGATCGATCGCCGCGCTGCTGGTCGTGCAGGGTTTGATGCCCTGGGCGGTGAGCGGCGTGGGACCGACCGTGTTCCTCCTGCTGGCGTTTTTCACGGCATTCAACGTGCTTGAAGCGCTCCTGCCGGCCGCGGTGTCCAGGGCTACTGCGCCCGGCACCCGCGGTATCGCGCTCGGGGTGTTCACCAGCCTCCAGTTTTTCGGGACGTTTGTCGGCGCCGCGGCGGGCGGCTACCTCTATGGACGGTTCGGAACGACCGGCATAGCCGTCTTTGACGCCGTGCTGCTCGCGATCTGGGTCGTGGCTGCCGTCAAGACCGGGGTGGCGTCGCCAACCCGTGCGGGCGTGCAGCCCTGATCAGCGCACGACCAGGACGGGCCGGCCCGCATACTGCACGACCGTCTTCGAGACCGAGCCGAGCAGCAGCCGTGCGAACTTCGAGCGGCCGCGGTCGCCGACCACGATGAGGTCCACCCGGTGCTGGTCGGCGCTGTAAATGATCTGCTCCGCCGGGTGCCCGACGGCGACATCGAAATGTCCTGCCACGCCGGCCTGCTGGGTCTTTTCCCGCAGTGGAGCCAGGAGCTCGCGATGGTACTCGCGAGAGTTCTCGATGACGGCTTCGGATTCCACGTCGTCCCCGATCTCGGGGGGACGCGCAACCGTGAGCACCCAAAGCTCCGCGCCGTTTCTCGCAGCGAGCTCGAGCGCGCTGTCGAAAGCCTTCGTCCCCGCTTCCGATCCGTCGTAGCCCACCAGGATCTTGCGGTACATGGTCAGGTCCTCCTGCCCGGCGCCGGCCGGGCGGCAGTCTCTGGCTCCGTGGCCCCCTCTGCTTTGGTCTCGGGCAGCTGGTGGCGCGGCAGGAACCAGGCGTTGGCGATCAACGTCGGAATGACGGCGCTCGCGATCACGGCAGCCACCAGCGCTGAGTACTGCGCCTGGTCGACGACGCCATGCGCAAGACCGAACAACGAGGATATCGTCCCGAACGTCAGGCCCGTGGACATGAGCAGCGTCGTGTACATGCCTTCCTGGCGCGGCGACCGGAATATCCGGGTGACCGGATAGACACCGGCGATCTTCGTCATTACCTTGACCACGAGCATGAGCAGGAACGCGGCCGGAGCCGCAACGAGCGCCGGAACGGAAACGAACGAGCCGGCGCGAATGAAGTAGAACGGCGTGAGGAGACCGAAGCACAGCGTGCGGATCCGCCGGACGAGCGCGTGGTCGCGGCCGACGGTGCCCGCGAGCATCATTCCGAGCACGTAAGCGGGCAGCACCGCCTCGCTGTCGGCCCAGCTCGCGAGCGCGCCGAGACCGAACAGGAAGACCAGCAAGTACTTGGCCTCGAGCTCCGACGCCCGCCCGCCGTAGCGCCTGAAGAAGCGCGGCGTGAGCCACGGGACGGCCAGGCCCACGGCAACGAGCGCTCCCACGAAAAGCAGCGTCTTCAGGGTGAACGGCGCGAACAGCAACCCCAGCGCGACCACGGTGCCGAGATCGGTAATGAAGCACGCCGCGAGCACCGTCTTGCCGTATTCCGTTGTGTTGAAGCCGAATTCGATCATCACCGCGTACACCACGGCGACCGAAGTCGTGGACATGGCAACGCCGGCCAGCCAGCTCGCCGCGGGGTCCCAACCCAGCAGCCAGCGCGCAGCGGCCGCACAGCCCAGGAACGGCGCGAAGAAACTGACCAGCCCCACCGCGGTCGCCTCTTTCCATTTGCGCCGAAACACCTCGGGATCCAGCTCCGCACCCGCCAGGAACGTGAGAACGATCGCGCCGGCTCCCGCGAGGAATTTGATCCATTCCTGATCGACCCCCATCGCCACCGTGCCGAGCGCTGCACCGGCGACGACTCCCACAACGATCTCCGACAGCGCGGTCGCGACGCGCAACCAGATCGACGCCAGCCCGGCAAGGAGAGCCAAGCCGAGCCACAGCGCCGCGAGGGTCCACGTTTCAGTCATTGAGCAGCCTCCACCGGCTGTTGCCCATCTGTCGTGCGCGTTGGAGGTGAGGGAAATGCCCACGGCGCCCTTCGTCCAGCGCGACCCGTAGGCATCATCAGCCTTGCGGCGGTTGGGAATCTGCGGATTCCGGGGAGGAATGCCATCTCCCCCGACCCCGATTATACTTACAACTCGCTTTCTTCAGGAGCCCTCCATGGCCTCGGTCAACAAGGTAATTCTCATCGGCAATCTCGGTGCCGACCCGGAGACCCGCTACCTGCCGAGCGGCGATGCGGTCACCAATATCCGCATTGCGACCTCCGAGAAATGGAAGGACAAGAGCGGCGAACAGCAGGAGCATACCGAGTGGCACCGCATCGCCTTCTTCGGCAAGCTCGCGGAGATCGCCGGCGAATATCTCAAGAAGGGCTCCCCGGTGTATGTCGAGGGGCGGATCCGCACGCGCAAATGGCAGGACAAGGAGAGCGGCCAGGACCGCTATTCGACCGAAATCGTCGCCGACCGCATGCAGCTGCTGGGCGGGCGCGGCGCGGGCGCCGAGCCCCTGGCGCGAGAGCCTGCCGCGGCCGCCGCCGGCGGCAACAGCAAGCCGCAGCAGAAAAAGGGTGGCGCTTTCGACACGATGGACGACGACATCCCGTTCTGACTTGTTCTTGTGAGCGACATCGTCGATGCCTGCATTGCCCGGGCGCGGGCAAGCGGCAAGCGCCCGGTCTTTCCGGAAGGGCATGACGAGCGCGTCGTCGCGGCCGCGAGTAGGCTGAACGACCTCGGCATCGCAACCCCAATACTGGTGGGTGCTCGCGCTGAAATCGGCGCGGCCGCCGCGCGCGCCGGCGTATCACTCGACGGAATCGAAGTGCTCGACCCGGCGGAAAGCGGCCGGCTCGCGGCGTACGCGGCGCTCTATGCGGACGGCCGGCCCGGCGCAAACCCCAGGGTTGCGGAGCGGCTCGTGCGCAAGCCCCTGTTCCACGCCGGAATGATGGTCAGGGCCGGAGACGCGGACGCGATGATCGCCGGCGCAACCACGACTACCGGGCGCGTGATTGAAGCAGGCTTGATGACCGTGGGGCTCGCGGCGGGAATCCGCACGCCATCGAGTTTCTTCCTGATGATCGTCCCGGGTATGGATGGCGGGGCGCCGAAGCGCCTTATCTACGCGGACTGCGCGGTCAACGTGGACCCCGATGCCGAGATGCTGGCCGATATCGCGCTCGCGTCCGCGGAGAGCTGCCGCGCGCTGTTGCGCGAGGAGCCTCGCGTCGCATTGCTTTCGTTCTCGACCAAGGGCAGCGCGCAGCATGCGCGCGTCGAGAAGGTGACCCGCGCACTCGCGCTCGCCCGCAGCCGCGCCCCGGATCTCGCGATCGACGGCGAGCTGCAGGCCGACGCGGCGCTCGTGCCGGCGGTCGCGGCGAAAAAGGTCAAGGGCGAGAGCCCGGTCGCGGGACGGGCGAACGTCCTCGTATTCCCGGACCTCGATTCAGGCAATATCGGCTACAAGCTCACGCAGTGCCTCGCCGGCGCGCGCGCCATCGGCCCGGTGCTGCAAGGATTCGCGCGGCCGGTGAGCGACCTCTCGCGCGGCGCCAGCGTGGACGATGTCGTTTCCACGACGGCGCTCGTCCTCGCGCAAGCGTAATTCCCCTCATCCCCACCTTCTCCCAAGAGGAGAAGGGAGAAGATCCCCTCTCCCCTCGGGAGAGGGGTAGGGTGAGGGAGGATTGGAGATGGCTGCTAACGGCTCTCCACCGGGACGTAGGGTCGTGGCTCGGGGCCGTTGTACAGGGTGAGGGGCCGCAGCAGTATGTTGTTCTCGAGCTGCTCGAGCACCTGCACCGTCCAGCCCGGCACGCGGCCCACCGCGAAAATCGGGACGAACAGGTCCTCGGCGATGCCATTGAGGAAGTAGACGACGCCCGCGTAGAAATCCACGTTGACGTTCACGCCGTGGCGCGCGTACGGCTTCATCGCCTCCACGACCGCCTCGAGTATCTGGTACCACTGCGGCTGCCCCATCTCGCGCGAGAGCTTTGCCACGCCGGCGCGCATGTGGCGCGCGCGCGGGTCTTCGGCACGGTAGACGCGGTGGCCGAAGCCCATGATGGGCTCCTTGTTCGCTCGCTTTATCCGCACGTAATCGGCCACCCTGGACGCGTCGCCGATCTCCTGCGCCATGCGCATGACGTTCTCCGCCGCGCCGCCGTGCGCCGGGCCGGCGAGCGCCGCCACCGCGGCGGTGACCGCGCCGTGAAGATCGGCATCGGTGCCGGCCACGACGCGCGCCGCAAACGACGAGGCGTTCGAGCCGTGCTCGGCGTGCAGGACGAGATCGACGTCCATCAGCCGCGCGGCATCCGCGCTCGGCTCCTTGCCCTTCAGCATGTAGAGGAAGTTCGCGGCATGGCCGAGGCGCGGGTTCGGCGCCACGGGCTCGCGGCCGTTGCGGATGTGCTCGTGCGCGGCGACGATCATCGGCACCTGCGCCGTCAGCCGGATGCCCTTGCGCAGCGTCGCTGCGGGCGACTTGTCCCGCGTTTCCGGATCGAACGCGGACAGCGCCGACACGCCGGTGCGCAGCACGTCCATCGGGTGCGCGTTCCGGACGGTCCGGATCACGTCGTAGACCGGCTCTGGCAGCGTGCGCGCCGCCCGGAGCTCGGCGGAGAAAGTGTCGAGCTGCGCGCGCGCAGGCAGCTCCCCCTTCAGCAGCAGGTAGCAGGTTTCCTCGAAAGTCGAGCGCTCGGCGAGATCGTGGATCGAGTAGCCGCGGTACCGCAGCTCGCCGGCGCGCCCGTCGATGTAGCACACGCGCGAGCGGTCGAAGTAAACGCCCTTCAGTCCGCGGTGGATCTCGACGTTCTCGGTTGGCTCACTCATGGCAGCCCTCGATATAAGTAGGGACGCACAGCTTTATCCTGCTGAAGGGGGGTTGAGGAAAATGGCGCGCGTCCCCATTATCACACGTAACCATTTCAGATATAATGCTTTTTCTGGATTGAGGAATCACATGCCGATCTACGAATACCGCTGCGGCGCCTGCGGCTACCAGAAGGAGTTCCTGCAGCGCTTGAGCGACAAACCCCTGACCAAGTGTCCGGAGTGCGGCAAACGCGCGTTCAACAAGCTGGTCACCGCGGCCGGCTTCCAGTTGAAGGGTACCGGCTGGTACGCCACCGATTTCAAGAACAGCGGCGCGAAGCCCGCTGCCAAGCAGGACAAGAAGGCCGAATCGAAGCCGGACAAGCCCGCCGACGGCGCCGCCAAGGAGCCGTCCAAGCCCGCCGCGGCCAGCGGCTCGGGCGGCTGCCCGGCCAGCAGCTAGTTCCGGCGCGCGGGTCGCCGCGCGATCTGTTTCATGACCCGCAAGCACCTCATCAGACGTTATTTCATAACCGGGCTGCTGATCTGGGTGCCGCTGGTGATCACGTTGTGGGTGCTCAACCTGCTGGTGAGCACCATGGACCAGACGCTGCTGTTGCTGCCGAGCGCGTGGCGAACCGAGGGGTTTCTCGGCATGCACATCCCCGGCCTCGGCGTGGTGCTGACGCTGCTGGTCGTGTTCGCGACCGGCGTGTTTGCCGCCAACATCATCGGCCAGCAGCTGGTGAAGTTCTGGGAACGCGTAGTCGGGCGCATACCGGTGGTGAACTCGATCTACACCGGGGTGAAGCGCGTGAGCGACACCCTGTTTGCGCCCGGCGGGCAGGCCTTCCGCAAGGCGCTGCTCGTGCAGTGGCCCAGCCCCGGCTCGTGGACGATCGCCTTCCTCACCGGCACGCCGGGCGGCGACGTCGCGAAGCACCTCAAGGGCGACTACCTGAGCATCTATGTGCCGACCACGCCAAATCCCACCGGCGGTTATTTCGTGATGGTGCCGCGCGATGCCGTGATCGAGCTCGACATGTCGGTGGACGAGGCGCTCAAGTACATCATCTCGATGGGCGTGGCCGCGCCCGATGACAGCGGCCGCAGGAGCGGCCCGGCCGCCCCGCCCGCCGTGAAGCAGCCCAGGGCCGTCAACGAATAAGAAGTGAATGCGTAGCGAATACTGCGGGCTCATCAACCGCGGACACCTGGGCCGGACCGTGACATTGTTCGGCTGGGTGCACCGCCGCCGCGACCACGGCGGGGTGATCTTCGTGGATCTGCGTGACCGCGAGGGACTGGTGCAGGTGGTATGCGACCCGGACGCTCCGGAGACCTTCAGGACCGCGGACCGGCTGCGGGCGGAGTACGTGGTCCGCGTCGAAGGCCGGGTACGGGAGCGTCCCGCGGGCACCGTCAATCCCGAGCTCGCAAGCGGGGAAGTGGAGGTGCTGGCGCGCGACATCGCCATCCTCAACGCGTCCCTCCCGCCGCCGTTCCAGATCGATGACGAGCATCTGTCGGAGACGGTGCGGCTCGAGCACCGCGTGCTCGACCTGCGGCGGCCCGTCATGCAGAAAAACCTGCGGCTGCGCCACCGGGTGGCGATGGCGGTGCGCCAGTTCCTCGACCGCAACGGCTTTATCGACGTCGAGACGCCCATGCTCACGCGCTCCACGCCCGAGGGCGCCCGCGATTACCTGGTGCCTTCGCGTGTGCACCCGGGCGAGTTCTTCGCGCTGCCGCAGTCGCCGCAGCTCTTCAAGCAATTGCTGATGGTCGCGGGCTACGACCGCTACTACCAGATCGTGAAATGCTTCCGCGACGAGGACCTGCGCGCGGACCGCCAGCCGGAATTCACGCAGATCGACGTCGAAACGTCCTTCCTCGACCAGCAGGCGATCACGGTCCTCATGGAGTCGCTCGTGCGGCACCTGTTCAAGGAGGGGATCGGGGCGGATCTGCCCGATCCCTTCCCGCGCCTCACCTACGACGAGGCCATGCGCCGCTACGGCAGCGACAAGCCGGACTTGCGCGTGCCGCTGGAGCTGACCGAGTTGACGGACGTGATGAAGGGCGTCGCCTTCAAGGTGTTCGCGGGTCCTGCGGGCATGGCGGGCGGGCGCGTGGCGGGCCTGCTCATACCGCGCGGCGGCGAGCTGACGCGGGGCGAGATCGACGCCTATACGGAATTCGTGAGTGGCCACGGCGCCAAGGGGCTCGCCTGGATCAAGGTGAATGACGTCGCGAAGGGGCGCGAGGGGCTGCAGTCGCCGATCGTCAAGAATCTTTCCGACGAGGCCCTGAAGGCGGTCGTCGAGCGCTCCGGTGCGAAGGACGGCGACCTCATGTTCTTCGGGGCGGACCGGGCGAAGATCGTCAATGACGCGCTCGGCGCGCTGCGCGTGAAGATCGGGCACGAGCGCGGCTACGCGCAGCCCGGCTGGCGCCCGCTGTGGGTGCTCGATTTCCCGATGTTCGAGTGGGACGAGGAGGAGAAGCGCTGGAATGCCATGCACCATCCGTTCACCTCGCCCGCCGACGGCCACGAGGACCGCCTCGATTCCGACCCGGGCGCCGCGCGCGCCAAGGCGCACGACCTCGTGGTGAACGGCTGGGAAATCGGCGGCGGCTCGGTGCGGATCCACCGGGCTGACGTCCAGCAGAAAGTGTTCCGCGCGCTCGCCATCGGGCCGGACGAGGCGCAGGCCAAGTTCGGCTTCCTGCTCGACGCGCTGCAGTTCGGCGCGCCCCCGCACGGCGGCATCGCGTTCGGGCTCGACCGCATCGTTGCGCTGATGGCGGGCGCGGACTCGATCCGCGACGTCATCGCGTTCCCCAAGACGCAGCGCGCGCAATGCCTGCTCACGCATGCGCCGAGCCCGGTGGACGAGCGGCAGCTGCGGGAGCTGCACATCCGCCTCCGGCACAAGGACCGTGAGTCGTGATTCGTGAGTCGTGATTCGAGTCGGTCTCGGTTCGCTTCTGTCATCCGCGACGCTTCGGCTCGCGCTGGCGCTGTGTCTGATACCGGTCTCGTCGGCCTGCCTGCCGCAGGGACAATCGGACTCCATTCCGGGGATCGCCGTTGCGGAACTGCCGGCGGAGGCGCGCGAGACGATCGCGCTGATCCGCAAGGGCGGGCCGTTTCCGCACCGGCGCGACGCGGTCGTCTTCGGCAATTTCGAGAAGAGGCTCCCAGCCAAGGCGCGCGGCCACTACCGGGAGTACACGGTGAGGACGCCCGGCGCGAAAGACCGCGGCGCCCGGCGCATTGTCGCCGGCCGCGGCGGGGAGCTCTACTACACGGACGATCACTACAACAGTTTCCGGCGCATCAAGGAGCCGTGATTGAGATACGACAAACTCATACGTTCCGGGCGAGCCGGCATATATGCGGCGCCGCAATTGACGGGGCCGCTGCGGGCGGCGGCGCTGCGGGCGGGCCTCGCCTGGCTAGACCTCGACCTCGCGGGCGTGGCTGATCGCGATGCGTTCTTGCGGCGGTGCGCAGCGGTGTTTTCGCTGCCCGGCTATTTCGGGCGCAACTGGGACGCGCTTCACGAATGCCTGCTGGACTTTGCCGGGCGCGGCGAACCGGGCGCCATCGTGCACTGGCGGCGCGGGGCAGTGCTCGCGCGGCGCGCGCCGGAAGTGGTGACCACCGCCTTTGAAGTCCTGAAGGATGTCGCCGCCTATTGGGGCGGCAGCAGGCGAACGTTCCTCGTGGTCGTGGACCGCGATAGCGCGCGCGGCCGCGCCCTGCCGCCCTTGCGCTAGAAGCAGTGTTCCTTCCCCCGTCAAGGGGGAGGAGAACCTTTCTTGATCTGATGGAATACAAGATTCCGATTTCGGTGCTGGTCGTGGTGTACACGCCCGACCTCGAGGTGCTGCTGCTCGAGCGCGCCGACCGGCCGGGCTTCTGGCAGTCCGTGACCGGCAGCCAGGACGAAGGCGAGACGCTGCTCCAGACCGCGGTGCGCGAGCTGAGGGAGGAAACCGGGCTCGACGCGGGGCGCTACGAGCTGACCGACTGGCGCAGCCAGAATCGTTACGAGATCTACCGGCGCTGGCGCAGCCGCTATGCACCGGGGGTCACCCACAATACCGAGCACGTGTACGGGTTGCGAGTCCCGCAGCGGCTCGAGGTCGCCCTGCAGCCGAGGGAGCATTTGCGCCACGAGTGGCTGCCCTGGCGGGCCGCCGCGGAGAAGGTTTTTTCGTGGAGCAATGCCAAGGCCATACGCGAGGTGCCGGAGCGGGCCCGCCAGCCCGGCGCAAGACCCTGACCAGAATGCGGACTCTGCAGAAATCCGTCGCACCAAACCGCCGGTTTTCTGTCTTATCATTACGGGAGATTTCACTCCCACGAAGGGGGTGCAAGAGCAATGGACGCCGCGACGATCGCGTTTGACCGCTACCAGCCGCTGGCCGACGAGGCGTGCGACACGCGCGTCCGCGCGGCGCGCGCGGCGCTCGGGAGCCGCGCGGTGATCCTCGGCCATCACTACCAGCGCCCCGAGGTCTACAAGCATGCCGACCTCACCGGCGACTCGCTCCAGCTCTCCAAGCTGGCGGCAACGACCGACGCGCAATACATCGTGTTCTGCGGCGTGCATTTCATGGCGGAAGTGGCGGACATCCTGTCCAAGCCCGCGCAGGTGACCATCCTTCCCGATCTCGGCGCCGGATGCTCCATGGCGGACATGGCGAACCTCGCCAAGGTCGAGCGCGCGTGGCGCGACCTCTCGACGGTGCTGGACCCCGACCAGCACGTCACGCCGGTCACCTACATCAACTCCGCGGCGGACCTGAAGGCGTTCTGCGGCGAGCACGGCGGCATCGTCTGCACTTCCTCCAACGCGCGCGAGATCCTCGGGTGGTCGTTCAGGCAGCGCGACAAGGTGCTGTTCTTCCCCGACCAGCACCTGGGCCGCTGGACCGGGTACCTGATGGACATTCCGCTCGCCGAGATGCTGGTGTGGGACCCGGACGAGGAGCTCGGGGGGCTCACGCCGCAGCAGGTCAAGATGGCGAAGATCCTGCTCTGGAAGGGGCACTGCTCGGTGCACCAGATGTTCCAGCCGCAGCACATCCTGCGCTGGCGCGAGCGCAACCCCTCCGGGATGGTGATCTCGCACCCCGAATGCCGCTTCGATGTGTGCAAGCTCTCCGACTACGTCGGGTCCACCGATTTCATCATCCGGACCGTCGCCGCGAGCCCCCCGGGCACGCGCTGGCTGGTCGGCACCGAGTTGAACCTCGTCAACCGCATCGCGGAGCAGTTCAAGTCCCAGGGCAAGCTGGTGCAGTTCATGGCAACGATGGTGTGCATGTGCTCCACCATGGCGCGCATCGATCCGCAGCACTTTGCCTGGGCGCTGGAGAACCTCGTGGCGGGCAAGGTGGTCAATCAGATCAAGGTGCCGCGGCACGAAGCGGAGCTCGCGCGCATCGCGCTCGACCGCATGCTTGCGGTCTCGTAATCCCCCTGCCGGGCAAGTCCGGGTGCTACGCTACGGGCTGCAATGCCCGACGCACGCCTGTTCCTGCTGCCGCTGCTCGTGCTGCTCGTGCCCGCCCGCGCGGCGGAGATCACGGTCAACGCGACGCGCAGCGGCGCGATCCTGCAAGTGGAAGCGAGCGCCGAATTCGAAGGCAGCCTCGCCCGCGCCTGGCAGGTCCTGACCGACTACGAGCGCCTCACCGCGTTCGTCCCCGACCTGCGGGAGAGCCGCGTCGTTTCCCGCGAGCGCAACAACGCGCTGGTGGACCAGAAAGGCGCGGCGCGGCTGCTGTTCTTCAGCTACCCCATGGACGTGCGGCTCGCCATCACCGAGTACCCCTACGAGCGGGTGGTGTCGCATTCCGTGGCCGGCAATTTCCGGGAGATGCGCAGTACTTACACGCTGGCCATGCGCAAAGGGCATGTCCTCCTGCAGTATTCGGGCCGCATGATCCCCGATTTCTATGTCCCGCCGCTGATCGGCACGCTGGTCCTGCGGCACAACGTCGAATCCACGTTTCGAGCGCTGGTGAATGAAATGGAGCACGGGACAACAAGCCAGCCCCCAGCGGCCAGCGACCAGCGACCGGTGACCGGGAACCACGGCGGGGAACGCAACGTGCAGATGGAATAAAGTGAGTAGCGCAGGTCCAGGCCACAGTATGCCGGTCACAGCTCGTCACACGTCGCTCGTCACTCGTCACCTCGGCGCGGCGCTTGTTTGCGCCGCGCTCGCGAGTTGCGCGGTCGCGCCGTCCCCGCGGCACGCAACCGGCGAGGAGGCGCGGTGCTACGTCTTGTTCGAGCACGTGGACCGGGCGGTGGAGGAGGCGGGAGTGGGGGATGGCATGGTCGCGCGCGTAGCCGGTTTTCCCTACCTGCGGGCGAGCCGTTTTCTCGCGAGCTACACGCGAAACGAACTTTCCGAGGCGCAATTCGACCAGTGGGTGGGGCGCATGATGACGCTGGGACGCGAGGCGCACCGGGTCGAGCTTGCGAACCTGCCGGCCGCAAACCGCGTTGCGCTCGGACACGCCCCCCTGCACGATGCGCTGGAGCAATGCGCGAGGCGGCTCGCGGCGGCCGACCGGGCACGGCCCGAGCGGCGGGCGGCTTTGCTCGGCGCGGCCAGCGTGCCCGACGACTACGTGACGTGGCAGCGGGTGGTGGGACTGTACTGGCTTACGCGTATTCCCTTTGCGAACGGCGTGCGCAACTGGCAGCGGGACGTGCTCGATACGTTCGCAAAACCGCTCGAAGCATTGCCGGTGACCGGCCAGCTCCTGGCGTACTCGCCGCCCGGCCGGGTCATGCGCGAGGACATTGCCGCGGTGCTCGCGCGCGCCTCCGCCAACCCGCTCGGCATACCCGAGCCGCGCGGTGAAGATCTTGAGTCGCTGTTCCGCGCGTTTGCACCGGGATTCGAGGTGGATACCAAAAGCCATGCCGACGTGCCGGGGGAAATCGGCTGGGGCGAGGACGGACTGCCGCGCGTCGTGTCGCGCCGGCCGGTCGTCTATCGCCGCGTCTCGCACGCGCGCTATGAAGGGCGCGCGCTGCTGCAGTTGAATTACGCGATCTGGTTTCCGGAACGCCCCCTCGAGCCGGGCTGGGACATCCTCGGCGGCCACCTCGACGCCGTGCTGTGGCGGGTGACGCTCGCGCCCGACGGTGAGCCATGGGTGTTCGACACGATACATCACTGCGGCTGCTACCATCAGTTCATTACGACGCCCCGCGCCGCGTTGAAACCCCAGCCCGAGACTCTGGATGAAACCGCGTTCGTGCCGCAAGCGTTGCCGCGTGTCGGACCCGGCACGCGGCTCACGTTGCGGCTGGCGGCGGGCACGCACTACCTGGGGCGCGCCGTCCTGAACGCCGCCCGGCCTGAGCAGTCCACGGAATATGTTTTTGCCAACGACGATGCCCTGCGTTCGCTTCCCCTGAAGGAGGGGGAGCACCGCAGCGTGTTCCGGCCCGACGGCATCGTGCCCGGCAGCGAGCGCGGCGAGCGCTGGTTGTTCTGGCCGATGGGCGTCCCCGAGCCTGGCGCCATGCGGCAGTGGGGGCGGCACGCGACCGCCTTCGTCGGGCGCCGCCATTTCGACGACCCCGGGCTCCTTGAGCGATACTTCTCGCTCAAGGAGCCATGATTCAGAAAACCATGCGCACGCTGCGCGTCGCCAGCTACAACATCCACAAGGGCCTCTCGTTCACGCCGCTGCTGAACCGGCGGCTCACGATACACGAGCTGCGCGACAAGCTGCACCAGCTCGGCGCCGATATCGTGTTCCTGCAGGAGGTGCGGGGCCGGCACGACCACCACGCCCGGCGCTACGCGAACTGGCCGGCCGCGCCGCAATACGAGTTCCTCGCCGACTCGGTCTGGAGCGACTTTGCCTACGGCAGAAATTCCGTCTATGACGCCGGGCATCATGGCAACGCGATCCTGTCGCGCTTCCCGATTCTCGCGTGGGATAACCAGGACGTATCGTTGCGACGCTTCGAGCGGCGCGGGCTGCTCCATAGCGAGATCCGGGTTCCGGGCTGGAGCGAGCCGTTGCATTGCGTGTGCGTGCATCTCGGCTTGCGGGGGCGCGAGCGCAGCCGCCAGATGGAGAAGCTGCGGCAGCGCATCGAGCGGCTGGTGCCGCGCGACGCGCCGCTCATCGTCGCGGGCGACTTCAACGACTGGCGCCAGCGCGCGACGCACGAGCTGGCGCATCCCCTGAGCCTGCACGAAGTTTTCGAGCTCGTGCATTTCCGCCCGGCGCGCACGTTCCCCGCGATGCTGCCGCTGATGACGCTCGATCGCATCTATGTCCGCGGCTTCCAGGTGCGCAGCGCGCACGTGCACCACGGGCGCGCCTGGGCGCGCATATCCGACCATGCGGCGCTGACCGCGACGCTGGCGCGGCTGTGAGGTTGCGGGCATGGCGGAATTCTTCAACGGCAACCGGATCACATTGCTGAAGTCCGGCGTGGATTATTTTCCGCAACTGGAAGCCGCGATTGACGCCGCGCGGAAGGAGGTCCATCTCGAAACCTACATCTTCCAGGCCGATGCGACGGGGCACGCGATCGCCGACGCGCTGGCGCGCGCGGCGCAACGACAGGTGGCGGTGCACGTCCTGGTGGACGGTTTCGGATCGCAGGATCTCGACCCGGCGCTGGTCAGGCGGATGAAAGCGGCCGGCATCCATTTCCTGGTTTATCGCCCGGACATCTCGCCGTGGAGCCTGCGGCGCGCGCGGCTGCGGCGCCTGCACCGCAAGATCGCCGTGATCGACGCACGAATCGCGTTCGTGGGGGGCATCAACGTACTGGACGACGTGGACGAGCCGGGCCGGATCGAGCCCCGCTTCGACTATGCGGTGCGGATCGAAGGACCGATGCTGTCGAAGATCCACCCCGTCGTGAAATGGCTGTGGAAGCTCGTGAATACGATCCAGTTGCGCGCGCGCCTGCCGGAAAGGGTGCGGCTCGAGCCCTCGCTGGAGTTCCGCGGCAGGCAGCGCGCGGCGTTCGTCACGCGCGACAACCTCGGGCATCGCCGCGATATCGAGCAGGCGTATCTGGAGGCGATCGGCCGGGCGCGCAGCGAAATCCTGATCGCCAATGCGTATTTTTTCCCCGGCCAATCCTTCCGGAGGGCACTGGTCGACGCCGCCGCGCGCGGCGTGCGCGTGATCCTCCTGCTGCAGGGCCGGGTCGAGTACGTGCTGCAGCACTACGCATCGCGCGCCCTGTACGGCACGTTTCTGGACGCCGGCATCGAGATCCACGAGTACCACCGGAGCTTCCTGCACGCCAAGGTCGCCGTGATCGACCGCCACTGGGCGACGGTGGGCTCGTCCAACATCGACCCCTTCAGCCTGCTGCTCGCGCGCGAGGCCAACGTGGTGATCGAGGATGAAGGTTTCGCCGGGCAATTGCGGGAGAGCCTGCTCGCGGCCATGCAGGACGGGGCGGCGCAGATGCGGCGCGAGAGCTGGAGGCGCCAGCCGTGGCGGGTGCGCGTCGTTACCTGGGCCTGCTACGGGCTGGTCCGCCTGCTGACCGGCCTCTTCGCCTACGGCGGGGCGCGGGAATTTACCTAGCGCTACTCAGCCGCGCGATATCGGGGCATGGCGCACGGCAAACGCGCCCGGCAGGAGTGCTAACCCCCTGATTTATTGTGGAACGCATTCTGGCACTCCGATTGCTTATCAGCCCGGTGAAAGCAGGAACGGGTGGAAAAAGCCTGTTCGAGCCCCATGTTACGATGGTCAGGCTGCAGACGGCCGTTCTCCTTCATCCTTCCGCCTTCATCCTTTAGATCATGGCCCTGCATCACGGCACCCTGCCCGCGGCATTGCCGCAATCTGCGCCCGCCCAGCGCCGGCGCGAGTGGCGGGTGGTGCCGATGGTGCTGCCCTACCTGTGGGAGTATCGCTGGCGCGTGCTGATCGCGCTCGCCTGCCTCGTCATCGCCAAGCTCGCCAACGTCGGTGTGCCACTGGTGCTGAAGGAGGTGGTGGACGCGCTCGAGCCGGGGCGCGCCGTGATCGCGGTGCCGTTCGCAATGCTCATCGCCTATGGCCTGCTGCGGCTCTCCACGACGCTTTTTGGCGAGCTGCGCGACGCCGTGTTCGTGCGCGTCACCCAGCGCGCGATCCGGCGCCTCGCCCTGACGGTGTTCCGTCATCTGCACTCGCTGTCCCTGCGCTTTCATCTCGAGCGCCAGACCGGTGGCATGTCCCGCGACATCGAGCGCGGCACCAACGGCGTGTCCACGCTGCTCACCTACCTGCTGTTCTCGATCGTTCCGGTCGTCCTGGAATTCGGCCTCGTGGCGGCGGTGCTCTTCGCCAAGTTCGACTGGCGCTTCGTCGCCGTGACCTTCGCCGCGGTGGCGGTCTATCTCAGCTACACCTTCTTCGTCTCCGAGTGGCGCATCGGTATCCGCCGGCACGCCAACGAGCTCGATTCGCGCGCCAACACGCGCGCGATCGACAGCCTGCTCAACTACGAGACCGTCAAGTACTTCAACAACGAGGAATACGAGGCGCGGCGCTACGACGAGAACCTGCGGAGCTACGAGCACGCGGCGGTGAAGAGCGAGACCTCCCTCGGCCTGCTCAACGTCGGGCAGAGCCTCATCATCGCGGCGGCCGTAACCGTGCTGATGGTGCTGGCGGGAGAGGGCGTCGTATCCGGCGCGCTCACCCTCGGCGACCTGGTGCTGGTCAACGCGCTCCTCATCCAGCTCTACATCCCGCTCAATTTTCTGGGCATGGTCTACCGCGAGATCAAGCAGGCGCTGATCGACATGGACCGCATGTTCCGCCTCCTCGAGGAAAACCGGGAGGTCGAGGACCGGCCGGGCGCGGGCCCGCTGCCGCCGGGAGGCGCGGTGATCCGCTTCGACCGCGTGAACTTCAGCTACGACGGCAGGCGGCAGATCCTGCACGACTTGTCGTTCGCGGTGCCGGCAGGCGGCAAGGTCGCGGTCGTGGGCGCAAGCGGCGCGGGCAAGTCCACGCTCGCGCGGCTGCTCTACCGCTTCTACGACGTGAACGGGGGCGCGGTGCTGGTGAACGGCGTGGACATCCGCGACGTGGTTCAATCGAGCCTGCGATCGGCGATCGGCATCGTGCCGCAGGATACAGTCCTGTTCAACGACAGCATCTACTACAACATCCATTACGGCCGGCCGGATGCCACGCGCGAGGAAGTCGTCGCCGCCGCGCAGGCCGCCCACATCCACGACTTCATCCAGAGCCTGCCGGACGGATACGAGGCAACGGTGGGCGAACGGGGCCTCAAGCTCTCCGGCGGCGAGAAGCAGCGCGTAGCCATCGCTCGCGCCATACTCAAGAACCCGCGGATCCTGATCTTCGACGAGGCGACGTCCGCGCTGGATTCCAGGTCGGAGAAGGCGATCCAGGCCGAGTTGAACCGCGTCGCCCGCGGGCACACCACGCTCGTCATCGCGCACCGCCTGTCGACGACCATGGATGCGGACCAGATTCTCGTCATGGACCGCGGCCGCATCGCCGAGCGCGGCACCCACCGCGAGCTGCTCGAGCGCGGCGAGCTCTATGCCCAGATGTGGCTGTTGCAGCAGCGGGAGGAGGCGGAGCGCGAGAAGGCTGCCACGGCGACCTCACCGGTGACGGCTGACGGCTGACGAAATCCCCCCGCGCTTCGCGCACCCCCCTTTGTCAAAGGGGGGCAGGGGGACCTGCAGTTCGTGCACCCCCCTTTCGTAAAGGGGGGCAGGGGGGAGTAGGCGCACCCCCCTTTGGCAAAGGGGGGCAAGGGGGGATTTTCAGGCGACGCGGGGGAAGGTGACGCGCACCAGGGTGCCCTGGCCGCCTGCCGCGGCCGCAAGCGTGACCTGCGCGCGATGGCTGAGGGCGATCTCGCGCACGATGGCGAGTCCCAGCCCGCAGCCCTCCGTCCCGGTCCCGAGCACGCGGTAGAAGCGCTCGAATACGCGTTCCCGGTCCTGCTCGGGAATTCCCGGGCCGTCGTCTTCCACGCTCAGCGTGAGGGTATCGGCGCTGGCCGAGAGCCGGACCGTGACCTGGCCGCCGCGCTGCGTATAGCGGATCGCATTGTCGAGCAGGTTGCCCAGCAGGTCCCGCACCAGGAACGGATCGCCCTCGATCCAGGCGGCCCCGTCCTCGCCGTCATAGCCGAGGTCGATGCTCCGGGTGAGCGCCCGCGGCACCCACTCGGTCGTGGTTTCCCGCGCGAGCCGCGCCAGATCGAGCCGCTCGACTGCATGCCCGAGCTTGGCGCCGGGTTCGGCCCGCGCCAGCGACAGGAGCTGGTTAACGAGCCGCGCGCTGTGCTCGGTCGCCGTTTGCAGTTTCCGCAGCGTGTCCTGCATGCCCGGATCCGACTGGCGCAGCGCGAGCTCCGTCTGGGTCTTCAATCCCGCGATCGGCGTGCGCAACTGGTGCGCGGCATCCGCGATGAATCGTTGCTGGGACGAGATCGCGGTGGCGAGGCGCGCGAGCAGGTCGTTCATGGCGTGGATCAGCGGCCGCACCTCCTGCGGCGCCTGCTCCTCCGACAGGGCGGAGAGATCGCGGTGCGAGCGGCTTTCGATTTCCCGGCGCAGGGACGTGAGCGGCGCCAGCCCGCGGCCGACCGCGTACCACACCGCGAACCCCGCGAGGAGTATCAGGATCCCCTGGGGCAGCACCATGCGCAGGATGATCTGGCGCGCGAATTCGTCGCGCGAGGTGACGCGCTCGGCAACGTGAATCTGCACGGCGCCCCGCCCCGAGCCCGGGTCCACGGGCGCGCGCAGGGCCACGGCGCGAATCTCGAAGCCGCGAAACGCCTCGTCGTAGTAGCGCACCCGGTCGGCCGCCGCGTCCGGCGTCTCGGGGAGCGGCCGCGGCAGGTCCGGCTCCCCACTGACAAATTCCTCCACGGGGCCGGTCACGAGGTAGAAGAAATTCCCGGATTCGCGCGTCCGCAGCATCTCCAGCGCGACGTCCGGCATGTCCAGATAAATCCGGTCGTTGATGACCTTGACCTGGCGGTTGATGTCGATCGCCGCCTCCAGCAGTGCGCGGTCGTACGCGAGGTTGACGAAGCGCCTGGCGATGTCGTAGTCGATGATCGAGCTCACCAGCCACAGGATGAACAGCGGCCCGGCGAGCCAGGCGATGAGCTGGCGCCGCAGCGTCGTGGGACGCTTCCAGCGCCGCGCTTCCAGCCGCCATCGCCTGCTCTTCACCGCTGCATCCATAGTCTGGTCACGCGCGGCTCAGGGCTTTTCGAGGAGGTAGCCGAGCCCACGGATGGTGCGGATGGTGACTCCCGCCGGCTCCAGCTTGCGCCGCAGCCGGTGCACGTAGACCTCAATGGCATTGGCGCTCACTTCCTCGTCCCAGCCGTAGAGCTCCTCGGCGAGCTGATCCTTGTTGACGACGCGCCCGCTCCTCAGCATGAGCACTTCGAGGACCCCGATCTCGCGCGCGGAGAGCTCCAGCGGCTCGCCATCCAGCTGGGCACGCCGGCCGGTGGTATCGAGCGTGAGCGCGCCGTGGGCGAGCACCGAGCCGCCGCCCGACTGGCCGCGCCGGATGAGCGCCCGCACGCGCGCCTCCAGCTCGGGCAGGTCGAACGGCTTGGTGAGGTAATCGTCGGCGCCCAGGTCGAGGCCCTTGACCCGGTCCTCGAGCGTATCGAGCGCGGTGAGTATCAGGACCGGCGTCTTCGAGCCGCGGCGCCGCAGCCGCCGCAGCACTTCATATCCCTCGAGCTTGGGCAATCCGAGGTCGAGTATCACCAGGTCGAAGCTGTGCGCCGAAAGGATTTGATCGGCTTCGGCGCCGTCGGTGGCGGAATCCACGGCGTAGTCGGAGCCCCGCAGCGACCGGATGAGGCCGTCGGACAGGACCGGGTCGTCCTCAACGATGAGTATGCGCATGGCTGGAGCGGAGAGCCGTAAGCAGTCAGCGGATAGACGATAACAAATTCACGGCGCACCGCTCAGTGCTCGCTGCGTGCCGGTTCCAAATAGTGTATCCCGGGCTTCCTGTAAGGCTGGCGTAAGACGGTGGGAATAGCCTTGGCAACGGTGCGCGGAATGCTCAGCTTGGAAGTCCGCGCGGGCGAGTCAGTTGCCCAGACTTTCCTCCTCGGAGGCCTGGAAGTTGCGATTGCCCGTGCTGAGCGGGTGATTGCGTGGCCTCTTTAACCTCCGCCGGGACAACCCACACTGTCCCGTGCGGAGTTTTTTTGCCGGTGCTATTGTGCCTCGCCGGCGATCTGAACGCCGGCCAATCCGGTCCCAATCAAGCGCCCCTGCACGGGGCGGACTTCGTGGACTAGGTCACGAACTCATAAAACAGTTGAAAGTTTCCTGCTAACCCTGTATTTTTGTTACCTAATTCGGTGGCGTGTCGCCACCCAGGGAGGGCGTTTTGCGCGGGAGGCTACTGGCGTTCGCGGCAGGGTGCGCGCTTGCCGCCAATGTGATTGCAGCACAGCAGGCGGCGATCGAGCACCGGCTGGGTGCTGCCGCTTCGTCCACGGCCGGAGCCCTCAAGCTCAAGTCGAACAGCGCCCTCGTTCTCGATCAGGCCGGCCAGCGGGTGCTCTACGCCAAGAACGACGATTCCGTGGTCCCGATCGCGTCCATCACCAAGCTGATGACCGCGCTGGTCGTGCTGGATTCCGGTCAGCCGCTCGACGAGCCCATCAAGATCCAGAAAGAGGACCGGGACAGGCTCAAGGGCACCCGCTCGCGGCTCTCCGTCGGCATGACGGTCGCGCGGGACGACCTCCTGCGGCTTGCGCTGATGTCCTCCGAAAACCGCGCCGCTGCCGCGTTGACGCGCGCCCATCCGGGCGGCACCCTCGCCTTCGTGGCCGCGATGAACGCTAAGGCGGCCAAGCTCGGCATGTGGCACAGCCGATTCGTGGATGGCACCGGGCTCTCCAGCGGCAACGTCGCCAACGCGCAGGACCTCGCGCGGCTGGTGAACGCCGCTTACAATCACCCGCTGATACGCGAGTACACCACCGACAGCCAGTACACCGTGCGGCTCGCCAACGGCCACAAGATGCGGTTCACCAACTCGAACCGGCTGGTCAAGAATTCCGCCTGGGATATCGGCCTGTCCAAGACCGGCTATATCCGCGAGGCCGGGCGCTGCCTGGTGTTGCAGGCGCAGATTGCCGCCACGCCGGTGGTCATCGTGCTGCTCGATTCATGGGGGCAACTCACGCGCATCGGCGACGCCAACCGTATCAAGAAGTGGATGGAGAGCCGTTCCACGCATCAACCGGCGGGATCCGCGCGATGACGGGCGGCCGCTGACCGGCGGCCGGTAGCATCGTCTCCCGCGGAAGCAGGAGCGACTGGCTTTCGAGCCACTCATAAGAACGAGAGGGGGAAAACTTCCGATGGCCCGGGCGCGCGCCGCCTATTCCCTGCACGACCTCAATCCCGACGCGGGCCGCTTTCTCGACGACGTGTGGGCCGGCCTGTCGCAACCGCGGAAGACACTGCCGCCCAAGTATTTCTACGACGCGCAGGGCGGCGCCCTGTTCGAGGCGATCTGCGCGCTGCCGGAGTATTACCTCACTCGCGCCGAGACCGCGCTGATGCACAGCCACGTCGGCGACATGGCCCGGCACGTCGGCCCGGCGTGCGCCTTGATCGAGTACGGCAGCGGCAGCGGCCGCAAGACCCGCATCCTCCTCGCCGCAATCAATCCGGTCGTCTACGTGCCGATCGATATCGCGCGCGCGCAGCTGGACGCGACCGCGGCGGAGACCGCGCGCGAGTTCCCGGGATTACGGGTAGTCGCCGTCTGCGCGGATTACATGCGCCCCCTGACCTTGCCGGACCTGGAGGGCGTTGGGGCGCGTCGCCGCATCGTTTACTTTCCGGGCTCGACCATCGGCAACCTCACGCCGGCCGAAGCGACAGCTTTCCTGACGAGCGCCCGGGGACAGGTGATGGGGGGAGGGGGGATGTTGGTCGGGGTCGACCTCAAGAAGGACACGGGCCGGCTCAACGCGGCGTACAACGACTCGCGCGGCGTCACCGCGGCCTTCAACCTGAATCTCCTCGCGCGCATCAATCGCGAGCTGGGCGCGGACTTCGATCTTTCGGCGTTCCGCCACCACGCCTTCTACGACGAGGCGCTCGGGCGCATCGAAATGCATCTGGAGAGCATGAAGGCGCAGTCGGTCACGATCGGCGGGCGCGCGCTGCATTTCCGCAGCGGCGAGACGATACACACCGAAAATTCCTACAAGTACTCGATTCGCGGGTTCCAGGAGCTGGCCGCCACGGCGGGCTTGTCGCCGGTCACGTGCTGGACCGACCCTGACGGGCTCTTCGGCGTCCATTACCTGATCGCGCCGGAATGAGCGCCAAGCCTCCTCGGCGCAGCCCGTCGGGCGCCGCGGCCGCCGCGGGGGATGTTCCTGTCCTGTTCACATCGTGGCCACATTGTCGGCAGGAATTCGCGCTCTCTAGCGACAGCTGGCCACAATACGGACTTCCGGGCCCGACGAGCCGGCGTTCCCGGTAGAATCGCGGCTCCCGGTTACTTGGACCACGGCGCGGCCGGCGGCGCCGTTCCCGATGGCAATCACCCTGATCGTGCTGACCTGCGTGCTGACCCACGCCGGTTTCGCCGGCGCCAAGGTGGCGCTGCCGCTGCACGCGCTTAGTCTGGGGGTGGACCCGTTCTCGGTTGGCGTGATCATGGCCTTGTGGGCGTTGTGTCCGATGCTGATCGCGCTCTACGTCGGGCGGCTCGTCGACCGCGTCGGCCCGCGCGGGCCGATGCTGGGCGGGGCGATCGGGGTGTTCGTCGCGCTGCTGGTGCCGTATTTCTTCTCCGGCATCGCGCCGCTCTACGTGATGTCGCTGGCGGTGGGCACGGCCTTCCAGTTCTTCTTTGTCCCCACCCAGGGAATCACCGGCGCCCTGGGCCGGCCCGAGGATCGCGCCCGCAATTACTCGCGGCTCGCAATCGGATTCTCCATCGCCTCGTTCCTCGGCCCGCTGATCGCGGGGTTCTCGATCGATTACCTCGGCTACCAGCCGGCCTATCTCATGCTCGCGGCGTGCCCGGCCGCCGCGGTGCTCCTGCTGTGGCTCAAGGGCGGCCTGCTGCCGCTAGCCGCGGTCGGATCGGGCGGGAAGCAGAAGAAGTCCAACTCGTTCGACCTGCTGCGCAACGCGAACCTGCGCAACGCTATCGTCGCGAGCGGACTGATCTCCGTCGCGTGGGATCTCTACCTGTTCTTTTTCCCCATTTACGGGCACGCCATCGGCCTCTCGGCATCGGCGATCGGCATCATCATCAGCATGTTCGCCGCGGCGGTGTTCGTCATCCGGGTGGTGCTGCCGCGTCTCGCCAGGGTCTGGAGCGAATTCGAGATCCTGCTCCGCGCCATCGCGTTCTCCGGCGCTGCGCTGCTGCTCTTTCCCCTGTTCCGCGACCCGTACCTGCTTGCGGCCGCGTCCTTCGTGCTGGGGCTCGGGTGCGGGGTCGGACAGCCGATGTCGATGTCGTTGATCTACAGCCTGTCGCCGGCCGGGCGCGCGTCGGAGGGCGCGGGCCTGCGCGTGATGTTCAACCATTTCACGCACCTCGTCGTGCCGCTCGCCTTCGGCGCCGTCGGCACCGCGTTCGGCTTCGTGCCGGTATTCGTCTCCTGCTCCGCGCTGCTCCTCGGCGGCAGCGGCTACGGGTTCTGGTCCGAGCGCCGGATCAGCGCGCGACGCGATTGAGGAAGCCCATCATCGCGTCGTTGAACACCCGCGTCTGCTCGATGTTCGAGAGGTGAGCGGCGGAGGGGATGATCTTCAGCTCCGAGCCCTTCAGGTTCTGGTGAATTGCCCGCGCCGCCTCCGGCGGCGTGCCGTGGTCCTGCTCGCCCACCATGACGAGCGCCGGACACTGGATCTCCTTCAGCCGGTCGAGGTAGTCCACTTTCGAGATCGCGTGGCAGCAGCCGACGAAGCCGGCCACGGGGGTGTTGCGGATATCGTTGCCGATGCGCGCCATCACGTCCTGGTGCGTTTTGCGGTAGGGCTCGGTGAACCAGCGCCCGAGCGTGCCTTCGACCAGCGCGTCCATGCCTTTCTGCTGCGCGTTCTGGATGCGCTCGCTCCACATCTTGGCCGCATCGGGCGGACGGCGGCTCGTGGTGTCGGCGAGCACCATGCTCTGAAAGACGCCTGGATACTTGAGCGCAAACGCCTGGCCGATCATGCCGCCCATCGACAGTCCGACCCAGTGCGTCTCGCGGATCTTGAGCGCGACGAGCAGTCCCTTGACGTCGTCGGCGAGCTGCTCGAGCGTGTACTCGCCGGCGGGCGCGCTCGATTCGCCGTGGCCGCGCGTATCGTAGCGCAGCACCTTGAACTTTTTCGTGAGCACCGGCATCTGCGGATCCCACATGTGGAGGTTGCAGGCGAGCGAATGGCTTATGGTGAGCCACGGCCCGCTGCCTTCGATCTCACAGTGGATTTCGATGCCGTTGGCCTTGGCCTTCATCGCTGTCTCCCTGTTGTCGCGAAAAGTACGAGCCGCCAGTATAGATTCTGGTACTCCGGACGCAAAACACCAGAATGATGGAATCTAGCGGACGATGATGGTGACGTTGAAATCGCCGCGCACCAGCGACACGGAGTAGCCGCCCTTCGCGCCGGCCGCGGCTTTCTGGAATGCGGCGAGCGTCTGCACCCGGCGGCGGTTCACCGCGTAGATGATGTCGGCGGGCCGGAAGCCCGCCTGCCAGGCGCGGCTCCCCTGTTCCACGTCGGCGACCACCAGTCCGCCGCCCTTCAGCCGCTGGTAGAGCGGGCTCCCGCGCTCGATTTCCACCACGCTCATGCCCGGCAGCTGCGGCACGGCCCTGCCTTCGGCGCTTGCCGGGTCCTGCGGCGGCGCGATGGTGGCGCGAATGTTGCGCGCTTGTTTCCCGCGTAGCACCCGCAGCTCGATCTCCTCGCCCACCGGCGTCAGCCCCAGCCGCGCCCGCAGCTCCGCGGCCGCGCGCACCGGGCGGCCGCCCAGGGCGACCACCACGTCGCGCTCGCGCAGCCCCGCCTTGTCCGCGGGGGACCCGGCTTCGACCCCGGAGATCACGACGCCTTCGGCGGCGCTGACTCCGAGCTTCTTCGCGATATCGGGAGTGAGGTCCACCATCTCGACGCCGAGCCGCCCGCGCCTGACCTCGCCGAAGCGCGCGATCTGGGCGAGCACCGCGCGCGCCATGTTGGATGGCACCGCGAAGCCGATGCCGACGTTGCCGCCCGTAGGGCCGATGATCGCGGAATTGATGCCGACCAGCTCGCCGCGCAGGTTGATGAGCGCGCCGCCGGAATTGCCGGGATTGATCGAGGCATCGGTCTGGATGAAATCCTCGAAGCCTTCCGGCGAGAGGCCGCTCCTGCCGAGCGCGCTCACGATGCCGGAAGTGACCGTCTGCCCGATCCCGAACGGGTTGCCGATCGCGATCACGTAATCGCCGACCTGCAGCGTGTCCGAATCGCCGATGCGGATCGCGGACAGGCCGCTGGCATCGATCTGGAGCACGGCGATATCCGTCCCGGGATCGGTGCCGACCAGCTTTGCCGGCAGCTGGCGGCGGTCCTTCAACGTGACGAGCACCTGCTCGGCATTGCGGATCACGTGGTGGTTGGTGATCACGTAGCCGCGCGCGGCGTCCACGATGACCCCCGAGCCCGCGGCCTGCTCCTGCCGCTGCGGCCGGTCGGGGAGATCAAAGAAGCGGCGGAAGAACGGATCGGCGAACAGCGGATTCGATTCGAGCGGCGAGCGCGTGATGACCGAGATGTTCACGACCGCCGGCGTCACCTCGTTGACCAGCGGCGCCAGCGTCGGCATCCCCCGCGCGTCCGTCGCGGGCTGCGCCGCCTGCGACGCCGCGCCCATGGAAGTCACTAATGCCAACAGGAACGCGAAGCGGGACATTACAGTCGCCCTACCATCCATGATCCATGATCCACGATCCATGATCCACCTTCCAACCCCTATTTTAGGATCTTGAACAGATTGTTGAAATCATCCGTCCACACCCCCAGCCCGGGAATGTCGCCGATTTCGCTCGTGAACCTGGCGATCTCCGGGCGCTCGAGCAGGGTCCGGTCGCGCGTGGCGAGCACCCAGTCGGTGCGGGCGAGATCGCTTTCTTCCGCGTCGTCCGCGATCAGGGCGACCCGCAGCGCGTGCTCGCCGGCGATGCGCTTCACTACCGGCGCGAGATCGAGGAAGCGGTTGGTGACGTGGAACGCGATCACGCCGCCCGGCTTCATGTGGCGGAGGTAGACCGCCAGCGCCTCACGCGTGATGAGGTGGACCGGGATCGAGTCGCTCGAGAATGCGTCGATCACGAGGAGATCGTAGTCCTGGGACGGCTCGCGCTCCATCGACAGCCGCGCGTCGCCCAGGACGTGCTCGATTTTCGCGCCGCTGTCGGCGAGGAAGGTGAACTCGCTCGTCGCGACCGTCACCACCTGCGGATTGATCTCGTAGAAGCGATAGACGTCGCCCGGACGCCCGAACAGCGCGAGCGTGCCGGTGCCGAGCCCGACGACTCCCACGCGCAGGGGCGCGCCTTCGAGCGCCTTGATCACGCGCGCAATCCCGGATGTCGCGCCGTAATAGGTCGTCGGCTCGCCGCGGCGGCCCGGTGCCCGGTACTGCTCGCCGTGCATGATCACGCCGTGCATCAGGCGCCGCACCGCGTCCTCCTCGCCGTCGGCGCCGACGTCCTTCACGCGCAGGGTGCCGTAGAAATTGCGCGTCATGACGCGCGTGTCGCGGGCGAGGTCCCAGATATACGCGTAGGCGTGGTAGCCGGTGAAGCCGAGCGCCGCGAGCGCGAGCATCGGCACCGCCGAGTGCAGGGCGCGCGTGACGAAGGCCGCGATCAGCAGCGTCACGATCAGCCCCACGCCGAACTCGTAGTAGGTGTTGAAGAGCTTGACGGCGACGAGGCCCACCGCGATGCCGCCGAGCGCCCCGCCCAGCGCCACCATGAGATAGAAGCTCGTGAGATAGCGCGGCACGGGTTTTCTGGCGGCGAGCTCGCCGTGGAAGAACATGCACATCACGAAGAGCCCGACCAGGTTGAGGGGAACGGCTTCCTTGATGTCCGCGATGCCGCGCTCCTCGTGCAGCGCCCACGCCATCGCGCACACGATCGCGAGCAGCGGCACGATGAAGATGCGCTGCTGGTACCATCCGCGCCCCTCGAAGCACAGGATGAAGGTGACGAGGTAGAGCGTCAGCGGCAGGATCCACAGGAACGGCACCGAGGCGATGTCGTGCGTGATGTGGTTGGTCACGGCTAGCAGCATGAACGCGCCCATGCCGGAGAGCAGCAGCCACGCCGCGTAGTCGCGCGGCCCGGGCGGCGGCACTGGATCCGGCGCCGTGGCCGTCTCGTGCGCGCCGGCGGCCGCCCGTCCGCGCAGGCTGAAGAGCGCCGACGCCGCGCACAGCGCCGCAAACGCGACATAGGCCGCGCTCCAGCCCCATGACTGGACCGCGGTGGTGATCCAGGGCTCGAACGCGAAGGGGTAGGAGAGCAGGGCGAGCAGCGAGCCGAAGTTGGACAGCGCGAACAACCGGTACACGGTGCCGGCGGGAAAGGTGCGCGCGAACCATGCCTGTACCAGCGGGCCGGTGGTGGAGAGCAGGAAATAGGGCAGCCCTATGGTGACCGTGAGCAGTCCGAGGATGCGCCACGTCGGGTCCTCGTCACCGGCGGGCTTCCAGCCAGTGTCTGAAACGATGGGGAGCGAGGCGAGGCTTGCGGCAAGGAGGACGACGTGCAGCACCACCTGCCGGCGCGCGGAGAGCTTGCGCGTCGTCCAGTCCGAGTAGGCGTAGCCCGCGAGCAGCAGGAACTGGAAGAAGACGAGGCAGGTGGTCCACACCGCGGCCGAGCCGCCGAACCACGGCAGAATCTGCTTGGCGATGATCGGCTGGACCAGGAACAGCAGGAACGCGCTCGTGAAGATCGTAAGGGCGTAGAGAACCATCCGGCGGGCGCGCGCGAAAAAGCGCGTATTATACGGCGCGAAACGAATCGACTGCGGCGCCTGCCAAGTGTCATTCCCGCGGAGGCGGGAATCCAGTAAGCCGTTGAGGCGACCTGCGGCGGGTTTTCTGGACTCCCGCCTTCGCGGGAGTGACGATGGGGCTTCGACCGCTCGGCAATCGTGCAAATCCAGTGAATTCTGCCCATTTAACCTTTCCAGTCGTGCTCGCGTTGACGGCGGCGGTGTCGTGGTATGGCGACGCCCGGGCCGCGTGCCCGAGCCACGAGCGGATCAACACCATCCTGCGCTTCCTCGAGTCGCGGGAGCCCCTGCGCGGCCTCCGCGCCGATCTCTCGATGCAGGACGCGGAGTGCGGGCGCCGGCGCCTGGTCGAGAAGCTGGAGTCGACCGAGAACCGCATCGTCGGCTACAAGGCAGCACTCACGAACGCGAACATCCAGGCGCGGTTCGGCGTGACGAGCCCGGTCCGTGGCGTGCTGCTCGCGAAAATGCTGCTTGCCGACGGCGCGGAAGTGCCCGCGAATTACGGCGCGCGCCCGGCGTTCGAGGCTGACCTGCTCGTGGAAGTGACGGGCGAGCCGCTGCCCGGGGCCAGGACGCCCGCCGGCGTGCTGCGCACGATCACGCGCGTGATGCCGTTCATCGAGCTGCCGGATCTCGGGGTTGCCGAGGGCGAGAAGCTGACCGCGCCGCTTCTGACGTTTCTCAACGCAGGCGCGAGGCTTGGCGTGGTGGGCAAGCCGATACGGGTGGCGGCGACACCGGCGTTTGCCGACGCGCTTGCGAACATGCGCGTGGTGGTGACCGACCAGCACGGCAAGGAACTCGCGCGCGGGCGCGGGTCGGCGATTCTCGGTCACCCGCTCAACGCGGTCATGTGGCTGCACGAGGACCTCGCGCGCGGGCGCGTGCGGCTGAAGCCGGGCGACGTGCTGAGCCTGGGCTCCTTCACGCCGCCGCTCAAGCCGAAGGCGGGAATGACGGTGACGGTGCGCTACGAGGGGCTGCCGGGGAATCCCGCAGTTACCGTGCGATTCCGGTAGCGACGACACTCGCCCCCGGTCACTTGTCGGCCGTCGCGCGGTTTAAGATAGGCGGGAATCGGGTGTTCCAGGGTTGAGACGAAAATCGCGGTTGGCGGCACTGAAAGGAGGGACAGATGAATACTAAGCGTTGGTTGCTGGCGAGCGTGGCGGTATTCGTGGTGATCATGGTGCTGGAATTCGTCATCCACGGCGTGCTGCTGCAAGGCGTGTACCAGCAAACGCCATCGGTATGGCGGACGCAGGCGGACATGCAGCGCCTGATGTGGATTTTCTGGGTGGGCTACCTGGTCTTCGCGCCGTTCTTCGTGTTCATCTACACGAAAGGCTACGAGAAAGGCAAGCCGGGCCTGGGGCAGGGATTTCGTTTCGGCCTGTACGTGGGAGCGATGCTGTCGGTGCTGCACGGCTTCGGCTGGTACGTGATTCTGCCGATTTCGCTGGCGCTTTCCTTCTACTGGTTCGTGGCGATTCTCGTCGAGTCCATCGCAATGGGAATTGCTGCGAGTCTGGTGTATCACGACTGAACGACCGGCGGTTGAGGACGGAAGGGCTTTCCGGACCGGAATTCCGGCGGATCGGGCAAGTTTCCCGGAGGGTCGGTCATTCGCGCAACCATCCCGCTTGCGTAAACTCCACCCGCAATTGAGGCGCCGTTGGCCGGCGTAGGCTGGCCGCGGCGCCTCTCTTCACTCAATCAGATACGGGAGAAATGCGATGAAGGACTCGGTGGGGTATGAAGTCAGCGGAGCGGGCGCGCAAAGCCTGGACGCCCTGGAGCACGGTCTGCACGAGATGCGCTGCTACATCGGCGACCCGGTTGCCACGGTGGAGCGCGCGCTTGCGGGCAGCCCGGAATTCGTGATGGGGCATGTCCTGAAGGCGTACCTGCATTTGCTGGGAACGGAGCCCGGGGGTCTCCCTGTGGCGCGCGCAGCGCATGAAACGGCGCTGGCGCTTCCCGCGAATGACCGCGAGCGCCGCCACCTGCAGGCGATCGGCCACGTGACGGCGGGGCGCTGGCGCGCGGCCGGCAGGGCGCTCGAGGATCTCAGCGTGAAGTATCCGCGCGACGCCCTCGCGCTGCAGGCCGGGCACGCGATCGACTTCTTCACCGGCGACTCGCGCATGCTGCGCGACCGCATCGCGCGCGCAATGCCGGCGTGGGGGCGGGGCGTCACCGGCTATCACGCGGTCCTCGGCATGCACGCGTTCGGCCTGGAGGAAACCGGCGATTACGCCCGCGCCGAAGGGCAAGGCCGGCTGAGCGTGGAGCTGGAGCCGCGCGACGGCTGGGGCCAGCACGCGGTTGCGCACGTGATGGAAATGCAGGACCGCCGCCGCGAAGGCATCGCCTGGATGCGCGACAACGTCGATGGCTGGTCGCGCGAGAGCTTCTTCGCCGTGCACAACTGGTGGCATCTTGCCCTGTTTCACCTCGGGCTGGACGAGACGGACGAAGTCCTCGCCCTCTTCGACGGACCCATCTACGGCAAGACCTCGCCCGTCATCCTCGAAATGGTGGACGCTTCGGCGTTGCTGTGGCGGCTGCACCTGCGCGGCGTGGACGTGGGAAACCGCTGGAAAGTGCTGGCGGACCAGTGGACGCCGGTGGCGACCGCCGGGAACTACGCGTTCAACGACATGCACGCGATGATGGCGTTCGTGGGCGCCGGCCGGAGCGAGGCCGCCGATGCGGTGCTGGAAGTCCAGCCGGCCGCGCAGGCCGGCCCCGGCGACAACGCGGCGTTCACTCGCGAGGTGGGAAGCGCCGCCACCCGGGCTATCAAGGCATTCGGCGACGGTGACTACGCGCAGACTGTCGAGCTGCTGCGGCCGATCCGCAACACCGCGCACCGCTTCGGCGGCAGCCACGCGCAGCGCGAGCTGATCGACCTCACGCTGATCGAGGCGGCGCAGCGCGCCGGTCAGGATCGGCTCGCCGCGGCGCTCATCGCCGAGCGCACGGACCGCAGCCGCGAAGTGCCGGTGTCGCGGCGGTTCAGCGCGGGTGGACTCGCCGCAGCCGCCTGACGCCGCATCTTCAACGATAGACGAGCACCGGGATCTTGCAGCCGGTGATGACGCGTGCGGTGACCGACCCCACCAGCTCGCCGGTGATGCCTTTCATGCCGTGCGAAGCCATCACGATGAGATCGCACCCGGTCTGCGTGGCAAAGGTGATGATCGCCTCGTGGGGCGACGCGTGGTGCATCGAATACGTCTCGCACGGAACGCCGATGAGGCGCGCCCGGTCGGCAATCAGCTTCAGGAACCGGTCCGCCTCCTGCTTGGCCATGTCCGCGAGCTCGGGGGCCTTCACCGGGACCGGCGCGTACTCCTCGAACGATTCGGGCTGGCGCTCGACGATGACGTAGAACCCGGTCACCTTGGCGCCGACGGCTTTCGCGAACTTGAGGCCGCTGTCCACCGCGACCTGCGAAAGCGCCGAGCCATCGGTCGGCAGGAGAATGTGCGTGTACATCGGCCCTCCCTTCTCACGGGTCGGCCCGGCTATCTTATCCTGCGGGTCTGCGGCATTCCAGCACCGATGTAGACGTCCTGCGGCCCCGGGCCGCCGGCGACCGCGAGGTAAAGCTCCTCGGGGCTGCGGGCGCGCCACACCGTCCGGTCATCGCCCCGGCCCGCGGCGCGCTCCGTCGCGGCGAACGCCTCGGCAAAGTAGCTGACGGGGAGTCGCGCCATCTCCCACAATCGGCTCTGGATGTCACGTTTGGTGAGCCCCGCCTCGTGTAGCGAGCGCGCGTGATTCACCCCCAGCAGCAGCAGGACGCCGTCCCCGCCGCCGTACATGGGCGGCATGTTGGTCGCGATCTGGCGCAGGATTTCCGCCGGGCCGACGCCTTCGCCGCCCGAGATGTTGCAGAAGTTGGAGGCCTTGAACACGGTGACGGTGCTCTCTTCGCGCTGGAAGCCGCGGTCCACGTGGAACGGGGTCCAGGGGTTCTCTTCCTCGTTCTCGCCGCAGAGGTAGGAATAGCGCAGCGGAGAGCCGAAGCTCACCTTGGAATAGACGCCGGGCAGGGCGCCCCCGACGTTGTTCATGATGAGGCGGATCGCGCGGCCGATGGTGGCGTTGGCGCGCCATCCCGGGCCGAGACAGCCGGTGCCGCAGTTGATGTCGAGACGGCTGCGCACGGGGCCGTTCACCAGCAGGAACGGCGTCATGGGATTGGTCGTGACCTGCATGAACTCCAGGGGATAGCTCGGATCGAGCATGCCCTCGACCGCGGCGATGATGAGGGGCATGTACTCCGGGCGGCAGCCGGCCATGACAGCGTTGACCGCGAGCGCTTCCACCGTCGCGCGCCCCTTGCGCGGCGGAATGAGTCCGATCACCTCGTCCGCCGCGCGGCCCGACGCGGCGACGAACTGTTGCACGCTCGCGGGCGTTGCGGGAACGATCGGCAGGCCGTCGGTCCAGCCCTGGTCGTAGGCGTGCTCGTAGGCGCGCGCGAGAAGCTGCTCGACCGACTCGGCCTGAAGCGCCACCCGGGGTTGGGCCACCGTCGCGGCTTCCTTATATCGGCGTCGCGGAGCGCACGACGCCCTCGGGATGGATTTCGGCCCGCGCCACGTTCTTCAGGCGGGCTTCGATCTCGGCGGGTGGCAGCGTGAGGCCCTCGATGATGGTTCCGATCATTGCCTCGGCCCGCGCCCGCAGCGCTTCAGGCTCGAGCTGCCGGATCGGGTTTTCGGTCTCCGCGATGATCACGTAGGGCCAGCCCTGCGTGGACGCCATGCGGCGCGCGAATTTCGCGAAGGTGTCGGTGACCACCATCACCGTGGGGATGCCTCTCTCCTCGAGGGCCGGTGTGACGTGGCTACACCACGTCGTGCACGAGCCTCAGTCGCCGGTGGCGGTGATGACGACATCGACGCGCCGCGCGAGCTCGTCGAGCTGCCCGCGCATCGTGTCGAGGAGCTTGCCGGTGCGGATCGGAAGTTCCCGCACGGGCTGATCCATGACGAGCTCCTTCACCCGGTAGCGTTCCTTGAGCAGCGTGCCGATCGCGCGCAGGATTTCCACCGCCGAGGGCCGCCAGTTGGGCAGCAGCCCGACGGTCCTGCCGTCGAGCGTCGCGGGCCGCGGCGCAAGCCGGGTTTGGGGGCCGCCTTCGTCGAGGTAGACGGGAAGGGGCGAAACCATGGTGAGGTCGAGCGGTGGCATACTGCGTTCCTTTGGCGGCTGAAATCGTTCCGGCGATCTTAATTCGGCGCTCCCTGCAGGGTCAAGCCACGGACGCGCCGGTACCATCACCCATCACTCATTACGGAATCGAATCATGGACTCGATGATCGAGCAGCTTTCGGAATACGCCGTGGGCCTGCGCTACCGGGACCTCTCGCCGGAGGCCGTCCACGAGTGCAAGCGCCGGCTGATCGACACGCTTGGCTGTCTCGCCGGCGCATTCGATGCGCAGCCTTCGGTCATCGCGCGCGCGCTCGCGCGGCGGGGCCGCGGCGAACCGTCCGCGCGTATCCTCGGGACGCAGGAACGCTCCTCGCCCGAGCTTGCCGCCTTCGCCAACGGCGTCATGATGCGCTACCTCGATTTCAACGATGCGACCTTCGGCAAATCCGCGGGACATCCGAGCGACATCTTCGCGGCGACACTCGCCGTGGCCGACGCGCTTCACGCGGATGGCCGGGGCGCGATCACGGCGTCCGCGCTGGCCTACGAGGTCTTCTGCAATATTTCCGAATCGGTGCAGCGCGAGCAGGGCTGGGATCACACCGTTTTCGGCGTGATCGCGGATGCCGTCGGGGCGGGGAAGCTCCTGGGGCTCACGCGCGCGAAGATGGGCAACGCGATCGCGCTCGCCGTGATCCCCAACATGGCGCTCGAGCAAACGCGCACCGGGGAACTCTCCATGTGGAAGGGCTGCGCGGCGGCAAACGCCGCGCGCAACGGCGTCTTCGCGGCGCAATTGGCGCGGGAGGGCCTGGGTGGCCCCGAGCAGGCGATCGAGGGCAAGTGGGGCCTGTGGCATCCGCTTGGAAAATTCCGGTGGCAGCCCTTCGGCGGGCGCGGCGGGCCGTTCCGCGTCACCCAGACCCATATCAAGTATTTCCCCGCCGTCGTGCACGCGCAGACGCCGATCACGGTCGCGCTCGAGCTGCACGGTAAGGTCAAGCCGGAGGAGATCGAGGCGATCGCGATCGAGACCTACTGGGTCGCGGAACGCTACGTGGATCGCGCCAACGCGCTCTGGCATCCGGCGACGCGCGAGACCGCCGATCACAGCCTCCCGTACTGCGTCGTGGCGGCGCTCCTCGACGGGGAAATCACCGAGGCGAGCTTCTCCGCGAAACGCGTCCGTGACCCGCGCATCGCGGCGCTGATCGAACGCACCACCATCCGGGAGAATCCCGCGTTTACCCGCGCGCATCCCGGTGAGTGGCCGTGCCGCATCGAAGTCACCCTGCGCGGCGGAAAGAAGAAAAGCGCGGAGGAACCGTACTTCAAAGGGCACGCCAGGCGGCCGCTCACCGACGCGGAGCTCGAGTTGAAATTCCACGCGCTTGCCGAGAAGGTGCTGGAAAAGAAGCAGGCGGATGCCGTGCTCGCGGCGGCTTGGAAGCTGGAGAAGCTGGCAGACGTGGGCGAACTGCTGAAGCTGGTGAATTTCGGCGGGCGTCGACGCAAACGAGCGCGAGTCACCCGTCGCCCTTGATTCCCGCCTGCTTGATCACCTTCGCCCACTTGGCGCGCTCGGCCTCGATGGTGGCCGCGAGCTGCGGCGGAGTGCTGCCGACGGCCTCGGAGCCCTCGGCGGCGATCCGGCCGGCCACCTCCGGATGCCGCAGCACCGAGTTGACTTCCCGGTTGAGGAATTCGACGGTCTGGCGCGGCGTCCCGGCGGGGGCCAGCAGGCCGTACCACTGCGATACGGCGAAGCCGGGCACGCCGGCTTCGGCCACCGTGGGCAGGTCCGGCAGCGCCTTCATGCGCGTCTTGCCGGAGACCGCGAGCGCCCGGACCCGGCGGGCCTTGACGTGGGCCTGGGCGCTGATGATGCCGGCAAACGAGAAATGAATGCGGCCGGAAATGAGATCGGGATAGGCGGCCGCGATGCCCTTGTACGGAACGTGGACGACGTCGATTCCGCTCATCGTCCTGAACAGCTCGGTCATGAGATGGATCTGGCTGCCCTGCCCGACTGAGGCGTAGTTGAGCTTGCCCGGGTTTGCCTTGGCGTGCGCGAGGAGTTCCGTCACCGAGCGTACTGGCAAGTCGTTGTTTGCCATCAGCACGTAGGACTGGGCGCTCAACTGGGTGACGGGGACGAAATCACGCCCCAGGTCGTACGTCACCTTGTAGAGCAGGGGGCGTATCACCTGGGTCGCGCTGATGATGCTGAGCGTGTAGCCGTCCGGTGCGGCAAGCCTTCCGACCTCGATAGCGATCGCGCCGCTCGCCCCGGCGCGGTTGTCGACCACGACCGGTTGCCCGAGCTTGTCGGCCAGACTCTGCCCGACCGCGCGCCCGATCGTGTCGGGGCCGCCCCCGGCCGCGGTGGGGATGAGCAGGCGGATCGGCTTGTTCGGATACTGCTGCGCCTGCGCGATGCCGGCGAGCGCTGCGAGCGATGCCGCGACCAGCAATGTCATCCCGCTTACGCGGGAATGACGACAAGGGTGCCATCGGGGTTTGTTGATTTTCATCGGCGCTCGAGAATTACTTTGCCATAAGGCGGGCGAGTTCGCTCGCGTCCTTGAGCTTCTCCAGTCCCAGCACGGCGTCGCGCAGCTTGCCCACCTGGGCCCGCGGCAGCGCCTTGGCTGCGAGCTTCTCGTATTTTTCCACGATCTCGGTGTCTGTTGCGAACTTCTTCTCGCTTCCGCGCGCGGCTTCCACGGTGCGCTTCATGACCGTGCCGTCGTTGAGATGCGCCTCGACATGCACCTTGTGGCGGAACTTCGCGCCGAGCGCGGTGATCGCCGGATCGTGGATGACTTCCACTTTTTCGGCGAGCTTCATGCGCGCGGGGTCCGCAACCTTGTCCTCGGTGAACTGGTCCACGAAGCAGTCGCCCTCGAGGAGCCAGGTGGCGACGCAGTACGGGAGGTTCAACTGGGCTGAAGTCAGCCCTTGCGGCACGTACTTCCAGCCGACGTGGCTCGCGGTCACCTGCGAGCCGTGAACCACGATCTTCTTCACGTCTCGCGGGCCGAAAGGGCGCTCCTTCTGCATGTCGCGGATCGCATCCAGCGTGGTGTGGTTGGTGCCGACGCAGGCGTAGAACTTGAGCGCGACGCCCATCGTCTGCCAGATCTCGCCCAGCCCCGCGGTGAGCTCTTTCAGGTTGAAATGATCCTTCGATTGCGAAAGCGTGGTGCAGAACCCCCCGTATTCGCTTTCCAGCACGTTGACGATGCCAGTGAAACCGGCTTCCGCGAGTAGCGCGCCGTAGAGCCCGCTCTGGGAGGAGCGGCCGGCGTGCATGCGCTTCACCATCGCGCCGAACTGCGCCGCCATCAATCCGGCAGCTTGGGTGCCGGCGATGCCGAGCGCATGCACGGTCTTCCCGGCGTCGAGCTTGAGGCCGCGAGCGGCGCCGGCGGCGGCGGAGAAGACGCCCAGCGTCGCGCCTGAATGCCAGCCCGAGGCGATGTGCCCGGGCCCCATGCACAAGCCTACCCGCGGCCCGATCTCGTAACCCGCGACCGCCGCCGTGAGGAACTCCTTGCCGCTCATGCCGCCTCGCAGTTCAACGATGGGGATGAGCGCCGGGAGCACCACCGCGCCCACGTGCAGCACGCCCGCGCGATGCACGTCATCGAGCTCGAAGCCCTGCACGGCGGTTCCGTTCGTGAGCGCCGCGTGCGGGGCGGAGAGCTTCTTCTTCGTCCCCCAGATGGCGCATTCGCGCGTCGCGTCCACCTTCGTGAGCGCGTCCTGGAGGATACGGCACCACTCGAGGTCGGCGCCGTAGAGCGCGCAGCCGAGCGCATCCAGCACCAGCAGCTTGAGGCGGTGCCGGACTTCTTCCGGGATCGCGTCGAATTTGAGGCCGGACACGAACTCCGCGATGCCGCGGGTGTAGGGATTGTCGGTGGCGGCTTCGTGGCTCATTGCTGCGCGGCTTTCGCGGCGCTGGCGCCGGCCATGCGGCCGAATACCGCGCCGGAGACGAGCCCGGTGCCGCTCGGATAGTTGAAGTAGAAAAGTCCCCCGACCATCTCGCCCGCCGTGTAGAGGCCGGGAATGGGGTGGAAATGGACGTCGAGGACCTGTCCGGTCTCCTTGTCTATGCGCAGCCCACCGAACGTGAACGTGATGCCGCAGGTCGTCGCGTAGGCATCGAACGGCGGAGTGTCGAGCGGCTGCGCCCAGTTGGACTTGGGCGGCTCGATCCCCACCGCGCACTTGCCGTCCTTCACCGTATGATCGAAGGGAGCATCCGTGCGCACTGCCGCGTTGAACTCGCGCACGGTCTTCAGGAATTGCTCCGCGTTCACGCCTTCGAGCTTCGGCGCAAGCTCCTCCAGCGAGTTCGCGCTCGCCTTGGTCACGAATTTGATGCGGTATTCGGAGCGCAGGAGCTTCGTGACTTTCGAATCGAACACCTGCCACGCGAACTGCCCGGGCTGCTTCAGCACCTCGCCGCCGTACTTGGCGTAGGTGAACGAATGGAAATCCGCGCCTTCATCCACGAAGCGCTTGCCCTCGGCGTTGATGAGAAGCCCGAAGATGTAGCTGTGCTTCTGGAACTGGTCGCCGACATTGACGTCGCCGAATTCCGGCGCGTAGCGGTCCCAGCCGGTCGCGTGGCAGCCCGACCAGTTGCCGCAGGGCGCGGCGCCGATGTCGAGCGCCATCCGCAGGCCGTCGCCGACGTTGAAGCGGCTGCCGCGCACCTTGGCGAGCTCCCACCCCGGCCCGAGGTAGCGCGTGCGCCACTCGGGATTCGCCTCGAAGCCGCCGCACGCGAGCACCACGGATTTCGCGCGGAACTCGGCGGGCTTGCCCTGGTGTCGCGCGCGCACGCCCGAGACGCGTTCGCCGTCGTATAGGAGGGAAGTGACCCGCGTTGCGTAGAAGACTTCGATTCCGGCCTTCTTCGCCGCGGAATCGAGGCTCTGCACCAGGCCCGCGCCGCCGCCGGAAGCCTCGATCGGCATGCGCCCGAAAAACACCCGCTTCCCTCCCACGAGCCCGGATTGCCGGCCGAAATTGAGATTGAAGCGCACGCCCTTCGAGCGCAGCCACGCGAGCGTGTCGAGGCTGCGGTTGACGAGGAGCTCCGACAGGTCGGGATCGGTGCGGTAGCTGGTCAGCCGGTAGAGATCGTCGAGATATTCCTCGCGCGTGTTGGTGCCGAAGTCGCTTCCCGCGATTTCCTCGGCCGTGATGTCGGTCAAGCGCTTCAGATCGTCCACCGTTTGATACGCGAAGCGCATCACGCCGCCGGCGAAACGGCTGTTGCCGCCGGATTCGTCTTCCGCAGCCGCCTCCAGCATCGCCACGCTTACACCGGATTCGCGGGCCGACAGCGCGGCGCACAGCGCGGCGTTTCCTTTGCCGACGACGATCACGTCGTATGGCTTCATGTTGCGGGTGCGGATAATGAGACCAGACAAACCACGGAAAAGCGCGAGACAGGCATGGTAACCTAAATTCCGCCGGTTCAAGGGGAGCGGGCCGCAATGGAGGACATCTTCATCGCCAGCGAGGAGCAGCGCGCGGTACTGGCGACCGTCTCACGCTTTGTCGAAGAGGTGGTGGTGCCGCGGGCGCCGTTGCTCGACGCGGACCCGGACCCCGAAAAGAGTTTTTCGTGGGAGATCGTGGAGAAGGCGCACGAGGTCGGCATCCGGACCATGACGCTCTCGGAACAATGGGGCGGGCTCGGCGCCGACTCGCTCACCACCGCCTTGGTGATCGAGGAGCTGGCGCGGGGCGATCTCGGCGTGTCGGTGATCATGGCCCAGACGCTGAAGATCGCGCAGATCATGCAGACGGCGTTTAACGCGGAGCAGCAGGCGCGCGTGCTGCCCGCGTTCGCCGCCGACCCGCGCGGGGTGCTCGCCATCGGCATCACGGAGCCCGACAACGCCTCGAATTATTTTCTCCCCCACCCGACGCCGTTCCGCACCGGCGCCCGAAAAGCCGCGGGCGGCTGGGTCGTGAACGGCATGAAGCATTTCATCTCGAACGGAAACCGCGCGAGCCATCACCTGCTCTTCGCGCAGACCGGGCCGGGCCGGCCGATGGCGGAAGCGTCCACCTGCTTCCTGGTGGAGCGCGGCCGGGCGGGCTTCACCATCGGGCGCGTGCACGACAAGATGGGCGAGCGCCTGGCCAACAACGCCGAGCTCATCTTCCAGGACTGCTTCATCCCGGACGAGAACGTGGTGGGCAAAGTCGGCGAGGGGTTCAACGTGCTGGCGGATTTCTTCCCGCAGTCTAACGCCTATGCCGGCGCCTCCGTCCTCGGTGTTGCTGGCGCCCTGCACCAGAAGGCGATCGACTGGGCGAAGGTGCGAATCCAGGGCGGCAGGCCGCTGATCGAGCACGACGGCATTCGCGCGCAGCTCGCGGAGATGCGCATGCTGATCGATGCCTCGCGCTCCTATATCCACCGCGCCTGCTGGCTCGCCGACCACCAGGAGCACGGCTGGGACCGCACGCTCGGCGCGCTGCCCAAGGCGATGGCGGCGCAGGCGGCGTGGAAGATCGCGACCTGGACGATGGAGATCCACGGCGGCCATGGCTACATGAAGGAGCTCGGCGTCGAGAAGCTCGTGCGCGATGCGGCGGCGTTTCTGCACTCGGACGGCGTCAACCGGACGCTCTTCCTCAAGGCAGCCAACTTCATGTTCCGCGACTAGCATGCTGATAGGCTTCCGTCGCTCCCGCGAAGGCGGGAGTCCAGGCCCATGAAGGCCATGGTTCTAAACGGACCGAACACGCCCTTCGTGCTGACCGAGGTCCCCGATCCTGTTCCCGGGCCGGGAGAGGCGGTCGCGCGCGTGCTGGCGTGCGGATCCGGCCTCACGATCCAGCACCTCAAGGCGGGGCGCATCGCCGCTGAGTTTCCCCGCATCATCGGCCACGAGATCACCGGCGAGATCGTGGCGGTCGGCGCCGGCGTGAAAGGGCTCGCGACCGGCGACGCCGTCACGGCGTACTATTACCTGAATTGCGGCCATTGCCGCTGGTGCCGCGCCAGCCTGGAGCCGCTGTGCGAAAACTCGGGCGGCAACGTCGGGCGCACCTGCGACGGCGGCTACGCGCAGTACATCAAGCTTCCCGCGCATATCTTCATCCGGCTGCCCGCGGGCCTCGACTACCAGGCGCACCCGGCCGAGATCGGCGTCATCGCGGATGCGCTCGCCACTCCGTACAAGGTACTCAAGCGCGCCCGGGTGAGGGAAGGCGAGACCGTCGCGGTATTCGGCGCAGGGGGTGGGGTCGGCATCCACCAGCTCATGCTGGCGAAATGGGCGCAGGCGCGGGTGATCGCCGTGGACATTGCCGCGGACAAGTTCGATGCCTGCCGCAAGGCCGGCGCCGACGAGGTGGTGGATGCCTCGGGGGGAAATGTCGCGCAAGCGCTCCTCGAACTTACCCGGGGGGAAGGGGTGGACGTCGCCATCGATTATGTCTCCAGCACCTCAACGCTCGAGGCGGGCTCGAAGGCGCTCGGGCGGCGCGGTCGGCTCGTGATACTCGGGGGAGCGGCGCAGCGCTTCGAAGTCCCCTCCCGCGAGCTGCTGCTCAAGGAGCAGGACATCCTGGGAAGCCGTTACGTCACGCGCAGTGAGATCCTCGAGACCCTCGACCTGGTCGCGCGGGGAGAGGTCTGGCCGCTCGTCACCGAGATCCGCCCGCTGGAGGAGGCGGAGGCGCTGCACGAAAGGCTGGAACGCGGGACGGTCACGGGACGGGCGGCGTTGTTGATCACATAGGGGCTATGCGCCCGCCGGCAGACGGTCCGGTGCATTCAAGACACCAATACCAGCGCGAGCGCTATCGCGCCAGGAAGCGCTTGAATCCAGAGTATCTTGCGGTTGGCGGAAAGTGCCCCGAAGGCTCCGGCAATGACGACGCAACTCAGGAAAAAGATCTTGATCGGAGTCCCGGTCTCACCAAGGCCAAGCCCCCATACCAGCCCCGCCACCAGAAAGCCGTTGTACAAACCCTGGTTCGCGGCAAGAGCTTTCGAGGCCTTCGCGAACTCGGGCGTAATCCCGAATGTGCGCAGGCCCAACGGCTTATCCCAAAGAAACATTTCCAGGATCAGGAAGTACAGATGCAATAGCGCCACCAGCGCAACTGCAACATTGGCAACCGTCGTCATGGCGCTGGCGCTCAGACTGCTAACGCCACATTTCAGCCGCGGAGTCTCATGATCACATCGGCCGCCGTCGGCTGCAAATGTTTGTTAGACGGCGCCCTCGCAGGCATCACTCACCCGTGGGCGGGGTGGAGTCGCCGCGCTCGATCGAGCGCCAGTAATCTTGCCAGCGACCGCGAACCTCCTCTTCGGTTGCACCGGAGTCGTAGGCTGGCGAGATGAGGGGCTGCGCTCGCTCGACTTGGATCACGACGATGTGCTTGATGGGACTAGATATACCGCGCTTCCGAAAGAACGCGAGGATTTCGTCGAAAAGCGCGCCGTCGCCGAGGACACGGGCGATGCCCTTGAACCGGTACCCCTTGCGGAGAAGGGGATCGACGACGTTGATCTCGACCGCAGGATTGTGCCGAATGTTGGAGACGGAGCCGGGAGAGCGGATATCGGCGAAAACGAGATGATCGTCATCCCATACGGCGGTCGTGCCCTTGGGAGAAAGGTTCGGCGTTCCGTCTGAGCAGACGGTCGCGACGAAGCCAAGTTTCTGACGCTCGACCAGGCGCTTCATCTCAGAGTTGAGCACGCTCATGCCACGATGCTCCTGGTTCTCGCGGGCGCCGTCTAACGTTGCAATTGAGCGGCGCGCGCCAGCGAGAGCAGCCACAGCCGCGCTGACATAGCGTCCGTCTCGAATTGCCTGTTAGGCTCGGGCGTTTCCACGAAGTGATGCATCTTTGAAGTCGCAATGGCCTTCGCCGAACGGCGATCGCAGGCAGCATTAGCTGCAATCGAAGTCCGCGACAGCGGACCAACTGGCGGTGCCGGACGCCCCATCCGCGGCTTACTATGTAACACGGCTCTCGTCCTTCTGGACAGGCGGAAACTTGGAAGAGCCGTATCGAAAGACCAGGGAGGCAACCGCCAGCAGCACAATTCCTGCGGACACGAAAACAATTCCGACATCGGATTCGTGATGGACGACCAAAATTCTCACGAGGGCCGTGACCCCGACGTAGACGAGAAAACGAGTCGGCATGTGGTTCGTCTTGAAGTAGATACCAACCATAGCCCCGAGTTCGAGGTAGATGAAAAGAAGGAGAATGTCGGGGATGGCAGCATGTCCTTTCGCAGCCATCTCGAGAAACGCGTACACCGCTGACCAAACAATCGTCGCTCCGATGGCAAACAACGCAAGTAGATGGAAGAAATCCACTAACAAGTTGCCAATGGCGTCCGCAATATTCTTCGCCTTCTTGTCGAACGTATAGATTTTGTCGAGTTGTTCCATGTGTTTCTCCTTCTCATCGTGACGGTATGTATCCACGGAGGCACATCGGCGGCACCTCACACGACGACACAAGCACATCGAGAACGGTGATCGAAGCGCGTGGCTATTTCGCGACCATAAAGCCTAACGTCCCGGTTAAGCGGCGCGCTTTGTGCGCGTCCGTCTTGAACCGGTGGTTAGATCTTTCTCCACTGACTTGCGCAAGACTTCGTTGATTCGAGTTTGGTACCCGGGGCCTTGCTCTCGAAAGAAGGCGACTACGTCCGCGTCAAGGCGAATGGCGGTAAGGACCTTTGTCGGAGCCTTCTGTGGCCCACGTCCCCGCTTAAGCACAGGCGGCCCAAGCATTTCCTCGGACCAAGGCGGGTTATCAGCGTCAACCCGCTTACTTGAAGTAGTTTTTGGCGACTTTAAGGTAATAGCGCGTTTCATATTTCTCCGCTCGTCGTAATGAAATGATATGTGGGCCTGCGCGGCGCTCGGTGTAGACCATTACGACAACCTCGCCCTTGAGCAATCCAAAAGCCACCAGCCGCTTCTCGCCGTAAGCGCGGCGGATGTCCTCGCGGGTGATTGTGAAGTTGTCCCAGATTTCCTCGCACCCTTCGAAGTCGAGGCCGTGATCCTTGAGATTTCGTCGGCGCTTGGCTTCGTCCCAGGTAGCCACTAGCACATTGTATATACAATATGCTCAGGACGCAAGCGCTGGGTGGAGAGAGATCTAACGTGCCACGCTAACCGGCGGCGCGCTTTCGCGACGTCCGCGTTGAGCGTGTGGTTAGACCTCGCTTCTCGGACCTGAGATATGTGCGCAATGCTTCGTTGACTGATGCGGAGTTCTTGAACCGTTTCGCAATATCGGGTTCCAGAACGACAACGTTGGAACCTTCAAGGTAACGCTTGTGATATTTACCCCGGACCGCACCCGAAAAGTCGTACTCGGGTCGCATCTCCGGTTCGGAAGCCTTCAAGGGTTTACGACTCGTATGTCTTTCGCTCATGGGAAGTCGCCTCGCGGGCGCTGAAAATACGGACAGTATCGCCTTCCTCGGTATGCGATACAACGATCAGGCGATCGTTTGAAGAGTAACCCATTGTCACAAATCGAACTTCGCCCTCGGAATGATCGGGATCAGGAATTGATGCAGCCAGGGGATCGCCAAACACAGTGCTTGCCTCCGCGAAGGACACGCCGTGCTTCCCCAAGTTGGCGCGATCCTTTCTCGCATCCCATTCGAACTTCATCGGCTACTTGAGGTGGCCCTTTGGCGAGGTCTAACGTCCCGCATGACCCGCTGCGAAGCAGTCGGTATCGATGCGGTGGTTAGGGTACGGTCTGGACACATAGGTAACAGTATAGTCGGGGGACATAGGTAACAGTTTGCACACATGATCGGGCACCGAAGGAGGTGCCCATGCCGTGGAGTCAAACGTCGCCTATGGACCAGAGAACGCAATTCATCGCAGATTTCCTGCGCGAGGTACTGAGCGTCACCGAGCTGTGCGATCTGTATGGCATATCGCGCAAGACGGCCTACAAGTGGATTGAGCGCTATCTTCGGCAGGGGCCGGCGGGGCTCGAAGAGCGATCGCGACGGCCGCGGCTCTCTCCGAATCGCACGCCCGATGAAGTGACTCAGGCGCTACTGGAGGCGCGCCGCCGCCACCCCTCCTGGGGCGGCAAGAAGCTGCTGACATTGGTGCACAAGCGCCATTCGAGCTGGGATCTGCCGCATCGATCCACCGTCTGCGACATCCTGAGCCGCCACGGTATGGTGCCCAAGAAGCGCGCCCGCCGGCGCATCGGGCATCCGGGCAAACCCACGAGCCTGATTCTCGCTCCCAATGACCTGTGGAGCGCGGACTTCAAAGGCCAGTTCAAGACGGGCAATGGCCGCTACTGCTACCCCCTGACCGTCACCGACAGCTACAGCCGATATCTCTTGGGGTGCCAGGGGCTCAATTCGACAGCGGTCGAGGAAGCCAAGCCCGTGTTCACTCGATTGTTCAGAGAATACGGGCTGCCCCAGCGTATCCGCACCGATAACGGCGTGCCCTTTGCCACCAGCACCCTGGCGAGGCTGTCCAGGCTCTCGGCCTGGTGGGTGCGCTTGGGGATCCTGCCCGAGTTCATCGAGCCCGGCAAGCCTCAGCAAAACGGCCGCCACGAGCGCATGCACCGCACGCTCAAGGCCGAGACCACCCGCCCGGCGGCGGGCAGCCTCCCCGCACAACAGCGCAAGTTCAACGTGTTCATCGACGAATTCAACAATGAGCGCCCGCATGAGGCACTCGACCAGCAAACCCCGGCCGCGTGCTACCGGCCTTCCACACGCGAGATGCCCGAGAGGATCCCGCCCTTCGTATACCCGGATCGTTTCGAGGTGCGCTACGTCAGCGGCAACGGCGGCATCCGGTGGAACCGCGATTGGGTGAACGTGTCCACCGTGTGTATCGGCGAATACGTCGGATTGGAGGAAATCGACAACGGCCTGTGGAATGTCTACTTCGGACCGCTGAAGCTGGGTCGCCTCAACGAGCGGCACATGCGCATCGAGGATCAATATGGGAAACTGAGACGCAAAACTGTGTAACCCATGTCCCCCGACGTTTTGGTTACCTATCTCCCCGGCCGGTCATAGCTACAAGGGGCCACATTGCCTATTCCTGCGTCGAGCTTCCACGGAGATCTGCTGACGCTCGGTAGAGTAAGCGAAGACCTCTATATTTGCGATCGAATGCACCGCGCCGTAGGGCAGGTAGTTTCTCGGGAACTCTACGCATCCAATGCCTCGGCGATGGACATCGCGTTGGAGCAATTCGCTCTGCCCCCGATCCGCATCAAGGAAGTAGAGATCTGCCACGACGACGCTATCCTTTGTCCGGAGCGACTTACCCTGCTCAGCGCCAGGTTCGTCGAAGAAAAGCAATCGCTTTCCGTCATCAGATATGGCGTATGCCATCTGCCGTGGACCATAGTCGGAACGATCGTACCAGCGAACCTTGAGGACGCCGATCATCTGCTTCGTGGTCGTCGAGGCCCCAAGGAAGTAGAACCGCATCAAATAATCACTGACGTCAACTGAGAAGTAGTCGGAGAGTCTGTGATGGCCTGGTTGAGTGCCATAGAACTTCTCTGGTTCCTTTGCACCGTATTCGGCGTATCGGTACGTTGTGCATCCCATCAGGCCAGCGATAGCAGCGCAAAGTACAAGGACGCAGCGTGCGGTGCCTGGTGTCAGGGCGAACATTTGACGAGGGCTAACGTGGAAGTGTGCGGCGGGCGTGCACGGCGCGTAGAAATGGCGCGACGCTTCCGCCCGTCCGCACCACTGTCATGTTAGACCGCGACATCTACAGCGCGAGGTTCATGTCGACACTGAAGCCTGCGCCTCGAAGCTCCTTCGCAAGCTGTAGGCGCCAACCACCACCTTCATCTAGCGCGACATAACCGACGCCCAGATAGTCCGATGGCAGCTCAAGCGAGCCCTTGTAGAGTGCGCAGACGTGCCTTCGGCCAAGCTTTCCCACGAAGAAGCCCAATTCGAGAACGACGTTCTGTCTGGCGCGCGGTTGAAGCTTGTCGGGCGAAGAAGTCTTGACCCCTCCGACGTCGTCTGGAGTCAACAAAATTACGGCAAAATCTACGTCGGCATAGTGCTCTAGCTTCTCAACAATAGTACGGCCACCGGTCGCCTGCTCATGCAGAATTACCGCCTCAATCCCGATGCGCTCCAACAAACGGGCGACTGACTCGCGCGCGGCTTCGTCGTGCCCATGTACGACGAATACCTTGTTTGTCCGATCGCGGGCGACAGCTGTGCGACCTGGTTTCACCACTCCGACTGCGACTGGTACGAGCTCAAGGCGATCACGTACAGATTCGAGACGATGGATCTTCTCTCGGATCTCATTTTTGTGTTCCTTGACTTTCTCCGCTGGCGACTTGTCGTACATGCTGACCATCACGCCCCACCAGGAGTACTCCTCCTCGAATTTGTGCGTAGTGAATAGGCGCTTCAGCATCTCAGCGTTGTAAGAGTTCCAACGTCTGCACTCGTTCTCCGCGGCATCAAGCTGCTCAATGTTCGAAATCTGGCGAGCGAAGAGCTCCTCACCTTGGGCTATACGCTCGCCGATCTTTTGGGCAGCCTCCTCGCGTGTGACCTGAAGCTCAGGATCAGGAGTCGGCGGTTGGGGCGTCGCCTTCTTGGCCATAACAGCAGCTTCCTCGTTACGTGTCGTCGCTTAGCGTGTCGCGGTCTAACGAATGAAAGGGACTTCCCCTACTCGAAGCGGGCCGTAGCCCGCACGGCATCGGGGTGCCAAGATTGAATATCGCATCTTCAATCTGAAACGAGAGGGGAAGTCATGGAGAAGATTACTACCGTGGGGATCGATCTGGCAAAGAGCGTGTTCTCGCTGCACGGGGTGGATGGCGCCGGGCGCGTGGTGTTCAGGTGCTCGGTACGGCGCGATCAACTGCTTGAGGTTGTGGCCGGCTTATCGCCGTGTCTGATCGGGATGGAAGCGTGTTCAGGAGCCCATGAATGGGGCCGGCGGTTCCAGGGGGTGGGGCACACGGTGAAGCTGATGGCGCCCAAGTTTGTGGCGCCCTACAGGAAGAGCGGCAAGAACGATGGCAATGACGCCGAGGCGATTTGCGAGGCGGTGACGCGCCCGAATATGCGGTTTGTACCGGTAAAGTCGGCCGAGCAGCAGGCGCTCTTGGCGATGCACCGGGTCAGGCAGGGGTTCGTCGTGGAGAGGACCGCGACCATCAACCGGCTGCGGGGACTGCTCACTGAATTCGGAGTGGTGCTGCCGTTGCGCTCAGTCACCGTGCGCCGCCAGGCGGCAGCGGCGGCTGAGAGCCTGCCCGAGCTCGCACGCCGTGCCATCGGTGATCTGCTCGAACAGCTGCGCTTGCTCGATGAACGCATCGGTGGCTACGACCGGGAGATCGAGGCCCAGGCCAAACTCTGCGAGCCGGCACAGCGTCTGATGAAGATCCGCGGCATCGGGCCCACCACGGCGCTGGCGATCGTGGCCACGGTAGGCAATGCTCGCGAGTTCAAGAACGGCCGGCAGTTCGCTGCTTGGATCGGCTTGACTCCCAGCCAATACTCCACTGGCGGCAAGTCGCGCCTGGGGCACATCAGCAAGCGCGGCGATGCATACCTGCGCAATCTACTCGTGCAAGGCGCCCGATCGGTGCTCAACAGCGCCGGCATGCACCAGGACCGCATGTCGCGCTGGGTCCTCGAGTTGCAGCCGCGCCGCGGCTACTACCGAACACTGGTGGCAATTGCCAACAAGAACGCGCGCATCGCCTGGGCGTTGCTCGCGAAAAACGAAACGCTGCGCACGCTCTGAACCACAACGGATTCCGCGACTGCAATCGACGATGACGAAACGGTCAAACCGGTGCCTGGAGAACCTGATCAAACACGACGGCAGCACCAATGCCGACTAACGAGAGAGGTCCGGGCATGCGGCTTTCATCAGGGCCAGAGCATGCATTGCTCACAGACAGGCCGGTTATAGTGACGCAGTCCGTTCTTCCATCGTCACAGCCGATACCGTTGCGCGAACGGGGAAGTCCTTATAGTCGTGGTGAACGGCGGGCCGGCACGCACGAAATCTGGTATGGCACGGTCTTGGCGGCCCGTCCGTCCCACCTGGAGTTAGCTCCATTACTTTGCGGCATTGAATCGTGCCTCTGCTTCTCGAAATAGGGAAGTCACCTTGTTGATATTCCATGGCTGTTCGACCAATTTTTCGTGATCCCATTCGCTTCTCGGTTCAGCCGGACTGA
>DASWIC010000009.1:0-5479 GCA_036397875.1 Burkholderiales bacterium
GCGGAGAAGCAGCGCCTGCTCGCGCTGACGCCGGCGACGTATGTCGGCAAGGCCGCCGAGCTCGCGAAGCGCATCTGAAGTCTCCCATCACGCATTCTGCTTCTTAATGTTGCCGAGCTCGGTCCAGATCCGCAGCTCCTCGGGCATGGGCGGTGGCGCGACGGTGATGCCCAGCGCCGCCGCCACGTCCGGGGGGCGGATCCGCTGCCCCTTCTCCAGGAACAGCCCCTTGACGAAGGCATGCGCACACAGCGCTCCGCCCGATTCGAAGCGCTGCTCCATGTAGGCGTACTTCTCGTCCCAGGTCACGAGCCGCGTGACGAGCTCGAACCTCTGGAACGGCGAAAGCGGGCGGATGAAATTGATCTCCGCCGCCCCGAGCGCCGCCCACCACCGCCTGCGGAGGATCAGCCCCAGCAGCCCGATCTGGGCGACGAAGTGCAGCCGCCCCAGGTCCATGAACGCGAGGTAGCGCCCGTTGTTCATGTGGAGATTGACGTCGCAATCGGTCGGCAGCACCCGGAATCCGACGCGCGACTCCGCGAGCGGCCCCGTGCGCGGCAGCCCGATCAGGCGGATGAGAAGGACCAGCAAACGCAGATAGAGGTTCACGGTCTGCGACTACGGGTGGTCACCCGCGCGCTCGTCACCCAGCACTCGTCACTCGTCACCCTTTCAGCGAAGAGCGCACGCGATGCCGAAAGTATTCGACGATCCCCGGCGTGATCGAGAGCAGGATGATGACGGCAATCGCCAGCGACAGGTTCTGCTTCACCAGCGGCACGTTGCCGAAAAAATAGCCGGCGTAGGCGAGCGAGCCGACCCAGGCGATGCTGCCCGAGAAGCTGTAGAACAGGAAGCGCGGGTAGCGCATGTGCCCGAGTCCGGCCACGAACGGGGCGAAAGTGCGGATGATCGGGACGAAGCGCGCGAAAAAGATGGTCTTTGCCCCATAGCGGTCGTAGAAGCGCTGTGTGCGCGCGAGGTGCTCCGGATTGAGGAGCCGCGAGCCCTCACGCGTGAACACGCGCGGCCCGAGGTAGCGCCCGATCCAGTAATTGGTGTTGTCCCCCAGGAACGATGCGGCGGCGAGCGCCGCGAACAAGCCGTGGATGTACATGTCGCCCGCGGCGGCGAGCGTCCCGGCCACGAACAGCAGCGAATCCCCCGGCAGGAACGGTGTCACCACCAGCCCGGTCTCGCAGAACACGATGACGAAGAGGATCGCGTAGATCCACGGGCCGTAATTCGCGACCAGCCACTGCAGGTGGCGGTCGAGGTGGAGGACGATGTCTACGAAGCCGTTGAGGAGCTCCACGGACGGGCAGCCTAGACCACCGCGCCGGACTCGCCGGGCTTCTTCTGGACTTCGGGCCGGGCGAGGTCCTCGCGCGAGACGCCGAGCCACATCACGATCGGGCTCGCCACCAGCACCGAGGAGTAGATGCCGAAGAGAATGCCGATGGTGAGCGCGAGCGCGAAATAGTAGAGCGCCTCGCCGCCGAAGATCAGCATCGAGCACACCATCAGCTGGGTGCAGCCGTGGGTGATGATGGTGCGCGACATCGTGGCCGTGATCGCGTGGTCGATGATCTGCGGCACCGTCAGGCTGCGCATCCTGCGGTTGCGGAAGACCTCGCGCACCCGGTCGAACACCACCACGGACTCGTTCACCGAGTAGCCGAGGATCGCCAGCACCGCGGCGAGCACCGGCAGCGAGAACTCCCACTGGAAGATCGAGAAGAAGCCGACAATGATCACGGTGTCATGAAGATTCGCGATGATCGTCGCGACACCGAACTTCCACTCGAATCTGAATGCGAGATAGGCGACGATCCCGAGCGAAACGAACAGCAGCGCGAGCGCCCCGGCCTCGAACAGCTCCCGCCCGACCTGCGGCCCCACGAACTCGACGCGGCGCATCTCGACCCGGGCATCGTCCTTTCTCAGTGCCACCAGCACCTGCTCGGAGAGCTTGGCGCTGCTCAACCCCTGTTTCAGCGGCAGCCGGATCAGAACGTCGCGCGAGGTGCCGAAGTTCTGCACGGAGGCTTCGGTGAAACCAAGCTGCGCCATGGACTCGCGGATCCTGCCGAGGTCGGCCGCCTGCGCATAGGCCACTTCCATCACCGTGCCGCCGGTGAAATCCACGCCGAGGTTGAGCCCCCGGGTGGCGAGCGAGCCCACCGCGACCAGGAACGTGACGATCGAGATCACGTTGAAGATCAGCGCATGGCGCATGAACGGGATGTCGCGCTTGATCCTGAACCATTCCATGGCTACGCTCCCGATTTTTCCGCCTGCGGCCGCCAGACCTGGCCGATCGAGACCTTTTCGAGCCGGCGGCGGCTGCCGTAGTAGAGGTTGACCATGGCCCGCGAGACCATCACCGCGCTGAACTGGGAGGTGAGTATTCCCAGGCACAGCACCACCGCGAAACCCTTCACCGGCCCGGAGCCCAGCAGGAACAGGAAGAGCCCCGCGATGAGCGTGGTGAGATTCGAATCGAGAATCGTCCCCCACGCCCGGTCGTAGCCGGCGTGGATCGCCGCCTGCGGCGTGTTGCCGTTGCGCAGCTCCTCGCGGATGCGTTCGTTGATGAGCACGTTGGCGTCGATCGCCATGCCGATGGTGAGGGCGATGCCGGCCATGCCGGGCAGCGTCAGCGTCGCCTGGAGCATGGAAAGCAGCGCGATCAGAAACAGGACGTTGGCGGCAAGCGCGACGACCGAGAACACCCCGATCAACGTGTAGTAGGCGATCATGTATACCGCAATCGCGGTGAACCCGTACCACGTGGAGTGGAAGCCGATCCGGATATTCTCGGCGCCGAGCGAGGGGCCGACCGTGCGCTCCTCGATGATCTCCATCGGCGCCGCGAGCGCGCCCGCGCGCAGCAAGAGCGCGACGTCGTGGGCCTCCTGCGTCGTCATGCGCCCGCTGATCTGCACGCGCCCGCCCGGAATCTCGCTGCGGATCACGGGCGCCGTGACCACCTCGCCCTTGCCCTTCTCGAACAGCAGGATCGCCATGCGCTTGCCCACGTTCTCGCGCGTGACCTGGTGGAAGATGCGTGCGCCGGTGCCGTCGAGGCTGATGTGCACCGCCGGCTCGCCGGTCTGGTTGTCGAAGCCGGGCTGCGCGTCGTTGATCCGGTCGCCGGTCAGGACCACCTGCCTCCTCACCAGGATCGGCGCGCCGCCGCGTTCCACGTAGAATTCGTCGCCGAAGGGCACCTGCCCCGCCTGCGCCGCCTGTATCGCCGCCGGATTGTTGGTCGCGTCGTCGTCCACCATCCTCACTTCCAGCGTCGCCGTGCGGCCGAGGATGTCCTTCGCCTTGGCGGTGTCCTGCACGCCGGGCAGCTGCACCACCACGCGGTCCGCACCCTGCTGCTGGATGATGGGCTCGGCCACGCCCAGCTCGTTGACGCGGTTCCGGAGCGTCGTGATGTTCTGCTGCAGCGAGTAGTCCTGCGTCCTCTTCTGCGCCTCGGGCTTCAGCGTGGCGATGATACGGAATTCGCCCCCGTCGTCGACCGTCTTCAGCTCGAGATCCGGCAGGCTGCGCGACAGCTCCTGCAGTCCCTTCTCGCGCATCGACGACTCGCGGAAGCGCACCACGATCGCCTGCCCCTCGCGCGCGACGCCGGTGTACTGGATCCGCTTCTCGCGCAGGTTGCTGCGGACATCGTTCAGCGTCGCTTCCAGCTTCTTCGCGATCGCCGCCTTCATGTCCACCTGCAGCAGGAAGTGCACGCCGCCGCGGAGATCCAGCCCCAGGTACATCGGCAGCGCGCCGACCGAAGCGAGCCAGCGCGGGCTGTTGGAGAGGAGATTCAGCGCGACGACGTAGTCCTCACCGAGCTGCGACTGCAGCAGGTCCTTGGCTTTCAGCTGGGTGTCGGTGTCGGAAAAGCGCGCCTTGACGCTCGCCGCGTCCAGAAACACCCCGGCGGGCGCGATGCCCCCCTTCTTGAGGATATCCTCGACGCGTCCCATCAAGGCGCTGTCGGACTTGAGCGTCGCCCGCTGCGGCTGCACCTGCACTGCCGGCACCTCGCCGTAGAAATTGGGCACCGTGTAGAGCAGGCCCGCCACCAGCGTGACGGCGATCAGGATGTACTGCCAGAGGGAGTAGCGGTTCACTGGATATTCTTGAGGGTTCCTTTCGGCAGCACCAGCTGCACCGCCGGGCGCTGTACCTGGATCTCGACGTTGTTGGCGATCTCGAGTGTCACATAACTGTCGCCGATCTTGCTGATGCGGCCGAGCATGCCGCCCGCCGCCACCACTTCGTCGCCCTTCTGCAGGGCTTCGATCATCGTCTTGTGCTCCTTCGCGCGCTTCATCTGCGGGCGGATCATCAGGAAGTAGAGCACGGCGAACATCAGCACGATCAGGATGATGCTTTCGTAACCGCCGCCTGGCGCGGGGGCGCCCTGGGCCCAGGCTGGATTGATCAACATAGCGTCTCCGTGTTTCGGGCGGGCGCGGGAGCACCCGGAAAAGTGGCGAATTTTACTACGATTTGGCCTGGGCCTGCTTGAATTCCGAGAGGAAATCGGCGAGCCGCGCGCCCTCGATGGCGGCGCGCAGCCCGCGCATCAGCTCCTGGTAGTAATGGAGATTGTGCAGCGTGTTGAGCCGCGCCCCCAGCATCTCGTTCACGCGCTGCAGGTGGTGCAGGTAGGCCCGGGTGAAGTGGCGGCAGGTGTAGCACGCGCATTCCTCGTCGAGCGGTTTGACCTCGTTCCGGTAACGCGCGTTCTGCAGCTTCACCACGCCGCGGCGCGTGTAACACCAGCCGTTGCGCGCGTTGCGCGTGGGCAGCACGCAATCGAAGAGGTCGATGCCGGATGCGACCGCCGTCACGATGTCCTGCGGGGTGCCGACGCCCATCAGGTAGCGCGGCCGGTCCGCGGGCAGCTGCGGCGCGGTGTGGGCCAGCACCTGCAGCATCTCCCGCCTGGGCTCCCCCACCGACAGCCCGCCGATGGCATAGCCGTCGAAGCCGATATCCTTCAGGCCGGCAGCCGATTCGTCCCGCAGCGACTCGTGCACGCCGCCCTGCACGATGCCGAAGAGCGCATTGGCGTTGCCCTCGTGGGCGCGCCGGGAGCGGGCAGCCCAGCGCAGGGACAGCCGCATCGAATCGCGCGCAACGTCAAACTCCGCCGGGTACGGCGTGCATTCGTCGAACACCATGACGATGTCGGCGGCGAGCGCGCGCTGGATGCGCATCGACTCCTCGGGCGTGAGAAAGCACGGGTCGCCGTCGACCGGCGAACGGAACCTCACGCCCGCCTCCGTGATCCGCCGCAATGCGCCGAGGCTGTAGACCTGGTAGCCGCCGGAGTCGGTGAGGATCGGGCCGTCCCAGCCCATGAAGCGGTGCAGCCCGCCGTGCGCTTCGATCACGCCGACCCCGGGGCGCAGCCACAGGTGAAACGTGTTGCCCAGAACGATCTGCGCGCCGA
>DASWIC010000010.1:0-16819 GCA_036397875.1 Burkholderiales bacterium
TTCATCCAGGTTGGGCTGCTGCTGCGCACCGGGCCGATCACGCCGCATTTCACCGACCTCGACGACCGCATCCGGACGATGGACCGGATCGGCGTCGGCATGCACGCGCTGTCGCTCACGCAGCCGATGGTGTACTGGGCGGACGACGAGCTGGGACTGCGGCTGTGCGTGGCCTTCAACGACGCCGTGAGCGAGGCGCACCGCAAGCATCCCGACCGCTTCATCGGCTTCGCCTGCCTGCCGTTGCAGAACCCCAATCTCGCGCTGGAGGAGCTCGAGCGCGTCGCGCGGCTGCCGGGTATCCGCGGCATCTACCTGGCGACGGCGGTGCGCGACCGCGAGCTCTCGGACCGCAGCTTCTTCCCGGTCTACGAGCGCGTCGCGGACCTCCGCCTGCCGGTGTTCCTGCACCCGATGATGGTCAATAACGAGCGGCTGAAGCAGTACTATCTGATCAACCTTCTGGGCAACCCGTTCGACACGGCGATTGCCGCCGCGCATCTCATCTTCGGCGGCGTGTTGGACGCCTTCCCGAAGCTGGAGGTCAGCCTGCCGCATGCCGGCGGGGTGCTGCCGATCCTGCGCGGGCGCCTCGACCGGGGATTCGAGATCCGCGGCGAGTGCAAGGTCATTCCGCGCCCGCCGAGCGCATACCTGCGCCGCTTCACCTACGACACCATCAGCTACTCGCAGCCGATCATGGATGACCTGGTGGGGCTGGTCGGGGCGGAGCGCATCATGATGGGGAGCGACTACTGCTTCGACATCCACGACAACGACCCGGTGCGGACCGTGAACGCGATGAAGTCGGTGAACGACCGGCAGCGCCAGCAAATACTCTGGGGCAACGCCGCCAAGCTGCTCCGCCTCGAATGAGGCGGAGCGGACGGGCGGAAGAAGTGACGATTAATGGTGACGAGGTGATAGTGTCATCGTCACCCGGATCTCGTCACGCGTTCCCGAGCAGGCGCTGAATGCACGCCCATTCCGCGGGCGTGACCGGCGTGATCGAGAGCCGGTTGCCGCGCTGGAGTACCTGCATCGCCTTCAGGGCCTTGTGGCTGCGCAGCTCGGCGAGCCCCACCACCCGCGTCTTGCCCGCGAACTTCACGTCCACGTTGAGCCAGCGCGGGGCGGCGCGGGCCGCGCCGGCATCGTAATAGCGGCTCTTCCGGTCGAACTGCGTCGGGTCGGCGTAGGCGCGCTTCACGACCTCGACGAACCCGACGATGCCGGGCTCCGCGCAGCTCGAGTGGAAGTAGAAGCCGCGGTCACCGGGGCGCATGTCGTCGCGCATGAAATTGCGCGCCTGGTAATTGCGCACGCCGGTCCAGGCCGTGACTTCGTCGCGCGCGAGGTCGTCGATGCTGTACTGGGAGGGCTCGGACTTGAAGAGCCAGGTTTTCATTTCCAGGAGCGTGACCAATGATGAGTGCTGGGTGATGGAGGCCGGGCACCGGGCAAAAAAAATGCGGCGAAACGCCGCATTTCTTGTTTGGACCCCCGCCTGTGCCGTCAGGCCTGGATCTTGAACCAACGGTTCAAGGGTGGTCGCCTTCCGAGCCCATTAGGCGCGTCCGTGTGGGATGCGCACACCGGTGCTGCTTGAGTCGGCGTCCAGATTCAACGATGTTGGTTCAAAGAATCTAAGGCCCTAACAACGTACACCGCAGGGGATATTCAAAATAGCTTGCTCTGATCGCGCAGCGCCTGATCGAGCGTCGTTTCCATGCTCTGCATTCTACGCTTCAGCGCCGCCATGTCAAAACCGCCGACCTTGGTGGTGAGCAGCTCGTGCGCGATGTTGAGGGCGGCCATGATGGCGATGCGCTCGATCCCGACGACTTTCCCGTTGTCCCGTATCTCGTCCATCTTCTTGTTGAGGTAATCGACCGCCTCGAGCAATTCCTTCTGCTCGTTTTCGGGGCATGCGACGCGAAATTCCCGCCCCATGACCGTGACCTGCAGGGCTTTCGGATCCACGCTCATGCGTCTTCTTCAGGAATCTGATTAAGCAGGTTCTCCAAGCGGTTGGTCGCAGTGCCGATTTTGTCGGAGAGCTGTTTGTTGTCGCTGATCGCGGAAGCCAGTTGCTGGCGCAATTGCTGGTTGTCGTCGCGCAGTCGCTGACAAAGCTCGACGAATTCACGCAGCTTGCGCTCGAGCGAATTGAATTCCGCATCCATCGGCACACTATAGTTTCAAAAATCCTGTTAAGTCAACTGCTAACAGTCATTTTTGAATGTTGTTTGGCACCCAAACCACAGGCCGTTGGAGCCCGCAATCGTGCGCGAGGCGGGAGGCAATAGTGCATCCCTCCTACGTCAGCGCAAGCGCAAAGCTTAAGGCGCTGACGTGGCGTGAAAAACACCCCGCCGGCGGCGGATTCGGGCCTGGTTGCCTCGCAAAGTCCGCATTGAGCGGACGTTGACCCTCGCCTACAATCGAGGCCGTGCGGGGGGCACGCTATCCGTAGGCGATGCCCGCCCGCACTCGGCACCGGGTGCCCGCGCGCGATTTCCCGCAGCGGGTCAAACGGGAAACAGGTGAAAGACCTGTGCTGCCCCCGCAACGGTAAGCGAGCGTGGGCGCGCCGGGAAGTCCCCGCCCGGGGATTTCCAGCCACTGTGCGCAAGTCGCGCATGGGAAGGCGGCGCGTCAAAATCTCGCGAGCCCGTATACCGGCCTGGACCGATGGTGGAAATGCCGCGGGGAAGCGGCGTGACCGTTGCCGGTCCGGCCTTCCCGCGTCATTTCATTGCGCTGTCATGCATGCGGCGGGCGTGCGCGGGGAGGGAAGATGTTATTCAGAGGCACGGCAGCATTCGGGCTGGCGGCGGCGGCCTGCTGCGCGGTCGCGGCAGAGCTTCCGGTGACCGTCGGCGAGCCGGTCATCGTCACGGCGACGCGTTTCGAAGATCGTTACCTTGACCGGCCGGTGAACGTGTCGATCATCACCGCGGAGGACATCAAGAACAGCACCGCGCGGACGGTACCCGAGCTGCTGCGCCAGTTACCTGGCATACGCACGCGCGACAGCTCGGGCTCCCCCAACGTGCAGGTCGACATGCGCGGGTTCGGGATTTCCGGGGACCAGAACACGCTGGTGCTGCTCGACGGGATCCGCATCAGCGAGAACGAGCAGACCACGGTGAACTGGGCCGGCATACCGCTCATCGCGATCGAGCGCATCGAAGTCATGCGCGGCTCGGGCGCGGTGCTCTACGGCGGAGGCGCAACCGGCGGCACCATCAACATCATCACCAAGACGCCCGCCTCCGGGCAGCGCTCTGCTTCCCTCTACGGCGGGGCTGCGACCTATGGCACGAGTGATGCCGGCATCGGCGCCAATCTCGGCGGCGACACCGTCTCGCTGAGATTCAACGGCAGCACTTTCTACACCGACAACTATCGCGACAACAACCGGCTGCGCCAGAACAACGCGCTGGCCGACGTGCGCTGGATGGGCGATCGAGGGACCTTGTCGCTCAAGGCCGGCGCCGATGACCAGGACCTGAGGCTGCCGGGAGCGTTGAGCGAGGCGCAGATCGCCGCCGACCGCAGGCAGGCCGCCACGCCGGAGGATTTCAGCAACCGCACCGGTGGGTTCATTGCCGCGAGCGGTGAATGGGGCATCGGCGCGGGCCATCTCGCTGCCGACCTGAGCTACCGCGAGAAGGACATCCGGGCCAGCATCATCGGCAGTCCCATCGACTCCGATACCAACGTGTGGTCGTTCTCGCCGCGGCTCAAGCTGCCCCATCGTCTGGCCGGCTGGCAGCACAACCTGGTCGCGGGAATGGACTGGGACGATTGGTCATTCGAGAACCGGACCTCCGTGTTCGGCCAGCCCCGGCAACCGGACGCGTTCCAGCGCAACCAGGCCGTCTACCTGCAAAACACGACGGCGATAAGGGACTCCTGGAACCTGTCCCTGGGCGGACGGCTGCACCGGGTGGAGTACGGCGTCACCGACCTCGCCAATCCGGCCGCATCGGATGAGCGCAAGCGCGATCTGACGGCGTACGAGGTCGGGGCGCGCTACCGCGTGAACGCCGCGCTCTCCGCCTACGGCAAGTTCGGCACCAGTTTTCGCGTTCCCAACGTCAACGACGTCTACAACCTGTTTACCGGCGTGGTGAGCCTGCTCGAGCCGCAGACCTCCCAGGAGCAGGAGATCGGGGGCGACATCCGCTCCGGGCCCGGCGCCTACCGGCTCGCCCTCTATCACATGGCCATCGACAACGAGCTGTACTTCGATCCGGCGACCTTCGTCAATCGCAACCTGCCGCCCACGCGCCGCCAGGGCGTGGAAGCGGAGGGCAAGTGGCGCCTCGCCCGCTCGGTCGATCTCTTCGTGAATTACACCTTCACCCAGTCGGAATTCCGCTCCGGGAGCTTCGGCGGCGTGCCGATCGCCGGCAACGAGGTTCCGCTCGTGCCGCGCCATGCAGCCAACGCCGGCGCGGGCTGGGGATTCGCGCCGCGCGCGCGCGCGGACATCGTGGCGACCTACGTCGGCAAGCAGGTGTTCGACGGCGACGAGACCAATACCTTCGGCCGCAAGATGCCGGCGTACACGGTGGTGGATCTCAAGCTCGGCTACGAGCGCGGCGGCTGGCTGCTCGGCGCCGGGGTGAAGAACCTGTTCGGCGAGAAATATTTCAACTACGGCGTGTTCGATTCCTTCACGCCAACCTACTTCGCCTATCCGCAGCCGGAGCGGTCGATCTTCGCAACGGCGCAGGTTTCCTTTCGCTAGCCACTGGTCACCGGTCACCGGTTTTTGCTATCGTGCGCCTCATGCGCACGATGACCAGCACGCAGCTCTACCTGCGGCTGCTTCGCCACGTCAAGCCCTACTGGCGCATGTTCCTGCTGGGCATCCTGGGAATGGTGGTGTACGCCGCGACCGCGCCCGCATTGCCGGCGCTGGCCAAGCCGATCATCGAGGGCACGTTCATCGAGCGAGACCCGATCGTGATGCAGTGGCTGCCGGTGGCGATCGTGCTCCTCTTCGTGATCCGGGGGCTTGCCACCTTTGTCGCCGCCTATGGCATCAACTGGGTGGGGACGCGGCTCGTGACCGATCTCCGCAACGCCATGTTCGGGAAGCTTCTGGCGCTGCCGGCCGCGTTCTACGAGCAGCAGCCCTCCGGCGCGCTCATCTCCAAGCTCACCTTCGACGTGACCCAGGTCACCGTGGCCGCCACCAGCGCCCTGACCCTCGTGTTCCGGGACGTGCTCGTGATCGCGGGGCTGCTGGCATACCTGCTGTGGCTCGACTGGCAGCTCACGCTGTTTGCGCTGGCGATCGCGCCGTTCATCGTCGCGATCGTGCAGGGATTCAGCGTCCGCCTGCGCCGGTCGAGCCGCGAGGTCCAGGACGCGATGGGCCACATCACGCAGGTGATCGAGGAGGCGATCGGCGGGCACAAGGTCGTGAAGCTTTTCGGCGGGCAGGATTACGAGAGCCGCCGCTTCGACCAGGAAGCGAACCACGTGCGGCGGCACCTGATGAAGCAGGCCGCGGCGGTCGCGGCGAGCGCGCCCATCGTGCAGCTGATCGCGGCGGTCGCGCTGGCCGCCGTCATCTGGTTCGCAATGAGGCAGTCGAGCTCCACCGGGCTTTCGGTCGGCGAATTCGCGGCGTTCGCCACCGGCATGCTGCTGCTCATGGCGCCGCTCAAGCGCGTCACCGACATCAACGAGTATCTGCAGAAGGGGCTCGCGGCGGCGGAGAGCGTCTTCAGGCTCATCGACCAGGAGTCGGAGCCCGATCGCGGCACGCGCGCGCTGGGCCGCGCACGAGGCGAGATCCGGTTCGAAAACGCGGGTTTCCACTACGGCGAGCCCGGGCGGCCGGCGCTGGAGGGCATCGAGCTCGCGATCGAGCCCGGGCAGACGGTGGCGCTCGTCGGGCCGTCGGGAGCGGGCAAGACGACGCTCGCGAACCTGGTCCCGCGCTTCTACCACCCGACACGCGGGCGCGTCCTGCTCGACGGGCACGACCTCGAAACGCTCACGCTCGCGAGCCTGCGCGCCAACATCGCGCTGGTGTCGCAGGAAGTGGTGCTGTTCAACGACACGGTGGCGGCGAACATCGCCTACGGTGCGATGAGCGGCGCGGCGGAACAGGACGTCGTCGCGGCGGCCGAGACGGCGCATGCCATGGATTTCATCCGCGAGATGCCGCAGGGGCTCGCGACCCTGATCGGCGAGAAGGGCGTGAAGCTCTCCGGGGGCCAGCGCCAGCGGCTGGCGATCGCGCGCGCGGTGCTGAAGAACGCACCGGTGCTGGTGCTCGACGAGGCGACCTCCGCGCTCGATACCGAGTCCGAGCGCCACGTGCAGGCGGCGCTGGAGGCGCTCATGCGGGGGCGCACGACGATCGTCATCGCGCACCGGCTGTCCACCGTCGAGAACGCGGATCGGATCGTCGTGCTCGACCGCGGCCGCATCGTCGAAACCGGCACCCATCGCGAGCTGCTGGCGCGGGGCGGGATTTACGACAAGCTGTATCGCATCCAGTTCGCTCCCGGCGTATAGCCATGGCGCACATCTCCATCGTCACGCCCGTGTACCGCGCCGAGGGCTGCCTCGAGGAGCTTTATCGCAGGCTCCTTGCGGCGCTCTCCGGCATCACGCAGGATTTCGAGATCGTCATGGTCGAGGACAGCGGCGGCGACCGCTCCTGGGACATCATCGTGGACCTCGCGCGCCGCGACGCCCGGGTGAAGGGCATCCAGTTCAGCCGCAACTTCGGCCAGCACTACGGCATCACGGCCGGGCTCGACCATTGCGACGGCGACTGGGTGGTGGTGCTGGACTGCGACCTGCAGGACCGGCCCGAGGAAATACCGCGGCTCTACGCCAGGGCGCGGGAGGGATACGACGTGGTGCTGGCGCGCCGGGGCCGGCGTTCCGACAGCGTCGCGAAGCGCCTGGGGTCGTGGCTGTTCTACCGGATCTTCAGCTGGCTGGCCGACATCGAGTACGACGGGAGCAGCGGGAACTTCCGCATCATCTCGCGCAAGGTCGTCGCGAGCCTGCGCCAGATGCGCGAGCAGCTGCGTTTCTTCGGCGGCCAGGTGCGATGGATGGGGTTTCCCACCGCCGCGATCGACGTCCAGCACGACGAGCGCCACGCCGGCCCCTCGACCTACACGGCGGCGAAGCTGCTGCGGCTCGCCGCCGAGACCATCGTCGCCTATTCCGACAAGCCGCTGCGGCTGGCCGTGCGCTTCGGCTTCGTGCTGGCGCTGCTCGCGTTCTGCTACGGCATCACCATCCTCATCCGGGCGGCCCTCTACGGCTCGCCGATCACCGGGTGGGCGAGCCTCATCGCTTCGATCTATTTCATCGGCGGCGTCATCATTGCCATTCTCGGCGTGATCGGCATCTATCTCGGCAAGACCTTCGACGAGGCGAAGAAGCGGCCGCTCTACATCGTGATGCACACCACTTTCGATGGCGGCCGCAGGACCGATTGAGCGCGTGCCGTGGGACAGCGCGGCGCTCGGCTGCGAGGCGTACGAGCTGTCCTCCGCGGCGCCGGAGGTCCTCACGCAGGCGCGCGCGGCGGGGCACTACACGGTCCGGGCGAGCCTGCTCGCCGACCAGCGCGCGCTTCACGAGCATGGCTTCTACTATTGCGACACCTTGATCGAGCCCTTCTGCGCCGCGCACGATTTCAAGCCGCAGCCGCACCCGGCCGCGGGCGTGGGCCGCGACGTCCCGCTGGAACCCCTGCTGGCAATCTGCCGCGGCGCGTTCCAGCAGGGGCGCTTCCACCGCGATTTCAACGTCGCGCGCGCGCGCGCCGACCTGCGCTACGAGAACTGGCTGAGAACGCTGCACGGGTCTGGCAAGGTCTACGGGCTCACGTGGGAGGACGAGCTCGCGGGCTTCATCGCGCACGAGGGGGGCAAGCTGGTGCTGCATGCGCTGGGCGCCAACCACCGCGGCCGCGGGCTCGCCCGGCACCTGTGGAGCGCGGTCTGCGCGGATCTCGCGCGGCAGGGGGCGGAGGAGCTGTCGAGCTCGATTTCGGTGAGCAACCTCGCCGCCCTCAATCTCTACGCGTCGCTGGGGTTTCGATTCCGCAACCCCGTCGATGTCTACCACAAGGTGATTCCATGAGCTATGTCTATGTCGCGTGCATGATTGTCCTGATGGTCTATGCCCAGATCGTCATCAAGTGGCAGGTGACCAACGCCGGCGCGTTCCCGGCGGACGCCGCCGACCAGCTCTGGTTTCTCGCGAAGCTCTTCGTGAATCCCTGGGTCGCATCCGCGCTGGGCGGGCTGCTCGTAGCGGCCGCGGCGTGGATGGCCGCCTTGACCAAGCTCGATCTTTCCCACGCCTACCCTTTCACGAGCCTTGCATTCGTGCTCGTCGCCCTCGCTTCGGCGTGGCTGTTCCACGAGCCTCTCACGGTGCCCAAGATCGCCGGGGTCGTGCTGATCTGCCTCGGCGTCGCGATCGGGAGCCAGGGGTAAGGCGCTTGAAGATCCCGTTCAACAAGCCGTTCGTCATCGGCGCCGAGCTCGAGAATATCGCCCAGGCGGTGCGCGAGGGCCACCTTTCCGGGGACGGCCCGTATACGAAGCGCTGCCACCGCTGGCTGGAGGAGCGCCTCGGCGCGAAACGCGCGCTGCTCACGCACTCATGCACCGCTGCGCTGGAAATGGCCGCGATCCTGTGCGGCCTCGAGCCGGGCGACGAGGTGATCATGCCGTCCTTCACCTTCGTCTCCACCGCGAACGCGTTCGTGCTGCGCGGGGCGGTGCCGGTGTTCGTCGACGTTCGCGGCGACACATTCAACCTCGACGAGCGCCGGGTCGGCGCGGCAATCACCCCGCGCACGAAGGCGATCGTGCCGGTGCACTACGCCGGTGTCGCGTGCGAGATGGACGCGATCATGGCGGCGGCGCGGGAGCGCGATCTGGTGGTGGTGGAGGACGCCGCGCAGGGGCTGCTTGCCCAGTACCAGGGCCGCAAGCTCGGCGCGATCGGCCACCTCGGCTGCCTGTCGTTCCACGAGACCAAGAACGTGATCAGTGGCGAAGGCGGCGCGCTGCTGGTGAACGACGAGCGCTTCGTCGGGCGCGCGGAGGTGATCCGCGAGAAGGGCACCAACCGCGCCCAGTTCTTCCGCGGCGAGGTGGACAAGTACAGCTGGGTGGACATCGGCTCCTCCTACCTGCCGAGCGAGCTGGTCGGTGCGTTCCTGTGGGCGCAGCTCGAGCGGGCGGAGGCGATCAACGCGAAACGCATCGCGCTGTGCGCCGCCTATCGCAGGGGACTCGAGCCGCTCGCGGCGCGCGGCGCGCTCACGCTGCCGCAGCCTGAGCCCGCCGGCGCCACCGGCAACGGCCACATGTTCTATGTCCTGTTGCGGGATCTCGCGGCGCGCTCGCGGTTGATCGCGCACCTCAAGGCGCGCGGGATCCACTCGGTGTTCCACTACGTGCCCCTGCACTCCTCGCCGGCGGGCCGGAGATTCGGCCGCGCGGCGGGGCCGATGACGGTCACCGATGACGTGAGCGCCCGCCTGCTGCGGTTGCCGCTCTATTACGACCTGACGGAAGCCGATGTGACCGGAATCGTCGCGGCGATCGCGGCGTTCTTCGACGCCCGGGAAACCTGATCCATCCGTAGGTCAGGTGCTGCCCGCGCCCAGCATCTGCTCCAGCGCCGCAATGACCCGCGCCGCGGGCAGCTGCTGCAGGCAGTCGCTGGTGCTGGCGATGTGCCGCTCGCAACCTTCCAGGTGGCAGGGCACGCAGGCGCCGTGACCTTGGATGAGCGTCACGTTGCCGACTCTCTGGCTGCCGCAACGCCGCCAGGGATTGGCATCGGGCGCGTGCCCGCGCGGCCAGGGTCCCCACTTGACCGGGTTAGTGGGGCCATAGAGGGCGGCGGTCGGCACCCCGAGCGCGGCGGCGACGTGCGTCATCGCGGTATCGAGCCCGACGTAGATCCGGGCGCGGCTCACCAGGCACGCCGACGCGCCGAAGGCGAGCTTGCCGGCGGCGTTGATCGTTCCCGCCGGCATCGCGCGCGCGAGGCTGTCCACGTACGCGACCTCCTCCACGTCGCCGCTCCCCGTCAGCGCGAGGCGAAGGCCGCGCGCGGCAAGCCAGTGCCCAACCTCAATCCAGCCGTCGCGGCGCCACGTCTTGTAGTGGTATTTGGGATAGGCGTGCAGCACGGCGAGCCGCCGGGAGCCGTTCAACCCGGGGAGGGCGTCTACCCGCCTCGCGTCCTCGGGGCTCCAGGCGGCAATCACCTCCGCGCGGGGCGGGATGCCGAGCGCCTCGGCGAGGGCGAGGTGCATGCGCACGGTGTGGGTGTTGAGGTTGTCGAACGGCACCCAGCGATCCAGGAAGCGCCGTTTCCACGCCTCCTTTCCGTCCGGCAGCTGGAGCCCGACGCTGTGACGCCCTGCGGCGAGTGCGTACAGGGTGGGCCGGGTGCCGACGAGAAGCGAAAGCGCGATGTCGTAGCGGCGCCACAGGCGCAGCAGGAACCCGAGATGCGACGGCAGGGCGGGCCGTGCCGGGACGGTCAGGATGCGCCGCAGGTCGGGGTTGGCGGCGAGGACGCCCTCCGTGCCGCCGAATACGAGCGCATCGACGGCGGTCTCCGGCCAGGCGAGCTTCAGTGACCGGATCAAGGGGGTGGCGAGCAACACGTCCCCGATGCGCCGCGTCACGACCACCAGGACACTTCGAGGAGGCGCAACGGGGCCGGAAGCGGCGTCCGCCGGCTGGGCGCTCGTCATAGGTACTGGTCAACGCCGAGCGCAGCGCGGGTGCGGGAGGAGGCGATCAGATCGTCGAGGAGGCGCTGATTCTCCGGCAGCCTGGCACGCTCGGACTCGCGGTGCCAGAGGTGGAACACCGGCGTGGCGAAACGCGCGCTCTTGTTCCTGATGCCCGCATGCAGCAGGCGGATGACGAGATCGGAATCCTCGAGGCCCCAGCCGGTGTAGGTCTCGTCCAGCCCGTTCACCGCGAGCAGGTCGGCGCGCCAGGCGGACAGGTTGCAGGTCTTCACGCCATACCAGCGCCCCGGCCGCAGCTTGCGGAAGGCGCCATCGGGCAGGATGAGCAGCGGCCAGATGCGCTTCGCGTCGCGCGCGAGCCACCTGCGCAGCCACTGCCGGCCGTCCCATTCGTGGATCGGAAGATGCTCGCGCAGCACGCGCTCGGTCAGGCGGGCGCTGAGCAGCACGCGGTTGCCGGACAGGAAGCGGCCCGGCTCGGCGAGCCGGCGGTGCTGGGCGACGAAATCGCGGGAAGGGATGCAATCGCCGTCGGTGAAGATCACGTAATCGGCGCGGGTAGCGGCGAGGGCGCGATTGCGTATCGCGGCCGCGCGGAAGCCGCGGTCCTCCTGCCACACGTGGCGCAGGGGAAACGGCGCGCGCCGGGCGTAGTCTTCGATCAGGCGGCGCGTGTCGTCGGTGGAGCCGTCGTCGGCGACGATGAGCTCGAAGTCATGTCCGGTCTGCGCGATAAAGCCATCGAGCACCGCGGCGAGGGCGCCGGGGGTGTTGTAGGTGGTGGTGATGACAGCGGTGCGCATTTGGCCACCGTTCACCGCTTACTCGATTTGTCGGCCAGGAGCATGAGCTTGAGGTAGCGGTAATAGGAGCCCTCGGCGTTGGCGATGGCGAGCATCAGCCCTTCGCGCCCGTCGAGAAAGCCCGCGCGCAGGACGTAGGTGCGAAAAAACATCCAGCCGCCGTGCACGAGCGCCGTCACGAGCGAGGCCCGGCGGCCGTTCTCGTGGAAGGCGCGGGCGCTTGCCGTCGAGTAGGCGTTCATCTTGACGAGCATCTGGTCGAGGTCGGTGACGGACTCGTGCAGGAGCGGTGGCTTGAGCGTGCCGACGGCGCTGTTTACGACCAGCTTTTCGTGCACCAGGGCATCCGAGAAACGCGCGGTGCCGCGCCGGAACAGGCGTGTGACGTAATCCGGCCACCACCCCGAGTGGCGCATGAAGCGCCCGCAGAAGCTCGAGCGGCGCGGGAACCGGAACGCCGTGTTGCCCCCGGGCGATGCGATCGCGCGCCCGATATCCGCGCGCAGCTCGGGCGTCACCCATTCGTCGGCGTCGAGCGACAGCACCCAATCTCCCCGGGCCAGCTCGAGCGCGCGGTTCTTCTGGGGCCCGAAGCCGGGCCAATCGGGGGTCTGGTGCACCTTCGCGCCCACCTCGCGGCAGATGCCGGCGGTGCGGTCGGCGCTGCCGTGCTCGACCACCACGATCTCGTCGGCCCAGGCAACCGATTCCAGGCAGCGGCGGATCGTGGCTTCGGCGTTCTTGGCGATGATGATGACCGACAGGCTCATCCGGAACCGGTGACGGGTGATGGGTGACGAGTGATGAGTTCCGGGGATTTTAGTCCGGCGAAGAGCAGGCCGGTGAGCCAGACAAAGAGCAACCCCTCCGTGTGGTCCATCAGCCACGAGTTGAAAAGGCACCCCACCGCCATCGTCAGGATCAGGCCGCGCGCGAGGTGGCGCTCGAGCGGGGACGCCAGGTTCGGGGCAAGCCGCCAGTGTGTCCAGAACAGGTAGAGCAGCCCGGCCAGCCCGGCCAGCCCGAGCTGCACCATCCAGTGGAGATACTCGTTGTGCGGGTTGCGCGTCAGCATTGCCTGCTGCCCTTTCATTTTCTCCGCGTAGGCAATCGTGAAGCTCCCGGTGCCGTGGCCGAGCAGGGGGCGGTCTTTCACGATCTGGAGGCTTACCCGGTAGAACTCGATACGCTGGCCGGCGGAAGAGCCGTCTTCCGCAATGCCTGGCTGCCACTGGCGGATCTCGCTCTCGATGCGGAGCACGCGCTCCTGGAACGGCCCCGGCACGGTCATCAGCACGGCGACTGCCCCAGCGACCGCACCCGTCGCCACCGCGATGCCGCGCCAGCCCTTCCAGACGTAGCCGATGTAGAGCGCCAGCGTCCCCAGTACGATGTAACCGGTCGCGCCAGGCACGACAAGCGTGGCGTTCGCGACCGCGAGCAGCGCGAGCACGCTCCACAGGATACGCATGCGCGGCGCCGCCGCCGCGACCGCGAGCTGCAGGAAGAGAAATGCCCCGAACGCCATCAACAGCCCGTGGGTCTGGCGTGTTTTCATCACGAAGGGAGCGACCGAGTCGCCCTTGATAATGGATGCGTGGGGGAGAAGGTCCGCCATGAGGAGAAACGACGTCAGCAGCACCAGGGCGAGGGACACCGCCAGGGCGTACAGCGCCCGCCTGCGCGCCGCGGCCTCCCGGAACAGCCACGCCAGGACCGGAATCCACAGGAGGTCGAGGTACTTGCCGAGGGTAACGCGGGCGTCTCCCGGGGTCGCTGCGCCGTAGAGAGTACCAGCGAGAAGCAGCGCGTAGAGGACGAGCGCGGCCAGCGCGACGCGATTGGCGTGCACGGCGTCCCACTTCTCGCGCCAGGCGCCGCTGGCGAGCCAGCCCGCCAGCAGGACGGCGAGCAGCAGGTTATCGAGCGCGGTCGAGATCGGGATGGAGAACCCCAGCGCGATCGCCGCCCACTGCGCGGCGCGGCCGGAAGACTGATTTATCGTGGCGAGTAATCCGGGACCCATTTCGCAAGCTCGGTCCTGACCCGCGCATCTTCGAGCCCGCCCCCGCTCAGCAGCCAGGACTCGAGCCGCGGCAGCCAGTCGCTGTTTTCCGGGTGCGCGCGCGCGACCTTGAGCTTGGCGTGCGGCGTGGGCAACAGGTTCTCGTTCCCGGCGAGCGGCTCTTCGTAGAGCTTTTCCCCCGGCCGCAGCCCCGTGTAGACGATCCGGATGTCTTCCTCGCTGAAGCCTGAAAGCCGGATCAAGTCGCGCGCGAGGTCGGCGATCTTCACCGGTTCGCCCATATCGAGCACGAAGATCTCGCCGCCTTTGCCCATCAGGCCCGCCTGCATGACGAGCTGCACCGCCTCGGGAATGGACATGAAGTAGCGCGTCACCCGCGAATCGGTGACGGTGACCGGTCCGCCTTTCGCGATCTGCTCGCGGAACTTCGGGATCACGCTGCCGGTGGAGCCCAGCACGTTGCCGAACCGCACCATGACGAAGCGCGTTCCTTCGGCCTGCTGCAATGCCTGGCACACCATCTCGGCGAGCCGCTTGCTCGCGCCCATCACGCTGGTCGGCTTGACTGCCTTGTCGGTCGAGACGAAGACGAACTTCTCCACGCCCGCGGCCGCGGCGGCGCGCGCGATGACGTGCGTTCCCGCAACGTTGTTCTGCACCGCCTGCCACGCGTTGTCGTTTTCCATCAACGGCACGTGCTTGTAGGCCGCCGCGTGGAAGATCACCGACGGGCGGTGGCTGCGAATGATGTGCTCGACCCGCGCGGCGTCCTTCACATCGCCGATCGCGGACACCACGGAGAGCCGGGGGTGGAAGGCGGCAAATTCCTGCTCGATGGTGTAGAGGGCGAATTCGCTCAGCTCAAACAGCACCAGCTGCCGCGGGGCGAACCGGGCGACCTGCCGGGCGAGCTCGGCGCCGATCGATCCGCCGGCGCCGGTGACCATCACCACCCGGCCGGCGAGCCAGCCGTGCAGCCCCGCGGCGTCGAGCGTCACCGGGTCGCGCCCGAGCAGGTCGTCGAGCTCGACGTGGCGCACCTGGGAGACGGTGACGCGCCCGCTCACCAGGTCGTCGAACGAAGGCACCGTCAGCACCTTGAGCCCGGCGTGGTTGCAGAACTCCACGACGCGGCGCCGCGCCGTGTGGGTCGCCTCCGGCATCGCGATGATCGCCTGCGCGACGCTCAATCGACCCTGCCACTTCGGGATTTCATTGAAGCGCCCGAGCACGCTGACACCGTGAAGCTGCCGCCCGATCATGGCGGCGTCATCGTCGAGCGCGCCGACCACGCGCCACTGCGGACTGCGCGCAAGGTCCTTGATCAGGTTGATCGCGGCTTCGCCCGATCCGAGGACCAGCACGGGCTCGCGCTCGGCGGCAAGGAGGCCGGTCACCATGCGTTCTTTCCACGCGCGATAGGCCACCCGGCTTCCCCCCATGATCAGCATGAGGAGGAGCGGCGTCATGATGAGCACGCTGCGTGGCACCGCGATCTGCAACATGAACAGCAGCGTCGGCACGGCCACGGCCGCGGTGCCGACCGATACCACGATGCGCCTGAGATCGGGCAGGCTCGCGTAGCGCCAGATGCCGCGGTAGAGCCCGAAACCCCAGAACAGCGCCGCGTGCACCGGTATCACCCAGAGCAGCGTATCCAGCGCCTGCTCCACGTAGTGATCCGGCAACTCCGGCGTGAAGCGCAGCCAGTAGGCGGTGAGCCACGCGGCCGCGCACGCCAGGATGTCGTGGCCGAACGCGAGCCAGGCGCGCCAGTTGGAGTTCATGGCCTAGTCATCACGCGCAGCGCGCCAGGCCCGTTCGATCGATACCATGATCAGCAGGTAGGCTCCCGCGGCCGCCGCGAGCGCCACCGCCTGCATGGCTGCGGGAAGCGCGAGCGCGGCGAGCGCGAGGAGCCCGCTTGCCAGCATCAGCCCGTACTCCGCAAGCGCCGTCTTGCGATGGCCCCAGCCGAGCCGCACCAGTTTCTGGTAATAATGGTCGCGGTGCGCCTGCCACACCTTCTCCCGCCGCAGGAGCCTCCGGACCAGGGTCACGCTGGCATCCGCGATGAAGGGCGCGAACACGAGGACGGGAAACCACCACGCCCAGTCGCGCTGCAGCCAGCCGATCATCCCCAACGCGGCGGCGAGGAAGCCCAGCGGCACCGCCCCGGCGTCACCGAGGAAGATGCGCGCCGGGTGGAAATTGAAGACGAGAAATGCCGCGGCCGCGGCGGCGATGCTGAAATTCACCAGCGCGAATTCCGCGCTGCCGGCGAGCCAGGCGGCCGCGCCGTAGATCGAGAAGCCGATCAGCGCCATGCCGCCGGCGAGCCCGTCTGAGCCGTCCATGAAATTGTAGAGATTGGCCATCCACGCGATGCCAATCGCCGCCACTGCGGCCGGCAGCATCCCGTGTTCACCCGGCAGCACCGCCGCAACGAACAGGCCGCACGCCGCGAGATGCGCGGCGAGCCGCCACGGCGCCGGAATCTCCCGCAAATCGTCCCAGAACGAGATTAGCAGCAGCACGATGAACGCGATCCACAGCGCCGCCGGCAGGTTGGGAGCGATGACGGCGAGCGCGAGCTGGGCGCCGGCGTGCAGCCCCAGTCCACCGGTGCGCGGAATGGGCGACTCATGGAGCGAACGGGGATTGGGAAGGTCGAGGACAAGGACGGAAAGCCTGCCCCGGGCGAGCCACCAGACGGCGAATAGCGCGGCGGCAAATGCCGTCAGCGGAGCCCACACGGCGGGATGCACTATGACAGCGGCTTGTGTCATGCGCTGCGGGAATGATACCACCCCTCAACGCCGGCGACTCGAGACTCATGGCTCGTGACTGCTTGCGCGAGCGTGTTGAAGGTACCACTGCGCGGTCTGCTCGAGTCCTTGCGCGAGCGTGAAGGGAGGCCGCCATCCGAGCTCGCGCCGTATCCGCGTGCTGTCCACCTGCAGCGAGCCGGCGAGGCGCGCGAGCTCATCGCGCCTGCCGGAGAGGCTCGCGGCGAGGCCGAGCACCGAGAGCGGAACCGGCAGGAGGCGCGGCTTGACCCCGAGCGACTGCGCGAGCAGGCGCACCAGCTCCGGCGTGGAAACGTCCTCGCCGTCATTCACGAGCCAGGTCTTGCCCGCTGCCGGTGGCGCTGCAAGCGCCTTGACGATTGCATCGGCGAGGTTGCCCGCGAAGACG
>DASWIC010000011.1:0-11387 GCA_036397875.1 Burkholderiales bacterium
ACCCGGTTGCTCGGCGATGCGGGTGCCGCTGCCGGCGAGCACGGCGCGCTTCAACTGGGTGGCAAACACGGAACTCGGCGGCGCCTGGACGTAAATCGAGCTGAACGGCAGCGTTGCGGTTCCGCGGAGCTGGAAACCGCAGGCGGCGACCAGCAGCACGGTCGCGACAAGGAGGAAGGCGGAAGGCGGAAGGCGGAAGGAAAAGCGGCCTTGGAGCCGCAGACCGCGGGGGGCCCCCACTTTCGACTTTCGACTTTCGACTTTCGCCTTCACAGTCAGACGACGACGTTCACGAGGCGGCCGGGGACAACGACGACTTTCTTGATCGCCTGGCCGTTGACGTGGCGCTGAACCGCGGGATCGGCGAGCACGATGGTCTCGATCGCCTTCGAATCGGCGTCGCGCGGCACGCGCACGCCGCCGCGCTTCCTGCCGTTCACCTGCACCACGAGCTCGATCTCGTCCTCGATCAAGGCGCCTTGATCGACTTGCGGCCATGCTGCGGTCAAAATGTCTCCCGACCTCTCTGCAAATGCAAGTTCCTTCCAAAGTGCATGCGTGACATGCGGTGCGATAGGATTCAAGATTCGCAGAAGAATTCCGACGCCCTCATTTTCCAGCTGACTCATCGGAGCGACATATGATTTCTTGTCAGGCGTAAGTGGAGTTGTATCAACGGGCAGCTTCTCCAGCACATTCAGAATCTTCATACAAGCCGACGCTACAGTGTTCAGTTGCATCCGGTCGTAATCATATAAGGCTTGTTGCAGAATCTTGTGAATTTCCATCCGGGCCGAACGAAGTCTTGGGTCCTCCTTGCTCCAGTCGGTTACCTGGATTGTCCCTTTCGGAAATCGGATCGATGCCTGATGTCGGTAGCAGTAATCCCAAAGTCGCCGGAGAAAGCGCGCCGCCCCCTCGACGCCGGCGTCGCTCCAGACCAGAGTGTCCTCCGGAGGCGAGGTAAACATGATGAAGAAGCGCGCGATGTCGGCGCCATAGCGGTCGATCAATTCCTGGGGGTCGACGCCGTTGACCTTGGATTTCGACATTTTTGCAATGCCACCAGGATCCACGGGCAGACTATCTCTAACTGAAACAGCAGCAACTATTCTGCCTTGGTTGTCGCGCTCGACTCGCACGTCATTGGGGTTGTAATAGAGCGTCGTGCCGTCTGGGGTATTGCGGAAAAACGTTTCGTTGAGCACCATGCCCTGGGTGAGCAGGTTCGAAAACGGCTCGTCGATCTTCACCAGCTCCAGGTCGCGCATCACGCGCGTCCAGAAGCGCGAGTACAGGAGATGCAGGATGGCGTGCTCGATGCCCCCTATGTACTGGTCCACCGGCATCCAGTAGGCGACGCGCTCGTCCACCATGCTGCGCGTGCTGTCGGGACAGGCGAAGCGCAGGTAATACCAGGACGAGTCCACGAACGTGTCCATGGTGTCGGTCTCGCGCTGCGCGGGCTTCCCGCACCTCGGGCACGTGCAGTTCACGAAGTCGGCGCGCTTCGCGAGGGGATTGCCGGTGCCGTCCGGGACGCAATCCTCCGGCAGAACCACAGGAAGGTCCTGGTCGGGGACAGGAACGTCGCCGCATGCCGGGCAATGGATGATGGGTATCGGCGTGCCCCAATAGCGCTGGCGCGAGATGCCCCAGTCGCGCAGGCGCCACAGCACCTGCTTGTCGCCCAGGCCCTTCGCCTTCAGGTCGGCTGCGATCGCGTCGACTGCCTGCGCGTAGTCGAGGCCGTTGTACTTGCCCGAATTGAAGCACACTCCGTATTCCACGTACGCCTGCTTCAGGGGCAGTTCGGGCTCCCGGTCCCGTGGCCGGATCACCGAGCGGATGGGCAGGCCGTACTGGGTCGCGAATTCGAAATCGCGCTGGTCGTGTCCCGGCACGCCCATCACCGCGCCTTCGCCATAGGCCATCAGCACGTAGTTGCCGACCCATACCGGCACCGGCTCGCCGGTGAGAGGATGCGTGACGGAGATCCCGGTCGGCATGCCTTTTTTCTCGATCGTGGCGAGGTCGGCTTCCATCACGCTGCCGCGCTTGCACTCGTCGATGAAGTCGGCGAGCTTGCGGTTGTCGCGCGCGGCGCGCGCGGCGAGCGGGTGTTCCGCCGCCAGCGCCGCGAAGGTCACGCCCATGATGGTGTCGGCGCGGGTGGTGAACACCCACAGGAGGCCCTTTTCCGGTGCCTGTGCTTCGGATGCCCCACCCTCACCCCCGGCCCCTCTCCCTGAGGGCGAGGGGAGATTCGAGCCGCTTTCGGCGGGCAACTCGTATGGAAACGCGAATCGCACGCCGTAGCTTTTTCCGATCCAGTTGGCCTGCATCGTCTTGACGCGCTCGGGCCAGCCGGGAAGCGTGTCAAGCGCGGCGAGCAGCTCCTCGGCGTAGCGGGTGATCGCCATGTAGTACATCGGGATCTCGCGCTTTTCGACCACCGCGCCCGTGCGCCAGCCGCGGCCGTCGATCACCTGCTCGTTGGCGAGCACGGTCTGGTCCACCGGGTCCCAGTTCACGACGCCGGTTTTCTTGTAGACGAGGCCCGTCTCGAGCATCCTCAGGAACAGCCACTGGTTCCAGCGGTAGTAGGCGGGCTGGCAGGTGGCGAGCTCGCGCGACCAGTCGATGGCGAAGCCGAGCGACTGCAGCTGCCGCTTCATGTAGGCGATGTTCTCGTAGGTCCATCGTGCCGGCGGCACGCCGTTCGCCATCGCCGCGTTCTCGGCGGGGAGCCCGAACGCGTCCCAGCCCATCGGCTGCAGGACGTTGCAGCCCTTCATCCGGTGGTAGCGGGTGAGGACGTCGCCGATGGTGTAGTTGCGCACGTGCCCCATGTGGAGCTTGCCGGAGGGGTAGGGGAACATCGACAGGCAGTAGTACTTGGGTCTGCCGGGAATTTCCCGGGCGCGGAATGCGCCGCTCGCATCCCAGTACTGCTGGGCCTCGTGCTCGATGACGCGGGGTTCGTATTTCTGCTGCATGGCGATGATTGAACGCGTGATTATAGCCGCATCCGATACCAGTACCGGGGCCATCGGTGCTCTATAATCGGTGCGATTTGTCATGTCTTCCGACTTTCTCTCCGGACTCAACGAACAGCAGCTCGAGGCGGTTACGCTCCCGCATCAGTCGGCGCTGATCCTCGCCGGCGCCGGCAGCGGCAAGACGCGCGTGCTCACGACGCGCGTCGCGTGGCTGATCTCGACCGGGCAGGTGAGCCCGTCGGGGCTCATCGCGGTCACTTTCACCAACAAGGCGGCAAAGGAAATGCTGACGCGCATATCGGCCATGCTGCCGGTGAACACCCGCGGCATGTGGGTCGGCACCTTTCACGGCCTCGCCAACCGGCTGCTGCGCACGCACCACCGCGAGGCGGGATTGCCGCAGCTGTTCCAGATCCTCGACACCCAGGACCAGCTCTCGCTCATCAAGCGGCTCCTGAAGAACCTTAACGTCGATGAAGAGCGCTTTCCGCCCCGGCAGGTCCAGTGGTTCATCGCGGCGAACAAGGAGGAAGGGCTGCGGGCGCCGCGGGTCGAGGCGCACGACGAGTTCACGCGGCGCATGCAGGAGCTCTATGCCGCCTACGACGAGCAGTGCGGCAGAGAGGGCGTCGTCGACTTCGCGGAGCTGCTGCTGCGCTGCTACGAGCTGCTGGCGGGCAATGCAACCCTGCGCGAGCATTACCGGGCGCGCTTCCGGCACATATTGGTGGACGAGTTCCAGGACACCAACCGGCTGCAGTACCGCTGGCTGAAGCTGCTCGCCAGCCCTCCCACCACCCCGGCACTGAGTGCCACCCCACCTCGGGCAGGAGGGGAAGCGGGCAATGCGATCTTTGCTGTTGGCGACGATGATCAAAGCATATACGCGTTCAGGGGAGCGTCCGCCGCCAACATGCAGGACCTGCAGCAGGACTTCGCCATCGAGCGCGTGATCAAGCTCGAGCAGAACTATCGCTCGCATGGCCACATACTCGACGCCGCCAATGCGCTGATCGCCCACAACCGCCGCCGGCTCGGCAAGAACCTGTGGACCGCCGCGGCGAAGGGCGAGCCGCTGCGGGTGTTCGACGCCGTGAACGACATCGAGGAGGCGGCGTCCATCGTGGAGGAAGCGCGCGCGCTGCACGCCGAGGGCGTGGCGCTCATGGACATGGCCGTGCTCTACCGCTCGAATGCGCAGTCGCGGGTGCTGGAGCATGCCTTGTTCACCGCCGGGATGCCGTACCGGGTCTACGGCGGCCTGCGCTTCTTCGAGCGCCAGGAGGTCAAGCACGCGCTCGCCTATCTGCGCCTGGTGGCGAATTCCGGCGACGACGGGGCGCTCGCCCGCGTGATCAATTTCCCGGCCCGTGGCATCGGCAACCGCAGCGTCGAGCAACTTCAGGACGCCGCGCGGGCGGCCGGCGTGAGCCTATGGGCCGCCGCGCTGCTGAAGGCAGAAGGCGGAAAGAGCAGGGATGAGGGCGGAGGGCGGAGGGCGGAGGGAAGAGCCGATAAACAAGAAGGTCATCCCTCATCCCTGGTCAGTGACCCCGTCCCGCCGCGTTGCATCGCGGCGGGCGTTCGCCGGCTCGAAGGTGCGCAGGCACCTTCTTCGAATTCCCGGCTCACCCCTCATCCCTCGTCCGGCAAGGGCATCCCCGCCTTCGTTGCGCTGATCGAGCGCATGCGGAATGCGACGAAGAACCTGCCCCTGCCGGAAGCGATCGAGCACGTGATCGAGGCGAGCGGGCTCAAGGCGCACTACCAGGCGGAGAAAGAGGGTGCCGACCGGCTGGAGAATCTCTCGGAGCTCGTCAACGCCGCGGCGAGCTTCGTCGCCGAGCGCAACGTGCAGCCGGCGGGCGAGACCGCGGGCATGGACGAGCCCGACGAGCTGACGGCGTTTCTCGCTCATGCCGCGCTGGAAGCGGGCGAGCACCAGGCGGACGCCGGCGCCGACGCGCTTCAGCTCATGACCGTGCACTCGGCGAAAGGGCTGGAGTTCCACAGCGTATTCGTGAGCGGCCTGGAGGAGGGGCTGTTCCCGCACGAGAACAGCCTGACGGAAGCCGACGGCATCGAGGAAGAGCGGCGGCTGATGTATGTCGCGCTCACGCGTGCCCGCCGCAGGCTGTACCTGTCGTTTGCGCAAAGCCGCCTCCTGCACGGCCAGACGCGCTACGGCATCGCCTCGCGCTTCATTCACGAGATCCCCGAGGCGCTCATGCGCCGCGTCAACGCGGGATTCAGAAATCAAGGCCCGGGATCCGGGAAAGGCTCAATGCGACGCGCTGGCGTCCAGTCACGGGTCACGAGTCACGAGTCACGCTTTTCCGGCACGCCGTGGCGCGTCGGTCAAAGCGTGGTGCACCCGACGTTCGGCGCCGGCGTCATCGTCAGCGCGGAAGGGCGGGGCCCCGACGCGCGCGTGCAGGTCAGCTTCAGGAATGGCGGGCTGAAGTGGCTGATGCTGGAGTATGCGAAGCTGATCGCCGCCTAGTCGTACCCGATCGCAAGGTGATTACGAGGCGGAGCTGGCCTGGGCGCGCGCGGCAAAGATGTCCTGGTAACTCGCGTAGACCGAGCAGATCAGCACCGGGATCGAGGCCACGAACAGCGCAATCACCAGCACGCCGCCGACGAAACCCAGCGCCGCGGGCAGCGAGAGAACGAGCCACGCCAGCAGTATGGCCACGCCGTAGACCAGGAACGGCGCCGTGTTGCTCACGCATGCCGTGAATGAAATCTTCATCGCCGCCACCGGCGCCAGTCCCTTGAATACCACGAGCATCGGCGCGAACCAGATGAGCATGAGCAGCGGCAGGTAAACCAGGGCGCCGGCGGCAAAGGCGAGCGCCATGCTGCGCGCCGCCGCCCGTAGCGCTTCGATATCGGCATCCGGCTTCGACAGCACGGCGGGCAGCGTCGAGCCGCCGGCAACGACCAGCACGATGCCTACCACGATGACGGTGCCGACCAGGTAGACGCCGCCGACGGTCACCAGCGGGGCGCCATGCCGCTTGAGGCCGGCGAAGAGGTGCGCGATCTCCAGCGGCTCGCCGTTCTCGAGCGCGCGGCACCCCAGCATCAATCCCGCAAACAGCGCCGGCGACAGCAGGTTGAACAGCAGTGGGCCGAGCACCGGGATGATGAACGACACCGCCCACAGGACGGCGAGCAGCATGGTCAGCGCGAGCCACACCACGGGGTTCTTCCGGAACAGGCTCCATCCCTCGGCGAGCCATTGCCAGCCCCTTCCGGCCGCGACGACTTTCGCTTCCATGCGTGTCTCCGTCACGCGGGCCCGCCGGCAAGCCGCGGCAGCCGCTTGCCGCGCGCAACGTGCGCCGCCAGTATCCTGCGGAAATGCCCCGGATCCTTGGCGTGGGTCAGCACGCCCGGGCGCGGCAGGTAGAAATCGTACAGGCGCGATACCCAGAACCGCAGCGCTCCCGCGCGCAGCATCGCCGGCCACGCCGCGCGCTCCGCGGCGGTAAACGCCCGCACCCTGCCATAGGCCTCCAGCAGCGCCGCCGCGCGCTCCTCGGCGAGACCGCCCCCCTCGAGCACGCACCAGTCGTTGACGGTGATCGCGACGTCGTAGAGCAGCGTGCCGGTGCAGGCAAAATAGAAATCGATCACGCCCGAAATCCTCCCGTTCTCGAACAGCACGTTGTCCCGGAACAGATCGGCATGGATGGCCCCGCGCGGCAGTCCTCGCAGGCTGAGGCGCGCCTGGAACCGCACCTCCTCGCGCAGCAATGCCGCGTCCTGCGCGCCGAGGAAGCGCACGACGCGGGGCATCGCCGGCGTCCACCACCTCGCCCCGCGTGGATTGTCCATCCTTCCGGCGTAGGAAGCGCCGGCGGCATGGATATTGGCAAGCATCGCGCCGGCCTGGGCGCATTGCCCCGCGGTGGGAGCGGCGACGTCCTTGCCGGGGAGAAAGGTGACGAGCGCCGCCGGCTTGCCGTTCAAGCGGCCGAGCAGCCTGCCCGCGCGGCTTGCGATCGGGCGCGGACACGGGATGCCGTGACCCGACAGGTGGGCCATCAACCGCAGATAGAACGGCAGCTCGCGGGCCGAGAGCTTCTCGAACAGGGTGAGGACGAAGCGGCCCTGGGTGGTCGTGACGAAATAGTTGGTGTTCTCGATGCCGGCGGTTATGCCCTCGAGGCCGGTGAGGGTGCCGACGGAGTAATTCTTGAGCCAGGCGTTGAGCTGTTCGCGGGTGACGGTGGTGAAAACGGACATGCGGCTAGAAAGTGAAGATCACCCACATCGGGGGCCGCAGGCCGCTGTCGAAGTTGTCGTAGCGCACGAAGTTGCCGTCGCCCCGGTTGTCGACCAGGAAGTAGGGCCTGCCCGTGGCGGGCGTGATCTTGATCATGTAGAGCTTGCCGCCGATGCGGAACTCCTCGACTGTATCGGCGCCGCGCTTGAGGATGGTCACCTGCGGCTCGAGCGCCGGATCGAGCTCGTAGCCCGGCGGCGGTGGCGGCGGCTCCGGCAGCGGCTGCAGCTCGGGCGGCTTCGCCTGCTGGGCCGCCACCGGCAGCGCTGCCGCGAGCAGCAAGGCGGCGATGAATGAGCGCATCGACATATTCTGACATAATCCGTGCAGCGCCCACCCCGCCGCGGAAATCATGAAGACGCTGTTGCTCGTCGACGGCTCGTCCTACCTCTATCGCGCTTTCCACGCACTGCAACGCGCTGACCTGCGCAACCGGAAGGGCGAGCCGACCGGCGCGATCTACGGCGTGCTCAACATGCTGCGCCGGCTGCAGAAGGACTCCCCGGCCGATTACGCCGCCTGCGTCTTCGATGCGAAAGGCGGGACGTTCCGCGACGAGATGTACGCCGGGTACAAGGCCAACCGCCCGCCGATGCCGGACGATCTCGCCGCCCAGATCGCGCCCCTCAAGGAAGCCATCGCCACCCTGGGCTGGCCGCTGCTCGAGATCGAGGGGGTGGAGGCCGACGACGTGATCGGCACGCTCGCCCGGCGCGCCGAGCGCGAAGGCCTGCGCGTGATCATCGCCAGCGGCGACAAGGACCTTGCCCAGCTCGTGAATCCCGTCATCACGATCGAAAACGCCGATCCCGCAACCGGCAGGCGCGAAATACTCGACGAGGCGGGCGTCGAGAGCAAGTTCGGCGTCAAGCCCGAGCGCATGATCGACTATCTCACCCTGGTCGGCGACAGCGTGGACAACGTTCCGGGAGTGGAAAAGGTCGGGCCGAAAACCGCAGTCAAGTGGCTCACGCAGTACGGCACGCTCGACAACGTCGTGAAGCACGCATCCGAGATTCCCGGCGTGGTGGGGGAAAACCTGCGCAAAAGCCTCGACTGGCTGCCGGAGGCGCGCGCGCTCCTCACGATCAAGTGCGATGTCGACCTGCCCGTGGCACCCGGCGATCTGGCGCTGCGGCCGCGCGACCGGGCCAAGCTTGCCGAGCTGTTCGAGCGTTTCGACTTCAAATCCTGGCTGCGCGACTTGGAAGGGCGCGAAGCGGCCGTGGAAGCGAAGGAACCGCCGGCGCGCGCGCCTCAACTCGCTTCCGAGCCGTCAGCCGTCAGCCCTCAGTCGTCGCGCAATTACGAGACGGTCCTCACCGAAAAGCAGCTGGACGCCTGGCTGAAGAAGATCGGGAAGGCGGACCTGGTCGCGCTCGACACGGAGACCACGAGTCTCGATCCCCTGAAAGCGGAGTTGGTGGGGCTGTCGTTCGCGATCGAAGCGGGCGCAGCCGCGTACCTGCCACTTGCTCACCGGTATGCCGGGGCGCCGCAGCAGCTCGAGCGCGCGGCGGTGCTGGCGCGGATGAAGCCGTGGCTGGAAGATGCCCGGCGCCCGAAGCTCGGCCAGAACGCGAAATACGACATGCACGTGCTCGCCAACCAGGACATCCGGCTCGCGGGCGTCGCGCACGATACGCTGTTGCAGTCCTACGTGCTGGAAAGTCACCGCCCGCACGACATGGACAGCCTCGCGGAGCGCCACCTCGGGCTGAAGACCATCACCTATGACGAGGTTACGGGCAAGGGCGCGGGGCGCATCGGCTTTGAGCAGGTCACGGTGGAGCGCGCCACCGAGTACTCCGCCGAGGACGCCGACGTGACACTGCGGCTGCACCAGGCGCTGTACCCGCAGGTGCAGGCCGAGGAGAAGCTCGAGCGCATCTACCGCGAGGTGGAGCTGCCGCTCCTCTCGGTGCTCTTCACCATGGAACGCCACGGGGTGCTGCTCGACACCGGCCTGCTGCGGGACCTCTCGCGCGAGTTTGGCGAGAAGATGGCAGAGATCGAGGCGAAGGCGCACGCGCAGGCCGGCCAGCCGTTCAACATCAACTCGCCGAGGCAGATCCAGGAGATCCTGTTCGACCGGCAGGGGCTGAAGCCCGTCAAGAAGACCCCCTCGGGCCAGCCTTCGACCGACGAGGAGTCGCTCGAGGAGCTTGCGCTCGATCATCCTTTGCCGCGGCTCATCCTCGACTACCGCACGCTGGCCAAGTTGAAGTCCACCTATACCGACAAGCTGCCGGAGTCGATCCATCCGCAAACGGGGCGCGTGCATACCAACTACGGCCAGGCGGTCGCGGTGACGGGCCGGCTCGCGAGCAACGACCCCAACCTCCAGAACATTCCCATCCGCACCGCCGAAGGGCGCCGCATCCGGGAAGCGTTCATCGCGCCGCCGGGCAGCCGCATCGTGTCGGCTGACTATTCCCAGATCGAGCTGCGGATCATGGCCCACATCTCCCAGGACGCGAGCCTGCTCGCGGCGTTCGCCGCCGGGGAGGATGTCCACACCGCGACGGCGGCCGAGATCTTCGGCTTGAGCCCGAAGGCGGTGGGCGCGGAGCAGCGCCGCTACGCCAAGGTCATCAACTTCGGCCTGATCTACGGCATGTCGGCGTTCGGCCTGGCGCGCCAGCTCGGGCTGGAGCGCGCCGCCGCGCAACAGTACATGGACCGCTACTTCGCGCGCTATCCCGGCGTCGCGGACTACATGAAGCGCACGCGTGAGACGGCGCGCGAGACCGGATTCGTCGAAACGGTGTTCGGCCGCAGGCTGTGGCTGCCCGAAATCAAGAGCGGCAACCCCGCGCGCCGCCAGGGCGCCGAGCGCGCGGCGATCAACGCGCCGATGCAGGGCACGGCGGCCGACCTCATCAAGATGGCGATGATCGCGGTTGACCGCTGGCTCGCGGATCAGCAATTGAATTCCAGACTCATCCTGCAGGTGCACGACGAGCTCGTGCTGGAGGTGCCCGACGGCGAGCTCGAGCGCGTGAAGCGCGAGCTGCCGGCGCTCATGAGCGGCGTCGCGAAGCTCGCCGTGCCGCTCGCCGTGGACGTCGGGGCGGGCCCGAACTGGGACCAGGCGCACTGACACCGGTGACCGGTGACGAAATCCCCCCGCGCTGCGCGCGTCCCCCTTTGACAAAGGGGGAATAAGGGGGATTTTGTCTCCCCCCTTTGACAATAGGGGGTAGGGGGGATTGTGCGACGAGCGAGGCGCTCATCGCATCGCGCCGAAGACCTTGCGCACGATGCTGGTCGTCGCTCCGGCAGGGTCCTGCCTGAACGCCTTTTCCTGCTCGCCGATCATGAAGTAGAGGCCGTCGAGCGCCTTCTGGGTGACGTAGCGCTCGATGCTCGCCTCGTCTTCCCTCACCAGGCCGAGCGCCGCACCCTGCTCGGCAAGAGCGTTGTATTGCTGCGCAAGGCCAACCCGGTCGGTCGCATGCTTGACGATCGGGAGAAAGCGCTGGGTGAGCTGCGTCCGCGTGGCGCGCTTGAAGTAGTCGGTGGCCGCAGTATCGCCGCCGGTCAGAACGCCCTTCGCATCCTGCACCGACATCTTCTTCACCGCGTCCGTGAGCAGCTGCTTGGCTTCAGGCACCGCCGCCTCCGCGGCGCGGTTCATCGTGAGGACCAGCTCGTCGGCCTGCCTTCTCATGCCGAACGCACGCAGGCCCCGCTCGACTCTCTGCAGCGACGGTGGCAACGGGATCTTGATCCGGGGATTTCCGAAGAATCCGTTCTCCACGCCGAGCCTGGCGACGGCGGCGAGGGAGCCATCGGTCAGCGCCTGCCTCAGTCCCCGCAGCGCTTCGGCCTGGGTGATGTCGTCGAGTCCCGCTGCGGCGTGGCTGGTGACGAGAAGTACTGCAATGCAACTCAGAAAACGCGTCATCTGAGCCGGGGAATCAGACCACCCCGGCCTCGTGCGCCTGGCGGTCCGCATGGTAGCTCGAGCGCACCAGCGGCCCGCAGGCCGCGTGCATGAAGCCCATCTCGTGCGCCTGGCGCGCAAATTCGTCGAACATGGCGGGCTCGACGTAGCGCGCAACCGGCAGGTGGTGGGTCGAAGG
>DASWIC010000012.1:0-5088 GCA_036397875.1 Burkholderiales bacterium
TTGAGGTCACTCAACAGGTACAGGGTAACCACCGTCGCGGCGCTGATGTCGGCCTCGAACAGGTCGCCCTGGATGATCTTGACCCGATCGGCAACTCCCGCCTTCCTGACGTTTTCCGTCGCCTCGGCCACCCGTTCGGGGTCGATGTCGATGCCGACCCCGCGCGCGCCGTAGCGCTGCGCGGCGGTGATGACGATGCGGCCGTCGCCACAGCCGAGATCGTAGACCGTGTCCTTTTTGCTGACCGCGGCCATCCTGAGCATCGTGTCCACGATATCGCCCGGGGTCGGCACGAAGACCACGTCGGGCCCGCGCAGTGCGCGGCCCGGCTCCGCGGCACCCACCAGGCCGGATACGCCGAGGGCACCCAGGCCTGTCAAGAAATCTCTTCTACGCATGAACCGCTCCTGGAAAGCGTGATGTAGTCAAGCGCGCCATTCTACATAAACCCGTGATTCGTGATTGGTGAATCGTGATTCGACCCGGATAACGGCGCGAGGCCCGTTACATGAACGCCGCGAATCACGATTCACGACTCACGATTCACGCCCTTCCTGTACTCAGGGAATGCGGGCGTAACTCATGCGCTCGAGGATCACCGCCGACTGTCGCTGCAGATAGCTCGTTTCGACTGCCGGCGTATAACTGCGCGGGCTCGGCAACATCACCGCGAGTTGCGCGGCCTGGGCGCGCGACAGCGCGGCCGCCGGCACGCCGAAGTGGTGGCGCGCGGCGGCGTCCGCCCCGTACACGCCCTCGCCCCATTCCGCCACGTTGAGATAGAGCTCGAGGATGCGGCGCTTGGTGAGGAGGGCCTCGAGCATTACCGTGATCATGGCTTCCTGCGCCTTGCGCCACCAGACGCGGCGCGACGGCAGGAACAGGTTTTTCGCGAGTTGCTGGCTGATGGTCGAGGCGCCCGACACGATCTCTCCCTCTCTCACGTTTCGTTCATGGGCTACCCGCATCGCATCCCAGTCGAATCCCCAATGGTCCATGAACTTGTCGTCCTCGGCCGCGACCACCGCCTGCTTGAGATACCCGGAGATCCGGCCGTAGGGCACCCAGCGCTGCTGGAGGCGGGCGCGCGGATTGGTTTCGCGCAGGATCTCGAGGCGCGCCCGCATGAACGCGGTGCTTTCGGGATTGTGATCCGCCCAATACCAGATGTGCGCCAGGAACCAGAACTGCACGGCGACCAGCGCGCACAAGGCGAGCAGGATCGCACGCCATGTCCACCGCAGCATGAACATCAGAGTGCGTGGATCGTGAATGGTGAATGGTGGGTCGAGGCCAAAGTCACGAGGATCAGACGAATCACAAATCAGGAATCACGCCTTCCGCAACTCGGCGATCACGGGCGCTGTCTCCGGCCGCACGCCGCGCCAGATGAAGAACGACTCGGCGGCCTGCTCCACCAGCATCCCGGTGCCGTCAGAGACGCGCGCGCCTCGCGGCTGCGCAAACTCGAGAAAGGGCGTGCGCCGGCCGTACACCATGTCGTAGGCGAGCGCGCCCGGAGCCAAGACGCTTTCCGTGACTGCAGGCATCGCACCCTCGAGCCCCGCTGAAGTGGCATTGATCACGATGTCGAACTGCGCGCCGGCGAGCGCGGCGTAGGAGCGCGCCGACAATCCCTGCGGTGCGCACGATTGCAGCTTCTCGAAGTGGCCCACCAGCTCGATCGCCTTCTCCAGCGTGCGATTCGCGACCACTACCCGCTCCGGCTGCTCGCGCAACAACGGTTCCATGACGCCATAGCTTGCCCCGCCCGCCCCCATCAGCAGCACGCGCGTGCCGCGCACGGCGACACCCAGATTATGCGTGAGATCGCGCACGAGCCCGATGCCGTCAGTGTTGTGGCCCACGACGTTCTCGCCGTCGAAAGACAGCGTATTGACCGCGCCGGCGGCAAGCGCGTAGCCATTGCGCGCGCCGGCCAGACGCCATGCCTCGTGCTTGAACGGGAGCGTCACATTGAGCCCCTTGCCGCCGGCGGCGCGAAACGCGAGCACCGCCTCACGGAAGCCGTCGCGCGGCGCGAGTATTCTGCGGTAGGTCAACGCCTGGCCCGTCGCGCGCGCAAACTGGGCGTGAATCCGGGGCGAGAGGCTGTGCTCGACCGGATTGCCGATGACGGCGTATTGGTCCGGCATACGCGTCTAAGGTCTAAGGTTTAAAGTTGTGCCAATTGTCACGGCACGACGTCGTCAATTCGACAGCTTATCCTTAGACTTTAGACTTTAAGCCCGCTCTTATTCAGTGACGAGCTGGTCGGAGCGCGTGAAGATCCAGGTGCGGGTGATGCTGAGGATGTCCGTATCCCGGGCGATGTCGGCCGGGAACGGCGCGAACGGCGCGGCAAGGTGCACGATGCGCAGCGCCGCGGCGTCGAGTATCCGCTGCCCGGACGGGCGATTGATCTCCACCCGCTCGAGCGAGCCGTCGGACTTGATCGACACCGTCACCACCATGCTGCCGTAGATCTTCTGGTCCCGCGCGGCCTGCGGATAGTTGAGCTCACCCACCCGCTCGACCTTGGCGCGCCAGTCCTCGATGTAGCGCGCGAACCGGAATTCCTGGGTGCGCGCGCCGATGAAGCGGCGGCGCGGCCGCTGCTGGTAGTTCTCCCATTCGCGCGCAATTTGCGCCTCCAGCCGGGCGATTTCCATACCGCGGCTCACGATGTCGGCGGTGCTGGGCGCGGTCTGGGGCTCCTCCCGCGGCGGCTGCACCTCGACCCGGGGCGGAACGGCCGTCCTGGAGCGCGCCTGGGTCATGAGCTGCTTCGCGTCACGCTCGAGCTGCTCGACGCGCTTGTGCGCGAGCGCGAGCTCCGCGCCCTGCCGGTTCTCGATGGGCACCGGCAGCGGGCTGCGCGCGCGGCGCTTCGCGTCGGTATTGCCCCCGCCGTCGAGATTGGCCTGGGCCAGGACGTCCGCCTGTTTCGGCCGCGCCTGGGTCTTGGCGTTGACGAGCGTCACCTCGAGCGGCGACTGCGCCGAGAGATTCGCCAGGTCCGGCAGCTTGAAGCTCACCCCGAAAATGATGATGGCGTGGAGGAATACGGACAGACCAACGGCGACCTGCATGCGCCCGTGCTTGCCGAGCGCGGTCATGCGCCGATCGAGCGCGGTCATGCCGCGCTCGAGCTCCGCCACGCGGGCCTCCAGGCGATCTATCGCGGCCTGCCACGGGGCGTGCCGAGCATGCTTGGCTCGCCGCCGCAGCGGCACGACTTTCCTGTCGGGCAGCAGTCCCATGTCACCCATTGTAACCTAGCGCGAAGTTTCTTGCATGGAAAGGCTTTTTAGAACCGTGAGTTGCGCCTATAAGTTAAAGTCGAATCGCGATCTGGTCCCGGTGACGCTTCAACTCGCCGGCTGCGCCGCTGGCGTTTCGGGCGCGAGCCGCCGGCGAAATTCGCAGTGCAGCGCGAGCTCCAGCAGATCGATGCCCGCGACGGCGAGCTCGACCCGGCTGCCCGGATCGAGCGGCGGCAGGGACGGCACGCGCACGACGAGTGGCAGCTCGTCGAAACGCGCGAGGCTCTCGCGGATCACTGTTGCGGCGACCGTCTGCGCGTTCTCCTGGATCAGCCACCGCAGGCACCAGTAGCGCTCCATCTCGCGTTGAAATTCCCCATAGGCCTCGTGCGCCGATTCGAAATCCCGCATCGCTGCAAAGAGCTGCTCGCTACCCGCTCGATACGGCGGGGTCTCGCCGCGCGCGAGCGCGATCAGCTGGCGCTGGTTCACGAGGTCGACGTAGCGCCGCAAGGGGGAGCTGGCCCACGCGTAGCTTGCCACGCCCAGGCCCTCGTGCGCCGCGGGCACCGTGCTCATCCTGACCTTGCCGCCCTCCTGCACGCGGTAGATTGCCGCCAGGTCCGCCGCCGCCAGCTCGCGCCCCCAGGCGCCGTTCACGTGGATCATGAGCTCCGAGACGATCTTGTCGATCGGGGTGCCGCGCAGCCTCCGCAGGATGCGCACGCGTTCGTTCTCGACGTAGAAGCTGTACTCGGGACGCGCCTCGTGCTCGGGCCCGCCGCCGCGCCGCGCCGCTTCCAGGGCGCGCGCGAAGCGCCACAGGCTCGTGAGCGCCTCCCCATGCGGGTGATCGACTCGGCCTGCGGCGAGCGTCTCCTCGTTGAACGCCTGTTCCAGCGCGGTGTGCCGCAAATTATTCATGACCGGCACGCGCTCGATCCGCGTGGATTGCGTCACGATCGTAAAGTCCGGCGCAACCTCCACGTAACGCGAGAGCGCCGGACAATGCCTGCCCTCGGCGAGCGAGTAGGCGCCGATCGCCGCGTCCGGCAGCATGGTGATCTTTCCCCCGGGGAAGTACACCGTGGAGAGCCGCCCGCGGGCCGCCGTATCCAGCGCGCTGCCGGGTGTCACGCCAAGCGCCGGCGCGGCGATATGGATGCCGATGCGCAGCCTCCCGCCGGGCAGCGCCGTGATGGAGAGCGCGTCATCGACCTCGGTGGTGGTCACGTCATCGATGCTGAACGCCTCGACCTCCGCGAGCGGCAGACCCTGCGGCACGGCGGGCGCGCCCAGGTCGGGGAACGCCGCGCCGCGCGGGAAATGCTCGAACAGGAAGCGATTCAGGTGATAGTCGCGCGATGACGGCAGCGCGCCACAGCGCTCGAAGAGCTTCGCGGGGGTCGCCTTGAGCTTGTCGCACGCCTCGTCCAGCGCCTTCCACTCGATGCTTTGCTTGTCCGGCGCGTAGAGAAGCTTCGCGGCGAGGGGCCCGAACTCCGGCGGCAGCTTCCCGTCGCCGAGCTGCGCGACGTACTCTGCCCGCCGCTGCGCTTCGCGCTGCTTGCGCTCGACCGAGGCCAGCGCCGCGGTGAGCGCCTCCGGCGGCGCCGCCTTGTAGCGGCCCCTGCCCTTCTTGTAGAAATGCATCGGCGAGCCGTGGAGCTTCATCAGCAGCCCAGCCGATTCCAGGGGAGTGGGCGCGTGCCCGAAGTACTCTCTTGCCAGCGTCCCGAACGCGAACTCCTCCTGTCCGCAGCATTGCCAGAGGAAATCCGCATCCATCGCCGCCGCGAGCTTCCGCGCCTCATCCATGAAC
>DASWIC010000013.1:0-6184 GCA_036397875.1 Burkholderiales bacterium
GACGGTGATCCAGACCGGGGCCATCGCCGCCATCGCTTTCGTCTTCGGTGATTATGCCACTACATTGATTCCATTAGGAAAATACAGCCCCGCTCTGTACGCCGGGCTGGCGGTGATCGCGATCACGGCATTGAACGTCGCGGGCACCAGCCAGAGCAAGTGGGTGCAGAATGTGCTGACGACCGCGCTGGCGTTCACGGTCCTTGCTGTCGTGGTGAGCGGGCTTACCGCGGCGCCTGCCGCAGCGGCCCCGGCGGCAACGCCCGTGGAAGGCAAGGCGTGGTTTTCCGGGCTGGCGTTGATCTTCGTGCTGCTCACTTACGGCGGCTGGAACGAGGCGGCTTACCTCACGGCCGAGATGCGCGACACGCGGCGCAGCATCGTGAAAGCGCTGGTGATCGGCATCGTGGTGATCACCGTGCTCTACCTGCTGCTCAACTTTGCCTATCTCAGGGCGCTCGGGCTCGAGGGCATGAAGGCCTCCAAGGCCGTGGCTTCCGACCTGATGAAAGCGACCTGGGGCGAGGGCGGCGCCTGGCTGCTCGGCATCGTGGTCGTGTGCGCCGCGCTCTCGACGCTCAATGCAACGGTCTTCACGGGCGCGCGCACCAACTACGCGCTGGGCCGCGACTTCATCATCTTCCGCGCGCTGGGACGCTGGAACGAAAAGTCGTCCGCGCCGGTTAATGCGTTACTCGTGCAGGGGGCGATCTCGCTCGCGCTGGTGGGGCTTGCCTCGTTCACGCCCGACGGGTTCACGACGATGGTGGCGTACACCGCGCCGGCGTTTTGGCTGTTCTTCCTGCTGACCGGAGTATCGCTCTTCCCGCTGCGGCGGCACACACCGGCCAACGCGGACCCGTTCCGCGTGCCGCTCTACCCCGTGACGCCGCTCCTGTTCGCCGGGGCGTGCGCCTACATGCTGTACTCGAGCTTCAACTACGCGATGAGCCTCGACCCGGGCTCGATCGGCGCGATGGTGGGCATCGCGATGCTGGCTTCCGGCGTGCCGGTGCTCATGTGGGCGCGCCGCCGCGCCGCCGGGCGCTGATCACACGCCGGTCCACTCATCCATTACCCATTACCCGAAAGCACCTTGACCTGGGCGGGGTTGATCCCGACCTTCACGCGCGCGCCGGGCGCGAAGCCGGGCTCGCCCATGTAGTGGGGCTCATCCACGACCAGATTCCCCGTCCCGACCTTCACGTTGTAGCGCACGAACTCGCCGAGGAACTCGCGCTCGGCCACCGCGCCGTCGAGCCAGCTCCGCGCAGCGTCGAGCGGCGTGCCCGGCGCGGCGAGTTGCATGGCGTGGGGCCGGATCGCGATCTCCGCGGGTCCGGCGGACGCGCTCGCGCCCGCAATCGCGAGCGCACCCAGCGCGCCGCTGCGGAAGACCGCGCCTCCTGCGGATGTCTCGAGGGTGCCGCGCAGGAAGTTGATGGTGCCGACGAAATGGGCGATGAAGCGGTTCGCGGGGGTGTCGTAGAGCTCCACGGGCGTGCCGACCTGCTGGATCACGCCCTGATCAAGCACCGCGACCCGGTCCGAGATCGAGAGCGCTTCCTCCTGGTCGTGGGTCACGAAGATCGTGGTGATGCCGAGCTTTCGCTGCAGCGCGAGCAGCTCGGCACGCATGTAGATGCGCAGCTTCGCGTCGAGGTTGGACAGCGGCTCGTCGAGCAGCAGCACCTTGGGCTCGATAGCGATGGTGCGGGCGAGGGCGACGCGCTGCTGCTGGCCGCCCGAGAGCTGCCCCGGCCGGCGCGCGCCGAGCTCGCCGAGCCCGACGAGCTCCAGCGCGGCGGCTGTCCGGCGCTCGACCTCCGCGCGCGGGAGCCTGCGCTCCTCCAGCCCGAACGCGACGTTGCTCCGCACCGTCATGTGCGGCCACAGCGCGTAGTTCTGGAACACCATCCCGATATCGCGCTCCCACGGCGGCACGCGGGTGACATCTTCACCCGCGACGCGTATCGCTCCCGCCTGGGGCTTCAGGAAGCCGGCGAGGAGCCGCAGCAGCGTGGACTTTCCAGAGCCGGACGGCCCGAGCAGCGCAAAAAATTCCCCGGGCTCGATCATGATGCTGACGTCGGTGAGCACCCGCGTCTTTCCATACGCGAGGGAAACGTTTTCGAACTCGACCCTGACTTTCTTGAAGGCTTCTACCATCTACTTGTCACCCATCACGCCATTCTCTGTATGTCGCCGGCCGTATACGCCCGGCTGCCGATCAGCCGGTGCGACAGATAGGTGCCGACCGCGACGATCAGCACGGCGAGGATGCCGAGCGCGGCACCCGGGCCGCGGCCCGCTGCCGACTGCAGGTAGAGATAGATGCCGTAGGACATCGGCGCGTCGTTCTGGGAGGAGACCAGCATGAGCGTCATCGAGAGCTCGACCGCGGCGGTCATGAAGCTGATGATAAAGCCCGCCAGCATGCCGCCCGCCATCAGCGGCACCACCACGCGCAGTATCGTGCGGCGCTTGGGCGCGCCGAGGTTCTCGGCCGCTTCCTCGAGCGACACGTGCAGCTGCTGCAGCGCCGCGATGCAGGAGCGCAGCGCATAGGGCAGGCGCCGGACGGTATAGCCGAGCGCGATCAGTATCCAGGACGCCGTCAGGAGCTCTCCCTCGGTGAAGGGGATCTCGATGCCGCGGAAGGTGCGGAGATACCCGATCCCGAGCACGACGCCGGGAATCGCCAGCGCGATGGTCACCGTGAAGTCGAGCACATTGCGGCCGGGCACCTTGGTGCGCAGCATGAGATAGGCGATGGCGGTGGCGATCACGACGTCGAGCGTCGCGGCGATTCCGCAGTAGAGCATGGTGTTTCCGATCATCCTCGGAGAATCGCGGAATACCGTCGCGTAGTGCTCGAGCGTATAGGCGTCGGGCAGCACGCTGTAGCTCCAGACCTTGGCGAGCGAGAGCAGCAGGATGCCGAGATGCGGCGCCAGCACGATGGCGAGCACGACGACGATCCAGCCGTAGGCGAGCACGGTCTGGCCGGGGCCGAGCCTGCGCTTGGCGAGTCCCCCGTAGCCGCGCTGCATCGTGGCGTAGTCCTTGCCGCGCATGGTCCACATCGCTAGCCACAGGGCGAAGAGGGACGCGATCACCATGATGACGCTCGCCACGTAGCCGATCGGGTCCTCGATGCCGATCGAGGTGATGCGGAGATAGGCCTGCGGCGCGAGCAGGTTGGTCTGGTGCAGCACCAGCGGCGTGCCGAGGTCGTCGAAGACCTTGATGAACACCAGCGCCGCGCCCGCGACGTAGCCGGGCATCGCAAGCGGGAACACGATGCGGCGGAAGAGTCGCAGGCCGCTCGCGCCGAGGTTCTGGGCGGATTCCTCCATCGAGCTGTCAATGTTGTTGAGCGCGACGACGAGATTCATCAGGATGAACGGGAAGTAGTGCAGCGCCTCGACGAAGATGACCCCGTTCAGCCCCTCCATCAACGGGATCGTGAAGCCGAACCAGTCGTTCAGCAGCAGGTTGACGGAGCCGCTGCGCCCGAAGATGAGCTGCATTGCCACCGCGCCGACGAACGGCGGCATGATGAGCGGCAGGATGCCGAGCGTCTGGATCAGGAGCGCGCCGCGGAACTCGAAGCGGACCGTGAAATAGGCGAGCGGCACGGCGATGAGGGTCGCGATGGCGACGCTCCACACGCCGACGTAGATGCTGTTCCAGAACGACTCGCGCATCAGCGACAGGCTGAAGAACGAGCCGAAGTGCGACAGCGTGACGCCGCCCGCGCCGTCCGCGAAGGCGATGTAGACGACGGTGACGACCGGGACGATCAGGAAGACGAGCAGGAACGCCGCGATCAGCGCCGCGACCGCCGCCTGCGACCAGGTGTAGTCAGCGGAGGCCCGAAACGGAAGTCGCAGCGTCAGACCAGCCATTTTGCGAGAGATCATCCCCTCCTGTCCGAGGAGGGGTCGCCGCGGAGCGGCGGGGGTGGTGGAAGTACTTGCTCCACGGTGACCACCCCGGCGCTTCGCGCCACCCCTCCTTCAACAAGGAGGGGAGAAAGTCCTACTTCGCCATCGCCGCGGCCTGATTCGCGAGCTCGGCTGCCTTCACGTAGTTCTTGCGCGCGGTCGAGCTCCAGTACTCCTCGAGGCCGGTCAGCTGCTTCGTTTTCAGCGCGTCACGCTTGGTCTGGCTGAAGAGGACAAGGAACTCCTTGTCCTTCGATTTCTGCTCGCTCACGATCGGCGAGAAGGCGAGCTCGCGCGCCTCCGCGAGCAGCGTCGCGGCCTGCGCGTTCTTCTTGCCGGCGAGCTTTGCCGTGGCCTCGTGGATCGCCTTGGTGGCGGCCACGAGCTCGCGATGGCGGAAAGTGATGGTCTGGTCGAACATCGAGTTGACCACGTAGTAGCGCGACCGCGAGAGGTCGGAGTTGAACTTGACCTTGGGCTTGATCTTGCCGCTGAACGGATTGGGATAGCCTGCCGGCGCGCCCTTATACGTTGCCGGCAGCACCGGCAAGCGGCTGATCTTGGGGTCGAGCAGGAGCTTCTGGCCGTCCGCCGACAGGGCGAAGGCAATGAATTTCTTCCCGAGATCGGCGTTCTTCGCGTTCGCGATGAGCCCGATGTTCGCGGGAACGATCGCCGTCACCGACGGGTAGACGAATTCCACCGGGAAGCCGGACGCTTTCGCCGACAGCCCGAAGAAGTCGATTACCAGTCCGATGCCGAATTGCCCGTTGTTGACGCCGTCGGGCACGCTGAAGCTTCGTTCGGTGATGGCAGCGGTATTGCCACCGATCATGAGCACCTGCTGCCAGCCCTTGCTCCAGCCTTCACCCTGGAGGATGGTCTCGATCGTGAGATGCGTGGTGCCGGACCGCGATGGCGAGGAGATCGCCACGTGGCCATGGTAGACGGGCCTCACGAGGTCCGCCCACTCCTTCGGCGCGGGCAGCCGGTTGGCCTTCATGTAGCGCGTGTTCCACATGAGCCCGTAGCCGGCGAGCGCCTGCCCGTAATAGAACCCCTTCGGGTCGTTGATGGGATAGCTGCCGATCAAGGCCGGAACCGCGGGGTTCTTGCCGTCGAACTTCTGGAGCAGGTTTTCGCTCGCCAGCACTTCGAACGCATCGGGGGCGGACGCCCAGAAGATGTCCGGCCTGCTCGCCGCGGGCGCTTCGCGCACGTAGGCGATCGAGGCCGAAGTCCCGCGGCTCAGGATTTCCACCTTGGCCCCCGGATTCCGCTCCTCGAAGGCGCGCTTGTAGACCTGGGTCAGGTCCTTGGGGAAGGACGTCACGATAGTGAGCTGCTGCTGGGCCTGCACCGCGGAGCACGACAGGATGATGACGGCCGTCGTCAGGGCCCGGATTAAGTAGCGCATGGAATTCCCTCCGTTGGTTGTAGATTTGGCTCCGATATTACCAGCGATGCGTGCGCTTAGCGCCTGCACTTGAAAATGACCTCGTAGGCCTTCTCGGCCACGGCGTCGTCCATGAGGCAGGCGACCGCCTGCACGAGATCCTTCGGCGCTTCCTCGACGATCAGGTCCGTTACCCAGGTGTGGACCAGCCCCTTTCGCCTGTCATCGGCCATTGCGAGCAGGCGCTCCAGCGTCGCATTGATTTTCGAGTCGTTGCACGCGGCCGCGAGGAGGTTTACGAACCCGTCGATCTCCGCGACACTGCGAGGTGACTTCATTCGACGACTCCCAGCCTGCCGTTGTGGCTGCCCATGTACCATAGCCGCCCGCGCGCATCCGTCACCATCTTGCGGATGCCGACGTTATTCGAGGGCAGCTCGACGACGCGCATCCGCTCGGTCTTCGGGTCGAAGCGCACCACCGTGTCGGTGTTGATTTCGTTCACCCACACGATGCCGCCCCCGTCCACCGTGATCGCGTAGGGACCGGCGTCACCGCCGGGGAGCGGATACTCCTTGACCACCTTCATCGCCACGGGATCGAGCTTCGCCATCCTGCCGTTGCCGTAGAGCGCGACCCACAGCATGCCGTCAGGGGCGGTGGCGACGCGCCGCGGGCGCGAGCCGCGCCCCATGTACACTTCGCTCATGTTTCCCGTCTTCGGGTCGAGCCTGCCCATCCGGTTGTCGCCCATGCGGCAGAACCAGACGTTGCCCGCGTGGTCGAGCGCGAGGCCGTAGGGGCCGCCCGAGGACGGATACTCCTTGATCGCGCCGGT
>DASWIC010000014.1:0-3098 GCA_036397875.1 Burkholderiales bacterium
ATCTGGGAAGCTGGCGCCGATCGCCCGAGGGCGGCGGGGCGGTCTGCAGCACCTCTTCCACGGTGGTGAGTCCGACCGCCACTTTCGCCGCGCCCGAAATCCGCAGGGGCCGCATGCCTTCCTTGTAAGCCTTGTCCTGCAGCGCGGCGAGATCGGTCTCCGGGGTGATCGCTTTTTTCAGCTCGGGTGTCATCACCATCGTTTCGTAGATGCCGACGCGCCCCAGGTAGCCCGTCATGCGGCAATCGAGACAGCCCTTCGCGACGTAGGTAGAGCCCTTGGGCTTGGCGGCCTTCCAGGGGGACACCAGGTGCTCCCAGGACGAATCGTCGAGCTCGTGCAGCTCCTTGCAGTGCGGGCACAGCGTGCGCAACAGCCGCTGCGCCATGACGCCCAGCAGGGTGGATTGCAGCAGGTACGACGGCACCTCGAGATCGAGCAGTCGCGTGATCGCCGAAGGCGCATCGTTGGTGTGCAGCGTCGAGAGCACCAGGTGGCCCGTCAGCGCGGCCTGGATCGCCATCTCCGCGGTCGCGAGGTCGCGGATCTCGCCGACCATGATGATATCCGGGTCCTGGCGCATGAGGGTCCGGATGCCGCTCGCGAAGTCGACGCTGATCGAATGCTGCACCTGCATCTGGTTGAACATGGGTTCCACCATCTCGATCGGGTCTTCCACGGTGCACACGTTGACCTCGGGCTCGGCGAGCTGCTTCAGCGTCGAGTAGAGCGTGGTCGTCTTGCCGGAGCCGGTGGGGCCGGTGACGAGGATGATGCCGTGCGGCTGGCTGATCATCTGGCTCCATTTGCGCTCGTCGTCCTCGGTGAAGCCGAGTTCCCTGAAGTCCTTCACCAGGTTCTCGGGGTTGAAGATCCGCATCACGAGCTTTTCCCCGAACGCCGTCGGCATGGTGGAGAGCCGCAGCTCGACCTCCTCGCCGTCCGGGGTGACGGTTTTCAGCCGCCCGTCCTGCGGGCGGCGCTTTTCCACCACGTCCATGCGCCCGAGAATCTTGATGCGGCTGGTCATCGCCGCCATCACCGGCGTCGGGATCTGGTACACCTGGTGCAGCGCGCCGTCGATGCGGAAGCGCACGTTGCTCACCTCGCGCCGCGGCTCGAGATGGATGTCGCTCGCCCGCTCCTGGAACGCGTAATTGAAGAGCCAGTCGCAGATATGGACGATGTGCTGGTCGTTGGCATCGAGCTTGCCGCTGCGCCCGAGCTGCACCAGCTGCTCGAAGTTGGCGATGTCGGTGACCGCGCCCTTGTCCTTCGCGCTCGCGCCCTTGATCGAGCGCGCCAGGTTGTAGAACTCGACGAGGTAGGACTGGATCTCGAGCGGATTGGCGATGACGCGCTTCACCTCGACCCGCAGCACCTGCCGGATCTGATCCTCCCATTCGCGCACGTGCGGCTCGCAAACCGCGATCGTCACCTCGCGCGTGTTGATCGCCACCGGCAGGATGCGGTAGCGCTCGGCGTACGCGCTCGACATCGTCTTGGTGACCGCCGCGAAGTCGATCTTGAACGGGTCAATGTGGAGGTAGGGCAGCCCGACCTTGTCCGCCAGCCACTGCGTGAGCGCCTCGAGATGCAGGAGCTTCTTCGGCTGGCGCGGGTCCTTCCATTTCTGGTCGGCGATCACCGCCAGCGGATGCGTATCGCTGCGCGCGAAGCGGCGGTTGCTCACCAGCTGGTCCGCGGCTTCCTTCGGCACCAGCCCGTCCGCCACGAGATCGGCGAGGAGCTGGGCGAGCTCGAGCCGGCGATCGGCCCTGGGTTGGGCGGCCTGGACGGTAGGTGTGGCCATAATGTGGGACTGGTGCGTGACTATAACCGAGACCTATAATTCACTCAATGAAACCGTCCACACTCGCCGCCGGGGCGCTCGCCTGCGCGTTGTGCTTCGCGGCAGGCGCCGCCTTCAGCGCGGACGCGCCACGGGTCCGGGTGTTCGACGCAACCGAGCTGACGCTTGACCGCTACACCGTAGTGAAGCGGATCTGGACCCAGACCTGGCACGCGTCATTCTGGGTGTCCACCCACGACGAGAGGGCCGATGCGATCGCGGCACTGACGTCGAAGGCTGCGGACGCCGAGGCGGACGGTGTCATCAACCTGCACTGCCTCAATGACACCGGCTGGTTTGGCGGGTATTTCTGCTACGGCCTGGCGATAAAGCTCAAATAGCTGATAGCGGTTACGGTGACGCGAGGAGACCGCCCGTGCGTCACCGCAGCGCGGCGTTGATGCGCTCCAGCGCCACGCTCCCGGGGCAGAGCTCGCGCTCGGTGAGCTGGCCGAGGGGGGTCGCCACCGTGTTGAGATGGTGGTGGAGATCGGCCGCATCCGCTTGAACGTAGAGCAGGCCCGTCACCACCTCGCCCGCGGCGGCGCGCTCCTGCAGGTAGTTCATCACCTTGATGCGATCGGTCGGATCGTAATCCGCCGCAAGCTTGCGCAGGCGTATCACCGTCCCATCGTGCTGCGCCACGTCGATGACCGATCCCACCGCGTAGTCGGCGATGATCTCCTCCCGGCGCTCCATGAAGTCGAGCCGGTTGACGGCCTCGTTGTGCTCGCGCACGTAGTCGTAGCTCTTGGTCGAGCCCGGGTGGTTGTTAAAGGCGACGCACGGCGAGATCACGTCGATGAAGGCGGCTCCCCGGTGCTCGATCGCGGCCTTGATGAGCGGCACGAGCTGCTGCTTGTCGCCCGAGAAGCTGCGCGCGACGAAGCTCGCCCCGAGCAGCAGCGCCATCCCGATGAGATCGAGCGGCTCGTCCGTGTTGGCGACGCCGCGCTTGGATTTCGACCCCTTGTCGGCGGTGGCGGAGAACTGGCCCTTGGTGAGTCCGTAGACGCCGTTGTTCTCGACGATGTAGACCATGTTCACGCCGCGCCGCACGCTGTGGGCGAACTGCCCGAGCCCGATGGACGCGGTATCGCCGTCTCCGGACACGCCCAGGTAGAGGAGGTCGCCATTGGCGAGGTTGGCGCCGGTCAGCACGGAGGGCATGCGCCCGTGCACGCTGTTGAAGCCGTGCGAATTGCCGAGGAAGTAGGTCGGGGTCTTCGACGAGCAGCCGATCCCG
>DASWIC010000015.1:0-14894 GCA_036397875.1 Burkholderiales bacterium
TCATGCGGGGCCAGTTCGACGGCATCGCGGGCTTCGACGACCTGATGGAATTCTTCAAGCGGCTCCCCAACCCCGACAAGCAATTCGCCGTGATGGCCGGCATCGCGCACGCGAGCTTCCACCAGATCAACTACCTGACGGTCTATCATATCCTGCACTCGTTCTTCACCGAGCCCGAGCCGATCTACCGCGGCTGACCCGGGGGTACGCCGATCGGTTGCCCGGGGGAAGGCCCAACGGACGGGACCGGCGAGAACCCCCCCGCTCTTATATACTTGCCGGAGGCGCCAGTCGGGGCCATGCGGGCGGCATCAAGTGTTTAGGTGTGGAATTTTATCGACACAGGGCTGTCTCACTAGTTGGACCATCTCTGTAAGGCGCTGAATTTATTCATAAAACCAATGGAGGAGGAAAAGATGATGCACCAGACTGTATTGCGTTACCTGATCGCGGCGCTGCTGGCTGCCCCGTTCGTGTCCGTGCCCAATGCGCTTGCGGCGTGGCCGGAAAGAGTGGTCCGCGTGATCGTGCCGTTCGGCACCGGCGGCGGCACCGACATCCAGGCGCGGCTACTCGCCGTTAATCTTCGGAACATCACCGGGCAGAACTTCATCGTGGATAACCGCAGCGGCGCGGGCGGCCTGATCGGCGCGGAGCTAGTGGTCAATTCCCCGCCCGACGGCCACACGATTCTGTTTACCACGGCGACGCTGGCGATTAACACCACGCTTTATTCCAAGACCCTCAAGTTCAATACCCGGACCGACCTGGTACCGTCCACCCTGGTATCTAACGCGCCGAACGTGCTGTGCATCCATCCCAACGTGCCGGCGAAATCGGTGAAGGAGCTGATCGCGGTTGCGAAGAGGACTCCAGGCGGGCTGAACAGCGGGGTGAATACCCCCGGAAGTACCAGCCATATGGCTGCCGAGATGCTGGCGCAATTGGCGAAGATCGATACGGTGATCATTGCCTATACGGGCGGCGGCCCGTCGATGGCGGGGTTGGTTACCGGCGACATCGACATGCTGTTCGCGACAGGTCCTGTCGCCTCGGCCGCCCTGAAGACGGGGCGCGTGCGTTGTCTTGCCGTGACGACGCTGGAGAAGAACCGGTCCTTCCCGGACCTGCCGACGATCAATTCCTCCGTTCCCGGCCTGGTGATCGGCAACTGGTACGCGATGTTCTTCCCGAAGGGCACGTCCCCGGATGCAGTCAACAAGCTGAGCTCGGTGATCAAGCAGGCGCTGAACGACGACAAGATCAAGGGCTTTTACGCGCGTGAAGGCCTGGAGCCCGTGGGCAGCTCACCGGAGGAACTGCGCCAACAGTTCGAGCAGGACGTCGTGAAATACGCAAAGATAATCAAGTCGCGGAATATCCCGCTGCGGTAATCAGCACCGCGAGCGCGCGGCTACTCGGAATCAGGCTGCTGGTCGGGCGCGGCGCGCCGGAACGCCTCGAGCGCCTGGCAGTTCTCCTCGATTCTCAGCAGGGTCGGGTACGGCGCGACGTCGCACTTGAAGCGGCGGGCGTTGGCGAGCTGCGGAATGAGGCAGCAGTCGGCGAAGCCGGGCGCGTCGCCGTGGCAGAAATGGCCGGTTGCGCGGTCGCGGGCGAGGCTCGCTTCGAGTGCTCCCAGCCCTTCCGCGATCCAGTGCCGGTACCAGGTCTGCTTCGCGGCATCGGTGAGGCCCATTGGCCCGGTCAGGTAATTCAACACCCGCAGATTGTTCAGGGGATGGAGGTCGCAGGCGACGGCGAGCGCGAGCGCGCGCACGCGCGCCCGCGCGGCCGGGTCCTTCGGCAGAAGCGGCGTTTGCGGGTGGATTTCGTCCAGGTACTCGATGATGGCGAGAGACTGCGTGAAAACGTGCCCGGCGTCCTGCAATAACGGCACCAAAGCCTGTGGATTCAACTCGCGGAAGCCGGGAGCGAGCTGCTCGCCGCCTCCGCGCGTGAGATGCACCGGGACCGTTTCGTAAGCGAGGCCCTTGAGGTTGAGCGCGATGCGGACGCGGTAGGCCGCGGAGCTGCGGAAGTAGGAATAGAGCTTCATGCATCGCAGGGGGCGTGCTCGCGCCAGAGACCGAGGGCCTTTTGCGCCGGGCGGTCGGAGAAGCAGAACAGCACGGCGTCCCCCTCCGCTTCGTGCCGCACCTTGCTCCACGATGGCGTGACGAACACGTCCTGCGCCTCCCATTCGAAAGCGCTGCCATCGATCTCGGTGCGGCCGCGGCCTTCGATCGCGCAATACACGGTGCCGTCGGTCGTGCGGCAGGGCTTGCCCCGGAATCCCTTCGGCAGCAGCTGCACGAAGGCGCCGATGGTGGGCATCGGATAGCCGCCGGTGGCGGGATTCGTGTACTGGAGCTTGAACCCGTGGCAGGGATGCGATTCGCCCCCGCGGCGCAGCTGCTCGAGCGCCTCGCGCGTTTGCCGGTAGGGATAGCAGAACAACGGCGTCGTTAGGGACTGCGGCGCATAATCGACAGGAAGCATGCCCGAGCCGTAGCGCGCGCGCGAGTCCCCCTCGCTGCGCGTCACGGGTTGCGTGTCCTCGGGATAGCGCTCCATGAAGCCGGCGTCGAAGTACGCCACCATCGGCACGTCGAGCCCGTCGAGCCACACCACGGGATCGGCGCCCGGGTTGCCGTGATCGTGCCAGGTCCACGAGGGCGTGATGATGAAATCGCCCGGGTGCATCGTGACCCGCTCGCCGTCCACGGCGGTGTAAGCGCCCGTGCCCTCGATGATGAAGCGCAGCGCGGTCTGGGTGTGGCGGTGGCTGGGCGCGATCTCCCCCGGCAATATCAGCTGCAGCCCGGCGTACAGGGTATGGGTGATCGACGAGGCGCCGCGCAGGCCCGGATTCTCCAGCACCAGCACGCGCCGCTCGGCTTCCGCCGCCGAGATGAGCTCCCCGGCCTCCATTATGTAGGAGCGCACGTCACGGTATTTCCACAGGGCGGGCACGCAGGGTGTAACGGGGGTGGGCGGCGCGAGCCTGCCGAGCACTTCCCACAGCGGTGCCATGTCGTGACGCGATATGCGGTCGTAGAACTCCCGACGCTTGGGGTTGGCTTGGGGCTGGGCGGACACGGGCGCCTTGAGAAAGTAATGGGCTGCGATCAGAAGTGCACTATTCTAACCTGCTCTTCGAGCGCAGCGTTTCCTGGTCGTAGCCGGCCACCTTCGCGTAACCGGTCGTCAGCGCGGCGAGCTCCTCGCGGCTGATCACCTCGTCGATGTTCCGGAATGGCCGGTCGCCCGTCCTGACGTAGACCTCGCGCAAAATCGCGTCCGGCGGGTTGGCGCGGTTCATCCTGACGACGCTGGCTGTCGCCTCGAGCCGCCTGGCTTCGTACTCCTTCAGCGCCTCGACCGGGTGGGCGCGCCGCGCGAGGCAATCCGCCAGCGCGCGCGCATCGAGGATCGCCTGCCCGGCGCCGTTCGAGCCGCGGGGCACCATCGGATGCGCCGCATCGCCCAGCAACGTCACGCGCCCGAAGCTCCAGCGCGGAAGCGGCTCCTGGTCCACCATCGGGTACTCGAGGATGGTCTCCGCGCCGCGGATCATCGCCGGCACGTCGAGCCAGTCGAATTTCCAGTCCTCGAAGACGTGGATGAAGTCATTCAGGTCGCCGGCGCGGTTCCAGTCGCGCAGCTTGTGCTTTGGCGTGTAGAACTCGCCGACCCAGCTCACCAGCTGGCGGCCACGGGCGTCGAGCCGGTTGCGAATCGGGTAGATGATCATCTTGCCGGACTCGAGCCAGCCGGCGCGGACGAAGCTCGCGCCGGTGAGGAAGGGACGCCACCACGTCGCGCCGCGCCACATGTTGACGCCGGAGTAGATCGGGTCGCCCTCGTCCGGATAGAGCTGCTTGCGGACCGCCGAGTAAATGCCGTCACAGCCGACGGCGACCGCGCCGCGCTGCGGAGGCAGCGCCTCACCGGTCGCGGGGTGCTCGAACCGAACGGTGACCCCCTCTGCGTCCTGCTCGACGCGCGCGCACCGCCATCCCGTGAACATCCGGTCGGCGCCGACGCGGCGGTTGCATGCCGCGAGCAGTATCGACTGCAGATCGCCGCGATGGATCGAGAACTGCGGCCAGTCGTAGCCGGCGTGGCGGCCGAGCGGCTCGCTGTAGACCAGCTGGCCGAAGCGGTTGTAGAAGACCGCCTCACGCGTGGTGACCGCGATGGCTACGAGGTCGCCCTCCAGGCCGAGCTCGGCAAGCTCCCGCGTCGCGTGGGGCAGAATGTTGATCCCCAGGCCAAGGCCCTTGATCTCCGGCGCCACCTCGTAGACCCGGCACGGGATCCCGGCGCGGTGCAAGGTGAGCGCGAGCGTCAAGCCGCCGATGCCGGCGCCGATGATCATGACGTCGTTCATCCCACGATTTTCCCATATACTCCCCGGCTTTGACGCTAATGACCCCATGAAAGCCGCAGCCTCCAACGTCCGTCCCGCGCCCGACAAGGTCCTCGTCGACATCGCCGATTACGTCGACCGCTACGCGGTGAAGAGCGGTCTCGCGCTCGAGACCGCGCGGCTCGCGCTGATCGACAGCATCGGCTGCGGCTTCGAGGCGCTGTCCTATCCCGCCTGCACCAAGCTCCTCGGGCCGGTGGTGCCGGGCACCGTCGTGCCGAACGGCGCGCGTGTGGCGGGCACGCCCTACGTGCTCGACCCCGAGCGCGCGGCGTTCAACATCGGGACGCTCGTGCGCTGGCTCGATTTCAACGACGCGTTCTACGGCGCAACGGTGATCCACCCGTCCGACACGTTCTCCGGGATCCTGGCCGTGGCCGACTGGCTCTCGCGCACGCGCGCGGCGCAGGGCCGGAAGCCACTCACCATGCGCGACGTGCTGGAGTCAGCGGTCAAGACCTACGAGATCATGGGCGGGCTCGCGCTGGAGAACGGCTTCACCGCAGCCGGGCTCGACCATACGATCCTGGTGAAGATTGCCACTACGCCGGTCGTGGCGAAGCTGCTCGGCGGCACGCGCGAGGAGATCGTCGACGCGCTGTCCCAGGCGTGGGTGGACGGGCATGCGCTGGCGACCTTCCGCAGAAAGCCCAACACTGGCCCGCGCAAGTCGTGGGCGGCGGGCGATGCGGCAAGCCGGGGCGTGCGCATCGCGCTGATGACGCTGAAGGGCGAGATCGGCTGCCCGTCGGCGCTGACCGCGAAGGCCTGGGGCTTCTACCACGTGCTGTTCAAGGACCAGCCGTTCCGGTTCCAGCGCCCGTTCGGCACCTACGTCATGGAGAACGTGCTGTTCAAGATTCCGTATCCCACGGCGTTCCACGGGCAGAGCGGGGTGGAGGCCGCAATCCGGCTGCACCCGCTGGTCAAGGACCGCCTCGAGGACATCGAGCGCGTCGAGGCGCGCTGCCACAACTCGACGATGGTGATCCTCGACAAGACCGGCCCGCTCCACAACCCCGCGGATCGCGACCATTGCATGCAGTACATGATGGCGGTCGGCATGATCTACGGAACCATGACCGCGGAGCACTACGAGGACCACATCGCCGCCGACCCACGCATCGACGCGTTGCGCGCGAAGATGCGGCTCAGGGAATCGGCGCAATACGAGCGCGAGTACCACGATCCGGGTAAGCGCACTAACGCCAACTCGATCCAGGTGTTCTTCAAGGACGGCACGAAGACGCCGCTGTCCGAGGTCCTCTACCCCCTCGGCCACCGCCGGCGGCGCCAGGAGGGCGTCCCGGTCCTGCTGAAGAAGTTCGAGACCAACGTCGCGCGCGTGTTCGCGCCCAAGCAGCGCGACGCCATCCTCCATGCCTGCCTCGACCAGAAGCGGCTCGAGGCAATGGCGGTGAACGAGTTCATGGACCTGCTGGAGAAAGCATGAATCACACGGAACAGCGCAAGCGGCTGCGCGCGGTATTCGCCGGGACGAAGTGCCTCTCGCCCGCCAGTGTGTACGACGCACTGTCGGCGCGCGTCGCCGAGTCCGTGGGCTACGAAATCGGCATGCTGGCGGGGTCGGTCGCATCGAACACGACGCTCGCCGCGCCCGATCTCATTGTGCTGACCCTGACCGAGTTCGCCGACCAGGTCCGGCGCATCATGCGCGCGAGCCGGCTTTCGTTGATCGTGGACGCCGACCACGGCTACGGCAACGCGCTGAACGTCATGCGCACGGTCGAGGAGCTCGAGCACGCCGGGGTGTCCGCGCTGAGCATCGAGGACACGGCGTTGCCGGCCCGCTTCGGACAGGCCGAAGGCGCCGATGAGCTGGTCTCGCTCGAGGAGATGGTCGGCAAGCTCAAGGCTGCGGTCGCCGCGCGCCGCGACCCTGCGACGCTGATTCTGGGCCGCACGGCCGCGCTGAAGGTGGAGGGCACCGACGGGGCCGTGAAGCGCGCCAAGGCATTCGCCGCCGCCGGCGTGGACGCGATCTTCGTGGTCGGCGTCGAAGCGGCGGACCAGGTGAGGGCGGTCCACGATGCAGCGAAGCTTCCCGTCATGGTCGGATCGGCGCCGGCCTCGATCCGGCGCGAGGACTTCGCGGCAGCCGGCGCGCGCGTGCTGCTCCAGGGACACCAGCCGCTTCCGGCCGCGGTGAAGGCTTTGAAGGAGGTCTACACGCATCTCTTCAACGGCGGCGCGTCGGCCGACCTCAGGGATCGCATCGCCTCGCCGAAGGAGATGGACGCGCTGGTGGGGCGCGAAACGTACAAGAAATGGCAGCGCGACTACTTGAGATGACGAAAGCCCGCGGGTATCGTGCCTTACGTCACGGCCCGGCCGCGGTCCCGCAGAAACGGTTGCTGGTTTGACGTCGTCATGGCACATTGCGGGCGGCACGGGTTGTGGCGCCTCTGGGGGCGTGACGGGTAGTTGATAGGAGCACCGGCATGACGGGACTGCTCGATTTTGCTGTTAACTTCGGCCTCGCGGCACTCGTGCTGGCGTGGACCGTCCAGGGCGTGCTGGACGTCCGGACGCAAGGCCTGCGGACCCGGCCCGTCGTCAAGTGCGTGGGCGCGCTCGCGATCTACGGGGTGCTGGTCGGGGCGTGGTTCACCCTGCATGTCATCACCAAGGATCTCGTAACCCGGATGGACTCGTTCCCCGCCGTGGCGATAACGGGGGACTGGGGACGCGAGCTTCCATCGGACAGGCGCACCGAGTACACGCGCATCCTCGCAAGCTCCGTGTTCGTGAACTCCGGCAAATTCATACAGTTCATCGATCGGGACGGCGCCCTGAAGCGGTATGCGCCGAGCGAAGCCGACGTCAAGCAGCGCGATTCGTGGCTGCAGAACAGGCACGAGTCCGTGGGTGATGCGCAGCTGTTCAAGCAATTCGCGCTGGTATGGCTGACGGTCCTTCCGCTGGGGCTGATCGTGGCCCTGTTTTGGCCGGGCGCTGGCGCCCTCGGAGCTCGGCACCCCGCGAAATAGTAGCTGTCGCCCTCCCGTCAGCCGTCACTGATGCGCGAGGTAATGCGCCAGCGCCTCGATGTCGCCGTCCGGCACCTGGTAGAGGACGCTGTTCATGCTGGTATCGGTGCCGATACGCTGGTTGTCCCGGTACGCCTTCATGGTCGCGGCGAGATAGTCTTCACGCTGGTTCGCGAGCCGCGGAACCTGCCGCTGGCCGGTGTAGTCGCCGAGATGGCAGCTGCCGCAGGCCATTCCCTTGGCCAGCGCTGCGCCCCTCGCGTGGAGCTTCGGTTTCCCGCTGGACTTTCCCCGCGCGGGCTTCTGGAGGGAGAAATATACGGCGACCTCGTCGAGGTCCCGGTCGGAGAAGTCCTTCAGCGTGCCCGCCATTTGCGGCACGTCGCGCAGTCCCTCGCGCATCAGAAACATCTGCAGCACCAGGAACTGTTCCTGCTGGCCGGCGAGAGAGGGCATGCCGGCGAGCGGCGGGCGTTGCGGCGAGCCATGGCACGCGCTGCAGGGCGCGGCCGTGGCGGCGCCGCGCGCTGGATTGGCCTTCGTTTGGGCTTGGACGGTGCCTGCGGCGAAGGCGATGGCGCAGGCTAACGCAACGGCGCGGCGGATGACGCCCGTCCGCCGCGCCGTGTCGAAGCTCCGCATCTACTTCTTGTGGCTCACCCGGTAGATGGCGCCATTCTGTTCATCGGAGACGAGCAGCGAGCCGTCGGGGAGCTGAAGCACGTCCACCGGCCGGCCCCAGAACTTGTTCTCCTTCGGGTCCATGAAGCCGGTCATGAATGGCACCACCTTCGCGTTCCTGCCGTCCGCCGTCGCCCGCACGTTGACAACGTCGTAGCCGAAGAGCTTGCTGCGGTTCCAGGAACCCCGCCGCGCCACGAAGATGGAGTTGACGTAATCCTTCGGGAACATGGCTCCGGTGTAGAAACGCATGCCGAGCGCGGCGGAGTGCGGGCCCATCAGCGCGACGGGAAGTGTCACGCCCTTGCACGGGTCTTTCTTCTTGACATCCAGATCCGGGATGCCCTGCGCGTGGCAATAGGGGAAGCCGAAGAACTGGCCGAGCTTGGAGACGCGGTTGAGTTCGTCCTGCGGGCCGTCCTCGGCCTGCCAGTCGCGCCCGTTGTCGGTGAACCACAGTTCTCCGGTCTGCGGATGGAAGTCGAAACCGACGGAGTTTCGCACACCGCGGGCGACCACCTCCATTCCCGAACCATCGGCGACATAGCGGCGAATCTGTCCGTGCTCGGGACTCGGCTCGCAGATATTGCATGGCGAGCCGACCTGCACGTAGAGCTTGCTGTCGGGGCCGAAGGCGATGAACTTCCAGTTGTGGTGCACCTCGGGCGGCAGCTTGAAGGCGGCGGTCAGCTCCACCGGCTTGACGTTGGGGTTGTCCTCGATCCCGTCGTAGCGGAAGACCCGGTTGATCGCCATGACGTAGAGATTGCCGCCCTGGAACGCGACACCGTTCGGCTGAACGAGCTTCTGGGCGAGGATGCGGTGCGTGCGCATGCCGCCCTGGTCCTTGATCTCGTAGACGCGCCCGATGATGCGCGTGCCGGCCCAGATCGTGCCCTTGGCGCCGCGCGCCATCATGCGCACCCCCGGCATGCCGTGCGCCCACAGCTCGACCTGGAAGCCTTTGGGCACCTTGATCCTGTCGAACGGAATATCCGCGGGTGCCGTTACGGTCATCCTGCCCGCGTGCGGCGCCAGGTTGGGATTCTTCATGCGTTCGGGCTGGTAGCCACCCTTCGATGTTCGCGACTTGACTTCCTTTTCGCTCGGCGGCTTGCTCTGAGGAGTCACCATCTGTTGTGCCAGTGCGTACGCCCCCGTCAGCGCGAGCGCGCCGAGCACGAGCGTCTTGACAGCGGGGGCCCGTAACAAGCGCGAAAGAACTGGACTCATAGTTCTTCTCCTACCTGTGGGTTGATTCGCAGCGTGGCCCGCCAGGATCGCGGGGGTTTCTATATTACACACCGGGGCCAAAGGGTAAAGGCGTCGAGGGGCGCGGTCGCGGCTTTCCCCTTGCGTCGTCTGCCTGAGGTCTGGCCGGATGACGGGACGGCGGGCAGTGGAGTCGGGGCTCAACCCCTTGATGGAGAAAGGCGATAGGCGGCAGGACCATTTTCCCTGCTGATAGAATCGAGGCATGCCGACCGCCAACATGGAAAATTCCGACCAGAACGTGGACTCCTGGGCGTGGATCAGGCGTGCTATACCACCCTATGGTGGAGCGCGTTGACTGAGACTCCATCATGATCGAGGTCAACGAGCGTATTGAAGTGCCGTCGGCGCCGCGCGTCGTCTGGGGGGTGCTGTCGGACCCGCGGGCCGTGGTCGAATGCGTGTCCGGGGCATCATTGGGGGATCGCCAGGAAGACGGGTCGTACGACGCGACTCTGGTCGTCAAGTTCGGACCCACCAAGGTGACGTTCCACGCCCGGTTCGCGATGGAGCTGGACGCCGCAACGATGGCCGGACGCGTAACCGCGAAGGGCAAGGACAGCATAGGCGGGACGCGGGTGCAGGCGCGGACGACGTTCAGCGTCGTGGAGCGGAGCGATCCGCCGGGCTCGGCGGTGCCGATCGCCTCCGAGGTCGAGATCTCCGGCCGCCTCGCCACGCTGATCGAGACCGGCGCGAAGCTGGTGGTCAAGCGCATGGTCGGCGAGTTCACGGAGCGGCTTGCCGCCCGCTGCGCCGCCGCGGCGGCTTAGAAATCGTCACTATTATCTCGTCACGGTTTTCTGAAAGGGGGAAGCATGAAGGTCTACCAGAGGCTCGCAGCCAATTTCAAGGCGGAAGGCGTCACGCACATGTTCGGCATCATGGGCGATGGGAACATGTACTGGATGCACGAGCTGGACCAGCTGGGCGGGGTCAAGATGCTCGAAGTCCGCCACGAGGGCGCCGGGCTGGGCATGGCCGACGGCTGGGCGCGCGCGACGCGCAGCGTCGGCATAGCCACCGCGACCTGCGGACCGGGCGTGTCCCAGCTCGCGACCGCGTTTCTCACGGCAGCGCGCGCCGAATCGCCGGTGGTCGCGTTCTGCGGCGAGCACCCGACGAACGATCAGGACTACAACCAGCGCCTCGACCAGGCGCGCTTCGCCGCCGGCTGCGAGGCCGGATTCGTCCGCCTGAACACGCCGGATGACGCGGACGACGCCGTGCGCAAGGCGTTCTACCTCGCCAGGATGGAGTCGCGTCCCGTCATGTTGAGCGCCCCGATGGACATCCAGCAGAAGGCCTTCGAGGACGACGAGCCCTACAAGCCGTCCTCCGCCCTGATTCGGCCGCGGGCGGTGCGGCCCGACCCCGAGGCGCTCAGGCAGGCCGCTGACATCGTCGCCGGAGCGAAGCAACCCGTGATTCTCGTGGGCCGCGGAGCACGCTGGTCCGGTGCGGGGGAGGCGGTGTTGAAGCTCGCGAAGCGCACCGGCGCCCTGATCGCCACCACGCTGATGGCGAAGACGTGGCTCTCCGAGGACGAGTATCACGTCGGCATCTCCGGCACCTACGGCACGCGCACGGCCATGAAGCTGTTCGAAGAGGCCGATTGCGTCATCGCGGTCGGCGCCAGCATGAACCGCTACACGATCGAGCACGGCTACCTCTACCCGAAGGCGCGCTACGTGCAGATCGATTCCAGGCCGCACGTGGTCATGGCCGGCGGGCGTTCCGCCGACTGCTACGTCCAGGCGGACGGCAAGGCCGGCGTGGAGGGACTCGACAAGCTGCTGGAGGAGCGATCGTTCAGGAACGTCGGCTACCGCACCCCCGACATCCGGAAGCAGCTCGCCGGCCAGTACGAGGACCGCAAGGAGTTTCCCATCGAGCCGGGCACCGTCGATCCGCGGGAGGTCATCCGCGTCCTGGAGGAAACCGTGCCCACGAGCATGAGTCTCTTCACGGGCAGCGGCGCGACCGCGGGCTTCTCGAACATCATGTTCAGCCGCCAGCGCCCCCTGGTGCTGCCGAGCCATTTCTTCGGCTGCATCGGGCAGATGATGCCCGCCGCGATGGGCGCGGTGGTCGCCACCGGCAACAAGCCGGCCATGCTCGTCGACGGCGACGCCAGCGTCATGATGCACCTCGCGGAGTTCGAGACGATGGTCCGCTACAACCTGCCGCTCCTCATCGTCGTGATGAACAACGAGGCGCTGGGCTCGGAGTACTACAAGCTCGACGCGCACAAGATGAAGGCCGAGCTCGCGACCATACCGACGCCGGACCTGGGCGCCGTGGCCAGGGCTTTTGGCGGGAGGGGGCGGCTCGCGCGCAGCATCGAGGACGTGCGCGCCGGCGCGGCCGAATGGGTCGCCAAGCCGGGCCCGATGATGATCGACGCCCGGATCTCGCGCAGCGTGGTGACGCTGCCCTATCGCCGCATCCACTACGGCGGCGACGAATAAAGCTAAGGATGCCTTATTCTGCTTTGGGGGCGACGGTCAGTCCGCGGACGCCGTTCTTGTCGATCGTCCTGGCGACGAGCCCCGATGCCTTGATGTCCTCGACGAATTCGCGCAGGTATTTCGCGCCGGCGACGCGGCCTCTGGGGATCCCGATCGCCTGCTGGACCGCGGTGAACCGGCCATAGATGATGCGCGAGCCGGGAAGCTTCGGATGGTCCTTGACGAGCCGGGGCCGGAGACCCGCGAGGGCGTCGAGCTTTTCGTCGACGAACAGCTTGAATGCCGCCTCGCCGCCCTTGGCGCGCATCAGGTTGGCGTGCTTCAGGGTGCGGGCCAGGTACAGCTCGTAGGCGCTCTTCTCCGGGACCGCGATGCGCACGCCCGGGCGGTCGACATCCGGTATTTCCCGCAGCGGCGAGCCGGCCGGCACGAGATAGGTGGCCTCGATCTCGACATAGGCCGCGGTGAAGTCGATTTCCTTGGCGCGCTGCGGCTCGGCGCCGAGGAATCCGACGTCCCACGCGCCGAACGTCGCGGCATCGGCCAGCTCGCCGGGAGTAGCGTAGCCGACGAACTCGACGGGAACCCCGACCCGCCGGCCGAGCTCCTGTCCCAGATCCACCGCGATGCCGCTGGGTTCCCCGGTCCTGGGGTCCTTCGCCGTCAACAGGAAGTTGCCGAGGTTGAGGCCGATGCGCAGCATGCCCGTCGGGGCGATCTCGGCCCGTGCCGCAGGACTAACGTCAGTCGTGCCAGTGCTCATTCAGGATCCTCTGTGTCAGCAGTCTGCATTGTGGATGAATGGCGTTCCAACTTCATGGAGAGTATCGCGCCAAATGCGAATTCACGCCATCCGGGAGCGGGGATGGGATTCGTTGACTCCGTCCCGCGGCGCTGGCTAGACTGCCGGCTCCACTTCGATTCCGCAACCAGGAACATTCCACATGGCAGTCAAGCTCAAGCTCAAGGACACCCGCGACAGGAAACATCGCAGGCTTACGCGCAAGGACGTGCACCGCGCGGCGAAGCGCTACAAGAACTGGGGCCGCTGGGGAAGAGACGACGAGCTCGGCACGCTCAACTTCACGACCGCGGCGGACATCGTCGCGGCGGCGCGGCTGGTGAGAAAGGGCAAGGTCATTTCGCTCGCGCTTAATTTCGACCAGCACGGCCCACAGGGCGGCAAGACCAAGTATCCCGCGCTCGGCCGCTTCAACCCGATTCATGTCATGACGCGCACGGGCACCGATGCCTACTCGGGCGTCCTCGATCACCGCAAGATCCGCGGCACCGACGACCTCGTCATCATGGGCCTGCAAACCGGCACGCAGTGGGACGGTCTGGGCCACATCCTCTACTACGACCACATGTGGAACGGCTACGACTGCCGCAACGTGACCTCCGGTGGGGCGCAGAAAGGCGGCATCGAGAAGACCCGGGAGAAGATGGTGGGCCGCGGCGTGTTGCTCGACGTCGCGCGCGCGCTCGGCCGGAAATGGCTACCCGACGGTTTCGCGATCACCAACGAGCTGCTCGATTTCACGGAGAAGAAACACGGCATCCGGGTGCGCCGGGGCGACTACCTGATGGTGCGCACCGGCCACATCGAGCGCTGCCTGTCCTCGAAGAGCTGGGACGGCTACCCCGGTGGGGATGCGCCGGGGCTCGCGTTCGAGACCGTGGACTGGATACACCATCGCGAGATCGCGGGCATCGCCACCGACACCTGGGGCGCGGAAGTGCGCCCGAACGAGACCGAAGACACCAACCAGCCCTGGCACTGGATCACGATTCCCATCATGGGGCTCACCGTCGGCGAGATTTTCGATTTCGCGGCGCTTGCCAGAGATTGCGCCGAAGACAAGCGCTACGAGTTCCTGTTCGTCGCGCCGGCGCTGCCGATCACCGGGGCGGTGGGCTCGCCGGTGAATCCGCTGGCCATAAAGTAACGAGGAAGGAAAAACCATGAAGGGCAGAAGGAAAGTAGGCCCCCGAAAGGTCGCTCGCGCCCGGAAAGGGTTGACGTACGACCTGCACAACCACGTCATTCCCGAGATCGTCGTGCGGGCGATCGAGCGCAACCCGGAGCGCTACGGGACGCGGGTCGAGATGCGGAACGGCAAGCGCTATTTCGATGCCCACGGGCGCATGATCGAGCTGCTTCCGGAATTCAATGTTATCGAGGCGAAAATCGCCTGGATGGATCGCGTCGGCATGGATGTCGCGGTGATCTCGGTCGGCCCGCCGATCTACTTCTACTGGCTCAAGCCCGACGCCGGCGCGGAAATCGTCCGCCTCGCCAACGACGGCATCGCGCAGATGGTGGCGCAACACCCGGACCGTCTGCGCGGCATGGCGCACCTGCCGATGCAGGACCCGGAGGCCGCGATCGCCGAGCTCGAACGCGTGGTGAAGGAGTATCGATTCAAGGGGGTCGAGCTTGCCACTTCGATCGAGGGCGTCCCGCTCGCCGACATGAAATTCCGGAAAGTACTCAAGGCCATCGAGCAGCTTGGGCTCTTTGTCTTTGCGCACCCCTACCTGTGCCTGGCACAGGGCTGGATGGACGCGTACTACCTGAGGAACTTCATCGGTTTTCCGCTCGACACCACGATGATGATCGCGCATCTCATGTTCAGCGGCGCGCTCGACGACCTGAGAAAGCTGCGCATCCTGTGCGCGCACGGCGGCGGCTTCATGCCCTACCAGATCGGGCGCTTCGTGCACGGCCACGATGTCCGTCCCGAGCCGAAGGTGAACCATGCCAGCTCGCCGCGCGAGCTCTTCAAGCGCTTCTACTTCGATTGCCTTACGCACGAGCCGCGTTCCACCCGTCATCTCATCAACATGGCGGGGGCGGACCACATCGTGATCGGCACCGACAACCCGTTCGACATGGCGCCCAAGGGGGACGCGCGGCAGGTCGGGCAGGTAGACGCGATCCCCGGGCTCACGGCGACGGAGCGCGAGTGGATCTGTAACAGGACGGCCCGGTCACTTCTCGGTGAGAAGTGACGCAGTGAC
>DASWIC010000016.1:0-18230 GCA_036397875.1 Burkholderiales bacterium
GTCACGCTTTTCCGGTCTTGGGAACGAACTTCAGCGCCACGCCGTTGTTGCACCAGCGCTGGCCGGTCGGCTGCGGGCCGTCGTCGAAGATGTGGCCGTGATGCCCGCCGCAGCGCTTGCAGTGGTACTCGGTACGCGGCAGGAACAGGCCGTAGTCGGTCTTAGTTTCGAACACCCCCGGTATCGTCGTGAAGAAGCTCGGCCAGCCGGTGCCGCTGTCGTATTTCATCGCCGAAGTGAAGAGCGGCAGGTCGCAGCCGGCGCAGGCAAACACGCCCTCGCGCTTCTCGCGGTCGAGCGGGCTGGAGCCCGCGCGCTCGGTGCCCTCGTCGCGCAGCACCTTGAAGGCCGGCGGCGCGAGGCGCTTGCGCCATTCTTCCTTGGCGAGCTTCAGCGGCTCGGTCGGAAGCGGCGCCTTGTAGCCCGCGGCCAGGTAGATCTTCCAGTTATTCTGCAGCTCGGTCACGCCCTTCATGTCCTTTACTTTGGGCTGAGCAGCCACGCCGCGTCCTATCAGCGTGTTCCACAGTCCCGCCACCAGGATACCTTGCAATAAACCCCTGCGCGTCATGATATCTCCTTCGCTTGCGCCTCTGACGGGAACCTATATGGATTCCCGATCGCCATCATATACGCATCATCAGCCTCCGTGGATGAGGTCGATTGCGATGGAAACCAGCTTGCGAGTGCGGGCATATTACCGCGCAGGATGACGCTTGGAAAGAAAGTTGGACAGCTGCCGGCACTTTTGCGCGAGGAGCGGCAACAGCACGAACCACTGCAGGTAGCCCAGTGCCGTCAGCGCCGTCCAGAGGTAGAGCCCCTCCGCCAGGATGCTGGGCACGACATTGAAGTTGAGATAAAGCTCCAGCCGGATCCGGATGCCCGCGATCACGCCGACGTGCCCGAGCGGGAAGCTCAACCAGTAAAGCGGCGTGAGATAGACCAGCGCGGATCGGTCGTTTCCGGTTATGTCGGGCCGCAACAGTGTGATCGTGAGCATGATGACGGACGCGAGCAGCCAGGCGGTTGCCGACAGCCGGATGAAGGGATGCCGCGGCAGGAATGTCACGCACCAAATTCCTTGCGCAGGATCTTCGCGGCCTCCACCATCGCCCGCATCTTGCCGAAGGCGACGTCCCGAGGCAGGTACTTCATTCCACAGTCGGGCGCGATGATCACGTCCCCGGGCTTGACGTAGGGCAGCGCGCGCTTGATCCGCGCAACGACCTCTCCGGGCGCCTCGACGTTCATGTCGTTCAGGTTGATCGCGCCGACCATGATCTGCTTGCCGGCGAGCTTCGCGAGCACCGCGCAATCAAGACCGGCCTGGGCGGTCTCGATCGAGACCTGCTTGCAGCCGCAGCTGGCCAGCTCCGGCAGGAACGAATAGCCGGAGGGCCGCTGGTGGATGATCGCGGCGTAGCCGAAGCAGATGTGCACGGCGGTAGTGCCCCGGATGCCGTCGAGCGCGCGGTTGAGCGCCTTCAAGCCGTACTCCCGCGCCTGCTCCGGCCGCGCCTGCAGGTAGGGCTCGTCGATCTGGACGATATCGGCGCCGGCCGCAAAAAGATCGCGGATCTCCTCGTTAACCGCGGCGGCGTAGTCCATGGCCGCGGCCTCGTCCGTCTGGTAGAAATCGTTCTGCGCCTGCCGCGACAGGGTGAACGGCCCGGGCACGGTCATCTTCACCATCCGGTCGGTATGGCGCTTCAGGAATTTCAGGTCCTCGACCTCGACCGGGCGCTTCCTGCGGATTTTTCCGACGATCCGCGGCACCGGGTTGGGGTGTCCCGAGCGGTCGAGCGCGGTGCCGGGGTTATCGACGTCCACCCCCTCGAGCGCGGTGGCGAAATGGTTCGAGTAGCTTTCCCGCCGGATCTCGCCATCCGTGATGATATCGAGCCCGGCCTGTTCCTGGGCCCTGATCGCCATGATCGTGGCGTCGTTCTGTGCGGCGGCGAGGTACGGCTCCGGGATCCGCCAGAGTTCTTTCGCGCGCACGCGCGGTGGAAAGCGCCCAGCGAGCTTCGCGCGGTCGATCAGCCACTCGGGTTGAGGGTAGCTGCCTACGAGCGTCGTCGGGAAAAGCATCAAAAGATTAGCCGCAGATAAACGCAGGTGAACGCAGATTGAAAACCCTCGGAAATCATCGTGTCCCGGTACGATCGGCGTCTATCGGCGTTCATCGACGGCTGATACTGTCGTCTAGAATTCCAGGCTGTCGCGGATGGCATCGATACCCGCTTGGGCGCAGACGTCGTCGCTATCGCCGCGCGGGGCGCCGGAAACACCAATGCCGCCCACGAGCGCGCCACCACTCTCGATCAACAATCCGCCCGCCACTGTCGCGACGCGCGGGCGATTGCGGATGCCGCTCTGCGGACTGCCCGGCTGCGTCGCCATCGCCAGGTCGCCGGTGGGCGTGCGAAAGCTGACCGCCGTCCAGGCCTTGTCCACCGCCATGGCCACGGTGTGCGGGCCGGCAAAACGGTCGCGCAGCACAACCTGCGTCACGCCGCCGCGGTCCACCACCGCAACGGCGACCTGGAAGCCGCCATCACGGCATTGCTTGAGCGCGGCCTGTGCGGCCTTCAGCGCAGTCTCCGGCGTCATCAGCTTCACCGTGTAGGTCGCGTCCTGGCCCTGCGCGGCCCCCGCCGTCAGCGCCGCGACGACGTACGCGGCGCGCACCCACCCGTTCACGACCGTGTTCATACTGGTTTCTCTCCGGAATGCACGACGCTGACGGCTGCCGACCGCGGCCGGCCTTCATGTCGCTCCCGCCAGATTATCGCGCAGGAAAATGCCGGTCGAGAAACGCGAAGAATGCGCGGTTGAACTCGGCCGGGTTTTCAGCCCACGGGTAATGGCCCGAACCGGAGACGACCGCGAACTGGCAGCCGGCGATCATGTCCGCCACGCGCTTCATCCCGGCGGGGTGCCCGACCTGGTCCACCTCGCCCGCGACGAGCAGCGTGGGCACCGGGATCGCGCGGAAGCCCGACACGGCGTCGGATTCCGGATAGCGCTGCACGGCCTTTACCGCCGCCGTTACCGTCTCCGGCGGCGTGTGCGAGGCCCAGTGGCGCACCAGGTCGACTTCGGGTCCGCGCGACGCCGGCCCGAGCATGGAATCCACCACCATCCTGTTGACGGTCACGGGGTCGGTTCCGGGGGGCGGCGGCGCCGTGCGCTTGCGAACGAACTCCTCCTGCTCTTCCTTGGTGCGGTTGGCGAAATAGCCGATCGTCGAGGATATGACGATACCGTGCACGCGCTCCGGCACCTTCAGCCGGATGCGCGGCGTGATCTGCCCGCCCATGCTGTGGCCGTGAACGACGTTGCGCTCGCCGCCAAGCGCCCGGATCAGCCCGGCGCCGGCCTCGGCCACGACGTCGAAGGAGAACGGATCGGGCAACGGCGAGAGGCCGTACCCCGGCGCGTCCCACGCCACGACGCGATAGCCGCGTCCGACCAGCCGTTCGGTCTGATAGCGCCAGTATTCCTTCGCGCCGTAGATGCCATGCAGCAGAAAGACGGTCACCTTTCCCTCGCCGGTGACCGTGTGGTCCGGCAGTCGCATTTACGCCAGCACGTCTGTCGTCTGTTCCTGGCGCAGCATTTCGTAGACGAATTCCTTCAGCTCGGGGCCCAGCGCGTCGCGCGCCGAAACCAGCCCGACCGGCCGGCCGTTCTCGACCACCGGCACGTTGCGGAAACCGCCCTCGTACATCATCTGCAGCGCGAGCGAAAACGGACTGTCCACCTGGACTGTCCTCGGGTTCTGCGTCATGACGGCGCCGAGCTCGGTCGTGCTTGCGTCGCGCCCCTCCGCGACCACGCGGAACAGCGCATCACGCTCCGTAAACACGCCGACCAGCTTCTCGCCCTCCACCACCATGATCGCCCCGACGTTATGCTGTTTCATCAGCCGCGCCGCTTCCAGGACGGGCACATGCTTCGGCGCCGTGATGGACTCCTGTCCCTCGATGATCGATCTAATGGTTCGTGCGGACATAGCGAACCTCCATGACCGGTTGGGTTGCGAGCCGATGCTACGCCCGCCGGTTGGGGGGGTCAATCGCCGGCCACGACGGAACCGGGTGTCGGATCCGGGGTCGAGCGCCCTGCGGCGGGATCAAACCCGCATTGCAAACCAGCTCGAGCGGGTAATCTCGAACGCCAGTTTCGCGTGGCCGCGGGTCGTGATAATCAGTTTGCCGGCCCGCATCTCCGCGAATCCGCAGCGAACCAGCTTCGCGCCGTGCGCGTCGGGGATGGGCTTCTTCACCGTCACCCGCGTCAATTGACGCAGCGATTGCAGTTCCATCGGCAGCAATTCCGTTCGGTTGGCGGCCACAAATGCCCTCGAAGTCGCGGTGCACGGAGGCAAGCCCGGGAATGTTTAATCCCCAGCCCTGAGAAGCGCGGTGACAGGAGCAACCCGAAGCAAAACGGGCCCAAGGAGAGGAAGATAAACGCCTGAATCCCTTATACGCGGTTCAAGCACAAAGGGCAATTATCGACCGGCACGGAGTATTCTTGCACCGTGCACGGAGCGCCGCGGAAACGGACATGAACGACTCCAGCAAGCACGCGCCAGTGTTGAGCACGCCGCTGCTGGCCGGCAGGACGGCACTGGTACTCGTCGGCGACGCGCGCCTGACGTGTGTTACCGCTGGATCCTCAGCCGTGCTCGCCGCCCGCAATCGTCACCGGAATCAGGCCGCGCTCAGCGTGAGCCCCGACGGTTTTTCGGTGTCCCCGGTCACGCGAATGTGCCGTTCCGAAAGATAGCGCTTCACGGTGTCGGGATCGAGACGGGTCCCCGCGAGCCCAACGTGGCCGTCCGGACGCAGCAGGTAGAAGGCCTGCCCGGAAATTCCCACGCGCGCGAGCTCGGCGGAGTTGGCGGGGTCGCCGGGCACGGCGTGGACGCGCAGCAGTTCCCCGAGCCCGAGCGCCTCCGCTGGCGGCGCCGGCTGCCCGATGACGAGCAGGTGGAAGCGCGTGTCGTCGAGCTTCTGGAACAGATCCTCGACCGCGCCGTTCGCCCCCAGCTTGAGCTTGAGCCACGGGAAACGGTCGCCCGCGACAGGAGCGCCCTCGGGCAGCCCCGCGAGCGTCTGCGACAGCGGGCTCCTCCGGTAGCGGATGCCGATCTGCGAGATGGTGCGGAACGCGAGCTTGCGCACACGCTCGATGGTCATGGCACGGGCCAGCACCCGCGCGATGATTTTTGTGCGAAACAGCCCTGCGATCCAGCTATCGGAGACCAGCAGCGCGAATATCCGGTCGGTGGTGCGGAGCAGGCGCTGGGCCACCGGGATGCGCTCCTGCTCGTACGTGTCGAGCAAAGCCGCGTCCGCCCGGCCCTTTACGACGAGCGCGAGCTTCCACGCGAGGTTATACGCGTCCTGCAAGCCGGTGTTCATGCCCTGCCCGCCCGCCGGGCTGTGCACGTGCGCCGCGTCGCCGAGCAGAAAACAGCGCCGGTCGCGGAAGCGCTCGGCGCAGCGATGGTGGATGCGGTAGGACGAGAACCAGTCGCAGGACTTGAAGGAGAGCTCGGCGCCCGCTTCCCGCCGCACCGCGGGGATCACTTCCTCCCAGGTGAGGTCATCCCGACTCCGCAATTGCCTGGGCAGAATGCCGATGACGCGCCAGCGATCCTTGCCGCGCATGGGAAAGAGCAGGTGGAACCCGTCCTGCCACAGGTAGACGTTGAGCTCTTCCGGAACCATCGGGCCGGTCGCCTCGGTGTCGGCGACGAAGAACACATGCTCGTACGGCGCCCCCGGGAAGGTAATGCCGGAGAGCTCGCGAACCGCGCTGCGGCCGCCGTCGCAGCCCGCGACGTATGCCGCCGTGACCTTGCGGGTCGTTCCGTCCGGTTGCTTCAGCGTGGCGGTGACGCGATCGGATTGCTGCTCGAGAGCGAGCAGCTCGGTATTCCACTGCACGGCGACGCGCCAATTGCGGAGGTGCTCGCCCATCATCCGCTCGTTGTCGTCCTGCCCCAGCATCAGGATGTAGGGAAACGGGCTCAGGCTCTGCCCGATCTCTCCCAGCGGGATGCGCGCCATCTTCTTTCCGTTCGCCCACAGGTTGCCGCCATTGCCGCGGCGGCCGAGATCGAGCGCCCGCTCCCCGAGCCCGAGTTTGGAGTAGATCTCAAGCGTGCGCGCCTGCACGGCCATCGCGCGCGACTGCTGCGCCGGCCCGGAATGGCGGTCGATGATCATGACGCGCACGCCGCGCCGCGCGAGCTGGTTGGCGAGCATCAGCCCGGTTGGGCCGGCCCCCACGATCAGAACATCGGCATCCATCTCAGGTGAGCGGGACGAAATCGTACACGCCGATGCCCTGCAACACCAGGAAGGTCGCCGAACCGTCCCCGCCATTGGTAACGAGGTGCGGGCGGCGCGGCTTGACCGTATACGTGTCGCCGGGGCCGAGCCGCACCTCCTCCTTGGGCTCGCGCAGGAACAGCCGCAGGTTGCCGCTCAGCACGTAGAACGTGTCCTGCACGTTGTTGTGATAGTGCCACGGCACTTTCTGGGTCTTGGAGATCTGGATTTCCTGGATGCGGAAGCCCGGCCGCGCCGCGTGCTGGTCGCGCCGCTCGACCTCGTAGAGATGGGTGCCGTCTTTCACCGACTCCATGGGAACCTCCGCCCGTTTGCACAATGAAATCTGTCCATTATCGAGGGTTCCTGTCAGTCACGGTGACGAAATCGTGCATCAGTCCCTCGGTGTAGGGACTCTTCAGCCGGCTCAGCGAGAACACTACGTACGAACGTTTCATCGCCTTGACGGCCGCCTCGCGCCCCTCGAGGTCCACTGCCGCGAGATCGAGCCGACTGGCATACGCCGATATCGCCACCGTCCCCTCGATGCGCCCGCCGGTCATCACGACCGTGGAGCTGCGCACCAACATTCCCGTCCTGCCGCCTCCGATATGGCTGTCGTCTATCGTGACCGTCGAGCTGAGGATGCGCAGCGCACGCACGCGCGCGTTGCGGATGCGGACATTGTGACAGCTCTCGAGCACCAACACGTCGAACCCGCCTTCAAATATCCGGTCGCGCTCGCGCCGGCAGCGCGCCTCGCCATTCTGCGGCATCACCGCGGCGGGGCCCGGAGCCGGCGCCGGCAAGCCGTGCTCCAGAAACGGTTCGAGCACGGTGCGGAGCCTGCCAGGTGTCTCCATCATCGGCGTGTGCGCGGCGTCCTCGATCACTTCCAGCCGCGCGCGGGACAGCGTGCGGGCAAGAACTCTGCCGTTTCGCAGCGGCGCAATCGCGTCCTCTCCGCCCCAGATGATGAGAGTCTCGGCCTGCACGCTCGGCAACTCCTGTTGCAGGTCGTCGATCGCAGCGGCGAGCCCCGCAATATTCGCGGGATCGCCGTTGAGCAGGCCTTCCCGGTGCTGCGGATCCGCAAGAACGCCGTAGGGATCGACGCCGAGCCGCTCGAGCGGCGTCAGGAGCTTGCCGGGAAGACGGCCCAGCCAGCTGAGCGATTCGAATTCGCTCGGTGAAACACCCATGAGGCCGGCAAGGTAACGGCTGGTGGTGGCGTGACGATGCAATACGCCCGGTACGGACATCACGACGAGCTTTTCCACGTCGCCCGGATAGGTCGCCGCATAGCGCAACGACACCAGAGCGCCCAACGAATGCCCGACCAGCACAAAGGGACGCTGCAGGAAGCGGTCCGCGACGTGCTTGAGCACTCCGACGTAGTTGGCGGGCGTATAGAGGGCATCCGATTTGTCGGATTGCCCGAATCCGGGCAGATCCAGGGCGATCACGTGGAACGATTCTCGAAGCCACGCGATCTGGTCGCTGTAATCGCGCGCGCCGTCGGCGCCGATGCCGTGCACCAGCAGGATCGCGCGCCCCTTGCCGCGCCCGGCCTCGTAGACGGCGACCCGCCCATTGAACACGGGCTCCTCGATGCGGTGCGTTTCCATCCCCGGCAGGCCCGGCTCGCCGCCGGCTGGATGCGCGGCCGCGTACGATCCCGCAGCAACAAGAAGCAGCACGGCAATGCCGTTACGGCGCAGCAACGTCGCCTGCCCTGCCGCTGCTCCCCGCGCCTGGATGCCGTGGATAATCACCAATGCCGCGGCGGCGCTTTGTGCACGGTAATGTGCTTCTGCTTGACGCTGATGTAGCCGCCGACAGCGAGATCCTTGAGTATCTTGCTGACCATTTCGCGCGAGGCGCCCACCCTGCTGGCGACATCCGCCTGGGTCAGTCTTTCCCTGATGACGAGCGTGCCGCTATCGTCTTCCTCCGCGAGATCGAGCAACAGGCGCGCCACGCGGCCGTAGACGTCCATCAATGCCAGGTTCTTCACGCTCTCGGTAAGTGCCCGGGTGCGGCGGATCAGTTTTTCGACGAGCCGGACGGAAAATTCAGGGTGATCCCGCAGGAATTGACGCACCTTGAGCCTGGGAACGACGGCAAATCGCGAAGGCTCCAGCGTCATGACGGACGCCGAGCGTGTTCCCCCGTCGAGCACCATCTCGCCGAAATATTCCCCCGGACCCTGCGTGCCGAGCACGATCTCCCTGCCGCCCTCGTCCGCCAGGAACACCTTGATGCGGCCGGAAAGAATGACGAATAGCGAATCGGTCTCATCGCCTTCGCTGACGATTACGGCGTGCTTGGGGAACGACTTGACGGCGCCCTGATCGGACAGCGCGCGCAACTCGGCTTCAGTGAGGACATCGGGGCGGCTCGTGTTCGCCATTGCGGCTCCCGCGGGGCGTGAGTGCCCGCGCCAATTCTATGGCGCTGACCTCCGCCAGTCCATAGACCACACGGTCCCGGCGGGCGGCGCTTGGGAGGAATCGTTCCTGCGGTGTGTGAATACTCCACAAGGTAAGTGCGCAACGTCCCACAGACCGGTATTCCCTCCACGCGCAGGATGGGCTGGCAACAATGAAAACACGTTCAATCCTCGACGCATCATGAATGGAGGGCAACATGAAGACCACTCACAGCACGCCAGGCAATCCAAAGGGCATGTTTCACTCTGCGGGATTTCGGGCATTGGGGCTTCTGCTCGGTTGCGCTCTTGCCGGCGCCGCCCACGGCCAGTCGGCCGAAAGAATTGTCGTAGACGGGTCAACCGGGGTAGCTCCGCTGGTGGCCGCGCTCGCCAAGGCGTATCGCGAGCGGCATCCCGACGTCACTGTGGAAATCGGAAAGGGGCTGGGCACCAAGGCGCGCATCAAGGCGCTCGCGGAGGGCGGCATCGATATCGCGATGGCAAGCCACGGACTGGTCGCTGACCAACTGGTCCGGCAAGGCATGGCCGTCCACGAGATCGCCAAGATCGCGGTCGTGTTCGGCGTCAACTCCTCGGTGCCAATCACGGGGCTCGCCGACAATCAGGTCTGCGATATCTATACGCGCAAGCTCCTCAACTGGAGGGACCTGGGCGGCCCCGATCTGCCGGTCGCCCCCCGGACGAGGCCCGACAGCGAGGTCGACACGGAGGTCGTGAGGGCACGCGTCGCTTGCCTGGCCACATTGCAAATGCCGGAAGCAGTGCACGTGATGCCCAAGTCCGGTGACATGGCGAAGGAGCTTGCCCGCACGGCCGGCGCCATCGGCATGACTACCACGACGGTAACGGAACGGAGCCAGGGGCGGATCAAGCCGCTCTCGCTCAACACCGTCGAGCCTTCCGCTGAGAACGTTCGCAGCGGCGCCTACCGGCTCACGCGCGATTCCTTCCTGGTGACCAAGGCGACGCCGCCCCCCGCCGTCGCCCGCTTTCTCGAGTTCATTCGCAGTGCCGAAGGCAAGCGCGTGATCGGCGCCAGCGGCGCCGTGCCGCCGGATTGATCGAGGCGGCAATATCGCGGAATGCCGGTGGCCCGGCATTGCTATTGCAATTTCCCTCGTTATGGAGCATGTACATGGCACGTGCTCACGGGAGGGAAATGCAATGCCGGAGTCCGGGCCCGATCGTCAGCTGCTGGCAATCTTGGTGGCCGACGTCGCCGGGTATAGCCGGCTCATGGCCGCCCAGGAGCGCAGCACGCTTGAAACGCTCAAGGCCTACCGTGACTGCTTTCGCGAGAACGTCGCACGTTTCAACGGACGGGTAATCGATACGGCCGGTGACAGCGTCCTGGCGGCGTTCACCAGCCCCACCGCGGCAGTCGAATGCGCCGTGGCGATCCAGGACGAACTGGCGCAGCGCAACGCCAGGCTGCCTCCCAACCGCTCGATGGAGTTTCGCATCGGCATCAATCTGGGCGACGTCATCGCGGATGGCAATGCAATTTATGGCGACGGCGTCAACGTCGCGGCGCGGCTCGAGGGCTTGGCGGAAAGCGGCGGGATCATGGTCTCGGGCAGCGTGTTCGACCTGGTTCGGGATAAGGTGGAGCACCTTTTCGTGTACGAGGGCCGCAAGCGCGTCAAGAACATCGCGGCCCCGGTCGCGGTGTACGGGATCGTGTCCGGTCACGAGCGCCCGGCCTTTCTGCGGCACCGCCGCCGCCGCAAAGCGGCACTGGTCACGTCGGGTGCGGTGCTTTGCGCAGCCGTTGCCGGCTGGGCGTGGGTTGCCTGGGCGCCCGTCGGTCGCGCGCCGTCCTCCGCAGAGGTGCTCCCACTGCGCGTATTTCGCGATTGCCCGGACTGCCCGGAACTGGTGGAAATTCCATCGGGAGTTTTCGAGCGCGGCTCGCCGTCGGGCGAACCCGGGCATCGTGGCTCCGAGGGCCCGGTCACACGGGTCTCGATTCCCCGCAATTTCGCGATCGGGCGCTATCCGGTGACCTTTGGAGAGTGGGACCAATGCCACCGCGAGGGCGCTTGCAGGCACCGGCCCAACGATCGGGGCTGGGGCCGGGGCACCGGACCGGTGTTCTACGTCAGCTGGAACGATACGCAGGAGTTCCTGGCCTGGTTGAAAGTCAGAACCGAAATGGCCTACCGCCTCCCCTCGGAAGCCGAGTGGGAGTACGCGGCTAGAGCGGGCACCCGGACGCCTTATCCATGGGGTAGCGACGTGGGCCGAAACCTGGCGAACTGCAACGGCTGCACGGCCGACGCCAGCGACAGGACCACGCCGGTCGGATCGTTTCCTTCGAATCGCTTTAACCTGTTCGACATGCACGGTAACGTCTGGCAGTGGGTCGCGGACTGCTGGAATGCGTCCTACGCGGCCGCGCCGGCCGACGGCTCGCCGTGGCTCAAAGGGGAATGCGAGAAAGCAGTGGTCCGTGGCGGCGCATGGGGACTATTGCCGGAGGACGTCCGCTCCGCCCGCAGGGATGGCGACAACAAGGACCTGCGCAGCGGGCGGCGGGGATTTCGTGTCGCCAGGGATCTGTAGCAACAGAGGTCGGCGAGAGTGCTTTGTGCCTCACCCCCTTGAATGAACGGATCAGCCCCCGGAAACCTCCTCGCCCGAGTCTCAGTGCATTCTGAACTGGGAAAGAATATACAGGTCCACCGCGAGCGCCTCGGAAAACAGGAAGATGGCGACAGCGGGCATCGAGAACGACCGCGTCGCAACTTTCCGTCGGACCTGGAGAATGGTTCGGACAATTTCGACCACCAGCAAGACCAAGGTGGCGACGGGCGTCACCAGGAACAGCGCGATGAGCGTGCTGAACCCGGCGTCCGTCCGATTGAATCCCCCGAGCAGATCAAATCTGCCCCCCAGGAACAGCAGGATGAGCACCTGGGGCAACCATGCGACGATGACCCGGAAGTAAGTCACCTGACTGTATGCGTAACGGGATCAGTGTCCCGCAATCTCACAAGCCTGACTGCGACACGAACTTGGGATTGAGATACGCCTCGATCGCCTCGCTGCCGCCCTCCGAGCCGTAGCCCGAGTCCTTGACGCCGCCGAACGGCACCTCGGGCAGCGCGAGGCCCAGATGGTTGATGGTCATCATGCCGGTCTCGACCGATGCCGCGATGGCATGGGCGGTCTTCGCGGAGCGCGTCCACGCGTAGGCGGCGAGCCCATACGGCAGGCGGTTCGCCTCACTCACGGCGTCGTCGAAGCTGCGGAAGGGATTGATGATGGCGAGCGGACCGAACGGCTCCTGGTTCATCGCCATCGCTTCCTTCGGCAGCTCCGCGATTACCGTGGGCTCGAAGAAATTTCCCTTCTCGCCGATCGGATAGCCGCCGGCAAGCACTTTGCCGCCGTGCTTCTTCGCGTCCCCGACGTGGGCTTCCATCGCTCGGCTCCGCCGCGGATTCGCAAGCGGGCCCATTTTCGTGTCCGGACTCATGCCGTCGCCGACCTTGATCGCCTTGGCGCCCGCGACGAATTTTTCGACGAAGCTCGCGTAAACGCCCTCCTGCACCAGGAAGCGCGTCGGCGAGATGCACACCTGCCCGGCATTGCGGTATTTCATGAACGCCATGGTCTTCACCGCGGCGTCGACGTCACTATCGTCAAAGACGATCACCGGCGCATGCCCGCCGAGCTCCATAGTCGTGCGCTTCATGTGGCTGCCGGCGAGCGCCGCGAGCTGCTTGCCCACCGCGATCGATCCGGTGAACGACATCTTGCGGATGACCGGATGCGGAATGAGATAGCTGGAGATGTCCGCGGGATTCCCGTAGACCAGGTTGATCACTCCCGCGGGAACGCCGGCGTCGGCGAACGCACGGATCAGCTCGGCCGGCGAGGCGGGCGTCTCCTCCGGCGCCTTGACGATGATCGAGCACCCGGCCGCGAGCGCCCCCGAGAGCTTGCGCACCACCTGGTTGATCGGGAAATTCCACGGCGTGAAAGCCGCCACCGGCCCCACCGGCTCCTTGATCACCAGTTGATAGACGCCTTCCGAGCGCGCCGGGATCACGCGCCCGTAGGCGCGCCGGGCCTCCTCGGCGAACCAGTCGACGATATCGGCGCTGGCGAGCGCCTCCCCCTTGGCTTCGGCGAGCGTCTTGCCCTGCTCCAGGGTGAGAATCGGCGCGACCGTGTCGGCGCGCTCGCGAAAGAGATTCGCGGCCTTGCGCATGATCTTCGACCGATCGAACGCGGAGATCTTGCGCCAGATCCTGAAGCCGTGGTCCGCGGCTTCCAGCGCGCGGTCGAGATCGCCACGCTCGGCGTAAGCGACTGTGCCGATCTGGCCGCCGGTGGCGGGATTGACGACGGGCAACGTGCGGCCGGAGGCGCCCGGACCCCAGACACCGTTGATGTAGAGCAGCGTGCTCGGATACATGGTCGGCACTTCCTATGGCACGAGGATTTTGTACGCCAGGGTGAGCTGGCAGACCCAGCCGACCACGAATGCCAACGTGCGGACCCACGGGATGGCGAAAGTGTGGGCGCCGAGATGAACCACTCGTGCCCAGAAATAGATGATGCAGGCGGTCGCCGTCGCCTCGCCCTTGACGCCGGCGGCGTGCGCGACGAGCACCAGCGCCGCGAACACCACCAGGTTCTCGACGGCGTTGTAATGCGCCGCCCTCATCCGCGTCGCCCACGGCGCCATCGGCTTCGGGTTCTCGGGATAGCCGACGGCATCGATCAGGCCGCGGACCATGATCATGTTGAGAATGTAGGGAATCCAGATCAGCGCGGTCAGCGTCGTGACGAACGCCAGGTACTTGAGCTCGGTGGTCATGCGTCTCTCCTCCTCTTTTGTTAACTCGCCCCGTCTGCCTAAGCCGGCACGGAGCCGTTCACGGTCACGCGGTGCATCAGGCGGCGCTGGTCTTCGCCGTAATCGCGCACCGCCAGGTGCTGGCAGGTGCAGTTGTCCCACATCAGCACGTCGCCCGCCTGCCACCGATGCCGGTACTGGAACTTCGGGTCGATCAGGTGGCGGTGCAACTCGGATAGGAGCGGCAGGGCTTCGGCTTCCGCCATCCCCTCAATTCCGGTGCATTCGCCTTCGGTGACGTAAATGCATTTGCGGCCGGTGACCGGGTGCGTGCGAAATACCGGGTGAGCGACGGGGGGTGTTTTGTCCAGGTGCTCGCGCGTGACCTCGCGGGTCAAGCCCACCGCCGCCTTGCGCGCCGTCATCTTGGCCAGGTAGCTGTGCGTCGATCGCCTGCCCTCGAGCCGCGCCTGAACTTCCGGCGCAAGCGCGTCGTAGGCGGCGGCCGCGCTGGCGAATATCGTGTCGCCCAGGACCGTCGCGTCGGCGGCACGCGGAACTTCTATCGCGTGGAGCATCGAGCAGCGCGGCGGGCACGCGTATGCCGACATGTCCGTGTGCCAGGTGGTTCCCGCGTCGGCGAGCCCGATGTAGCGGCCGTTCTCCTTGATGTTCGAGACCAGCAGGACTTCGGGACGGCCCGGCAGGCACGCCTGCGTGTTGACGTTGATCTCCACCTCGCCGAAACGCCGGGCAAAAGCGATTTGCTGCTCGACCGTAATGCTCTGGCCCCGGAAAAATATCACTCCGTGGCGATTGAATGCGTCCTCGATACGGCGGAACGTTGCCGCGTCAAGGTTCCGCGTAAGGTCCACGCCGCGGATCTCGGCGCCCAGCGCCGCGCCAGTCGGCACGAAGCTCATGCCTGCGGCGGCTTGCATGGTCAATCCTTCCTCCATAAGTGGCTGCGAGGGCAACGTCGTTACCGAACCTCGCCTCTCCTACTGTTTCTTGATGGCCGTTTTCTTGTTGGTGAGCGGCGCGGAGATTAGCTCGGTCCGTCCGTCCGGGCGCTGAATGACGACGCGGTGCACCCGCTCAAGGCCGCCCAATCCAAAAGTCAGCTCCGGGGTTTGATCAGTCAACATGCCGGCGCTCGCGATGACTTCGCGCGTATAGCTCTTACCCTTGTCGGTCTCGATGCTGATGCGGGTGCCGAGGGACGCGACGGTATCCGGCACGACGATCGTGACGTAGTTTCCAGTCGACGTATTCAGGAATGCGCGGGCCGGGCCATCCATGTTTATCCAAATGAGGTCCTGCCTGCCGTCGCCGTCGATATCCACGATAAGCGGCGACTGGCCAAAAAACTCATTCTCCATCCCCAGCAACGGCGTGTGTCGAAACGCGCGCGCGCCGTAGTCGACATGCTGCAGATAGGTCCGGCCGGAAAGCTTGAAAAACCTGTGGACCGGCCACTTGATGTAATTTTGCGCCACGAACAGATCGAGCCGCCCGTCCTGATTCAAGTCCTCGAACACTGCGCCCCAGGCGAAACCCTCGCCGGTCAGGCGATAGGCCTCCGTCACGTCGGCAAACCGGAAGTCGCCGTCATTTCGCAGCAACAGCCACTCGAGGTTGTGGCGCTGATCGCCGCGGATATCGCCCGTGGTCAGGAAGGCGGGAATCGATTTTCCGACGTTGCTGAAAAACAGATCCTGGTCTCCGTCATTATCGATGTCGCCGACCGCCAGCCCCATCCAGAAGCCGAATCCCGATTTGCTGGCCACGGACCGGAACGTGCGGTTCTTCATGTTGCGGAATATCTCGACCTCGCCGGTATTCTGCGCGACCACCAGATCCTGCCAGCCGTCGCCGTCCAGATCGACAAACACCGAGAGGAATGTATTCTGTTTCCCGGCGGTGCCGGATGAGGCGGTGATATCGGTAAACGTGAGGTCGCCGTTGTTCAGCAGCAACCGGTTCGCTTTGGCGTGCGCGGGATCGTTGAATACCGCACTGCGGAACGACGGGAATTCCACGAACACGCTGATGTACAGGTCCCCGTCACCGTCGTGGTCGATATCCGAGACCGCCACGCTGAACGGCACCGCGTTTGCGGGAAGATCGACCGCAATGCGACTTTCCCGAAATCGTCCGCCGTCATTGAGATACAGATAAACGCCGTCGTTGCGCGCCACGATCAAATCGGTATCGCCGTCGCCGTCCATGTCGATGGCCGTGGCGCCGTAGGTCGCGGCGTTGTTCGACAGACCGGTGCCGTTTTCGATGTCAACCAGCCTGCCATTGCGGTAGCTCAGCAAGGAGTCGCGCTGCCCTTCACCGCCCCCCACGAATATTTCGAATTTCCCGTCACCGTCGACATCGATTACGGCCGCGCCGGTGAACGGGTGCGTTGTCTTGTTCCATACATGCGTGAATTCGACCGGGACCGGCTTGAACGGCGCAGGTGCCGCGAGATCGGCCGTCTGGGACGCACAAGCTCCGATGAACAACGCGCACAGAACCCCGGCGGCATATGACTTGGGGATTCCCGGATGTGGGTCTGAGCCGATATCGATTCGCCGATAGCTGGAAGGATGTTTCGGCTCGGAGCTGACCCCATTTTGTGCCATGTTGTGACGCCTCCGCCGCTCAACTGCCCGCGCGGATGTTGGCGATCCTGGCGACTTCCTTCCATTTGGCCATCTCGACGGGAATCAGCTTCTGGACCTCGGCGGGCGTGCGGAAATCGGCCTCGACGCCTTCCGCCTGGAAGCGCTTCAGGGTCGCCGGCTGCTCGAGATAGCGCTTCATCTCCCCGTTGAGCTTTTTGATCACGCCCGCCGGCGTGCCCGCGGGCACCGCGATGGCCCACCAGTTGTTCGCTTCGTAGCCCGTCACGCCCGCTTCGGCAATGGTCGGAAGATCGGGCGCTGCCGTGGCGCGCTTCGTGCCGGTGGTCGCGAGGGCCTTGATGCGGCCCGATTTCATGTGCGGCAGCGTCTGGATGAGCGAGCCCAGGTTGACGTGCGCCTGCCCGCCCATGACGTCCATCAGCGCGGGGAACCCGCCCTTGTAGATCACGACCAGCATCTTCATCCCGGAGAGGTGATTGAACAACTCGCTCGCGAACTGGGCAAAGCCGCCCGAGGTGGCGAGCGTCAGCTTGCCCGGGTTGGCCTGGCCGTGGGCGATCAGCTCCTGCGCGGAATTTACCTTGAGCGCCGGACCCACCGAGAGCACGCTCGGGCCGTACCCCAGCCTCCCCACCCAGGAGAAGGACTTATGCGGATCGTAGGGCGCGTTGCGCGTCGCCCCGTTCACGGTGAACGCCGCGGAGGCGATCAGCAGCGTGTGCCCGTCGGGCTGCGCGCGCGCGGCGATGCCGGTCCCGATCATGCCGTCGGCCCCCGGGCGGTTGTCCACGACCACCTGCCTGCCCAGGCGCTCCGTGAGATAGAGCGCAAAGTAGCGTCCCATGATGTCGTTGCTGCCGCCGGGCGGGAACGGAATGATGAGCCGCAGCGGCCGCGTGGGGTATCCGGCGGCGGAATCCTCCGGCGAACCGGGCTGCGCCGCCTGACCGCCGCCCGCGGCGGCGAGCAGCATGGTGAAACACACGGCAAGCGCTGTCTTCATGTTCCCCCCTTGTCTGAACGCAAACCAGGATGACTATACCAGCCCGCGCAGCCCTACTTTGGCTCCGCTGGTTCCAGCGTGCTGTGCACCACCCGCAGGAACTCGGTGTTGAGCGTCTGCGCGAGCCGTCGCACGGCAGCCATGATGCTGCCCGGCTGGCCCTTGATCACCTCTTCCACGTGTTCGTTCGCGAGCTTGCTGGCCATCACCCACGTGATATACAACCCGCCGCTGCGCTCGAATCGCTCCGAATCGAATTTGGCGAGGCCGCTGGCCGTCAGCCCGAAGTCCACGACCCCGTACGGGGTCACGACCTGGTGCTTGATCAACCCCCGGCCCTGATGGCGCCGGTGAAAGCGCGACGTCACATCCATCATGAAATGAACGTCGCTCGGGCTCGGCATCGAGAACACGAGGTCGGTGATCCATCGCGCGTCGAAGGATCCCGCCTCGCCGGCCGCCGCCGCCTGCGGACACCCCGCATTGGCCGCGCACTCGAAGTATTTCAGCGGATGAAAGTGAACCACGTGGATTTCGGCGTTCTCGGCCATGAGCGCCTCGAGGTACGCCATGTCCACGTGCAAGTAGGCGCTGTCGCCCTCGGATTTTTCCTCGCGGCCGATTTCGTGCCACTGGCAATCGCCGGTCGCGTGCGCCCGCGGCAGGAACGCCCACATTTCCTCGAAATCGGAGCGCCTGAGAATTTGCGCGATCTCCCGTACGCCACGGGACTCGCAAACACTGCTGACGACGTAGCGCTCAGCGTTGGAAACATTGGCGCGCAGATGCGGCGCATGCCTGATCTGGCGTGCGGGCTCCACTTCCCGTCCCGGAGCGCCGGGCCGGGCGTCCATTCCGTCCGCGGCCGCTGCAGGAACCGCCATGCCCCATGCCAGCAGCACGGCGATCGCCGCCTTCGATCTCAAAGGCCCGGCATTGGGTGTCATAGGGAGCCAGGGACAGTCTGTCC
>DASWIC010000017.1:0-1513 GCA_036397875.1 Burkholderiales bacterium
TCCGCAGTGATGTCGGCCACGTCGCCATGCTCCATGCGGCGCATCTGCGAGCGCACGATGCGGCTCATCATCTTCAGGTCGCGGTCCTCGATGCGCAGCGCGGCGTCCACCCACGTCTCCGCGACCGCGTCGAGCTCCTCGCGGGTAATCGGCGACACTTGCTGGCGCGTGCGGTACACGGCTTGCATGCCATTGCGCCGGCGGTCGTTGCGGGCGATCCAGTCGCTGACCGCGGCCTCGCCCTGCCCGTCCTGCGCCAGCACGTCGACGATGCCCATCTCGTGCAGCTTCGCCGCCGGCAGCACGCGACCCGAAAGGATCAGCTCCTCCGCGGCGCGCTGGCCGATGCGGCGCGTGAGCAGGCTCACCGCGCCCATGCCGGGAAACAGATTGAACAGGATCTCGGGCAGCCCGAGCTGTGCCGATTCCTCGGCGACGAGCACGTCGGAGGACATGGCGCACTCGAAGCCGCCGCCGAGCGCGTCGCCCTGCACCAGCGAAATGGTGGTGAGCGTCGGGCAGAAGTAGTTCTGGATGCGCGGGTACATGTTGTCGATGCACAGCTTCGCATAGTGCAACAGAGCGTCGCGATCGCGTGCCTTGATCAGCAGGACGAAAAGCGCGAGGTCGCCGCCCAGGTTGAACACGCGCGGCACGCGCGATCCGCAGACGTAGTAGCGCGCCTTGCTCGGTACGCCGCCCACCTCGACGTGGCCACCGTTCACTGCCAGCGCGCAGTCGTGGTTGCGGATGTCCTTGAGCAGCCCCAGACTGAAGCAGGGCGTGCCCTTCGGATTGAAGTATCCCCACACCGTGCCCGTGGCGGGATCGAACTCCGTGTAGTACTGCGAATGCGCCTTGCTGTAAGGCAAGCGCAGGCCGACGACATCGCGCATGTTGCTCATGACCCTCTCCTTCCCCAGTTGAAAAAGCCCCCGAGGCCGGGGGCGGTTGCCTAGGCCCGGATGCGCCGATAAGCGCTTCCGGACCTCCCGTATTCCATTTAACGCTGTTTGACAATCACTATGCAAATCAGGCTAATCCTGAGGGAATTACAGGGGAATACCTTAGACCGCGTGAACTAGTTCACGCTGGCTCTGTCGAAAGTTCGACAGGACGTCGCCAGGCGCGGTTGCGCGCGCGGCGCCAGCCGCAATCAGGATTGCGGCGTGCGACGCAATTTCTCGCGCGTCCGCAATGCAGTGTCGATGCAGCAGCGCGTGCGCGACAAATGCGACGCGTGCGTGATCGCACCATGCCTGCGCAGAAACATTTCTGCGCTGATGAATCGCGCGATGAGTCTTATCGCATGCAGCGCGGCATGCTTGGCGGCGCCGGAAGGAATCGGTTATAAAGGATCCGTCGCAGCGGCACGAGAAGATGTGCGAAGGGGGCAGCATGTACGCGATCGTCTACAAGTCCGACGGCTTCCCGATCTGCCGGCAGGTTGCAGGGGTCAGCCCCGACCCGGTCGTGACCTGGAACACCGAGGATGCCGCGAATGCCTTCATCT
>DASWIC010000018.1:0-3513 GCA_036397875.1 Burkholderiales bacterium
GACGCGCAGGGCGAGCGCCGCGGTCCTGCCGCATTGCGCCGCGACCGCGGCGAGCCGCGCCAGCTCGCTTTCCGACTCGACGTTGAAGCACAGGATGCCCGCCATCAGGGCCTGGCGCATCTCCTCGGCGGTCTTGCCCACCCCCGAGAAGACGATCTTGCGCGGGTCGCCTCCCGCCGCCAGCACCCGCGCGAGCTCCCCGCCCGAGACGATGTCGAAGCCGCTGCCCAGGCGCGCGAGCACGTTCAACACGGCGAGGCTCGAATTCGCCTTCACCGCGTAGCAGACGAGGTGGTCGCGGCCCGCGAACGCGGTGACGAATGCGCGGTAGGTTTCGGTCACCGCCGCCCGCGAATAGACGTAGCACGGCGTGCCGTAGCGCTCCGCGACGCGCGCGAGCGGCACCGCCTCGGCGTGCAGCACGCCGTTACGGTACTCGAAGTGGCTCACGGCTCATCCGCGGGCTTCTTGTCGTTCTCCCCCGGCGGGGGCTTTTGCGCCGTGGTTTTCGCGCCGGGCGCCGGCTTGGGCAGCGTGAGCGGTGTCTTGTAACCGCATCCCGCGAGCAGCACGACGAGCGCAATCAGCGGAACGAGAGGGCGCATGGGGCGGATGGTATCGCGTATCGTCCTACGCCGGCGCGCCCGGGCTGCCGAGGCGTTGCATCTCGCCCTCGATCCAGTCCTCGACCCTGCGGATCAACTGGTCGGGCGTGAGCTGCCGGCTGTCGATCGCCGCGCCGATGCTCACCGTCACCAGCCCGGGCCGCTTGACGAACGCGCGCCGGCGCCACAGCTCGCCGGCGTTGTGGGCGACCGGCACCACCGGGGTTCCCGTCTTGACCGCGAGCCAGGCGCCGCCCACCTGGTATCTTCCGCGGCTGCCCGGCGCGATGCGCGTGCCCTCCGGAAAAATCACGATGCAATAGCGGCGCGCCAGGCGCTCCCGCCCTTGCTCGAGCAGCTGGTTCAACGCGCGTGGACCGGAAGCGCGGTCGATCGCGATCGGCGCGAGCAGCGCCAGGCCCCAGCCGAAGAAGGGAATCCACAGGAGCTCGCGCTTCACCACCCAGACCTGCGGCGGGAAGATGGACTGGAACGCGAGCGTTTCCCACGCCGACTGGTGCTTGGCGAGCACGATGTAGGGCGGCGGTGGAAGGCTTTGCGCCCCGAGCACGCGGTAGCGGATGCCGAGGATCGTCTCGGCGCCGGCAAGCATCAGGCGCGACCAGGTGGTGATGAAGCGATACCGGGCCGCCGCCGGCAGCGGAATGAAGAGCAGCGCGAGGAGGGCGAAGACGGGGGTGATGACTGCCTGGAACAACGCGAACACCGATGATCGCAGGAGCGCAGTCATCGAACGAACGACTTCACCGCGTCGGCGAGATCGGCGTATACGCGGGTGTTCGGGGGGAGCCCCCCTTCGCGCTGCGTCAGGGCGCCCTTGCCGGTCAGCACCAGGATCGGCTGCGCACCGACGGCCGCCGCCGCCAGCAGGTCGCGCAGCTGATCGCCGATGCATGGCACGTCCTGCAGGCTCGTGTTGAAGCGCCGGCTGATATCCTCGAGCAGCCCGGGCTTGGGCTTGCGGCAGCCGCAATTCGCCTCCATGGCGTGCGGGCAGTAGAACACGGCATCGATGCGCCCGCCCGCCTGGCCGATCGCGCGGTGCATCTTGTCGTGGATGGCGTTCAGCGTTGCCATCTCGAACAGTCCCCGGCCGACGCCGGACTGGTTGGTCGCGACCACCACGCGATAGTCCGCCTGGGTCAGGCGCGCGATGGCGTCGAGGCTCCGCGGGATCGGCTTCCATTCGTCGGGGCTCTTGATATAGGACGGGCTGTCATGGTTGATGACGCCGTCGCGGTCCAGGATGACCAGCTTCATCTCAGGCGGCGAGCTTGGACAGATCCGCGACGCGGTTCATTTCGTTGCGGAGATCCGCGAGCAGCGCGAGGCGGTTTTGCCGCAGCTCGCGGTCCTCCACCATGACCATCACCGAGTCGAAAAAGGCGTCGACCGGTCCCTTCAGCGCCGCGAAGGTCTTGAGAAAGCCGGTGAAATCCCCGCGCTCGTAGAGGCTTCTTGCGCTGTCCGCCGTGATCGCCAGGGCCGAATAGAGCTCGCGCTCGGCGGGTTCCTTCAGCTTGTCCGATTCGGCGCTGGAGAACGATTCGCCCTTGGCCGCGGCCTGCTTGAGCAGGTTCGCCACGCGCTTGTTGGCGGCCGCGAGGCTTACCGCTTCGGGCAGCTGGTTGAAGGCGCGGACGGCCTCCAGCTGGCGCGGGGCGAGATCGATCCGCTGCGGCCGCAGGCTGACGACCGAATCGACTTCCAGGGTCGTGTACCCGGCGTCCTTCAGGTAGCCCGCAAGGCGCTCATAGACGAAGGTCTCGAGCGCCGCCTGCGCGTCACCCACGCGTCCTCCGTATTCCTTGATCGCCGCACCGATGAGGTCGTTCAGTGGGAGCGCCAGCCGGCGCTCGACCAGGATGCGGACGACCCCGAGCGCGGCGCGCCGCAACGCGAACGGGTCGCGGTCGCCGGTCGGCGCCTGCCCGATGCCGAACAGGCCGGCGAGCGCGTCGAGCTTGTCGGCCAGCGCGACCGCCATGCTGATCGGGCCGTCGGGGAGGGCGTCCCCCGCGAACCGCGGCCGGTAATGCGCCTCGATCGCGTCGGCGGCCGCCTTCGGCTCGCCATCGTGGATCGCGTAATAGCGCCCCATGGTCCCTTGCAGCTCGGGAAACTCGCCGACCATCTCCGTCGAGAGATCGGCCTTCGAGAGCCAGGCCGCGCGTCCCGTGAGCAGGGGATCGGCGCCGATCCCGTGCGCGATTCTCCCGGCCAGCAGCTGGATGCGCTCGACGCGCTCGAGCTGGCTGCCGAGCTTGCCGTGGTAGACGACGGCTGCGAGGCGCGGCACGCGCGTCTCGAGGCGCGTCTTGCGGTCCTGGTCGTAGAAGAACTTGGCATCCGCGAGGCGCGCCCGCAGCACGCGCTCGTTGCCGTGGATGATCTCGCGGGGTTGCTTCGCCTCGAGATTGGACACGAAGAGGAAGCGGGGGAGGAGCTTCCCGGACTCCTGGTCGCGCAGCGGGACGTATTTCTGGTGCCGCTGCATCGAAAGCACCAGGCACTCCTCCGGCACGTCGAGAAACTCTCGTCCGAATGCGCCCGCATATACCGAGGGCCATTCGACCAGCGCGGTGATCTCGTCGAGCAGGGCGTCATCCGCGACCAGCGTGACGTCGCGGCCGGCGGCTTCCTCCAGCGCCTTGATGACCAGGGTGCGCCGCTGCGAAAAACCGGCGATGACCCTGCCTTGCTCGCGCAGCGCCCGTTCGTAATCATCGGCGCGCTTGAGTTCGATCCCGCCGCCGGAGAGGAAGCGGTGACCCCGGGTCTTGTTGGTGCTTTCCACCCCGAGCACTCGACCCGGAACCACGCGCGAGCCGTGCAGCATCAACAGCCCGTGCACCGGGCGCGCGAACTGCTGGTCGCCCGACCCCCA
>DASWIC010000019.1:0-2438 GCA_036397875.1 Burkholderiales bacterium
CGTCGAGTCGCGGCTGATCGAGTTCCGCGAGAACGGCGCGCTGCGCATGGTCTCCATCGTCGACCGGCTGCAGGACGGGCTGTCCTCGGTCTACACCTTCTTCGACCCCGACGTCGCCGGCGCGAGCTTCGGTACCTTCAATATCCTGTGGCAGATCGAGCTCTGCCGCACGCTCGATCTTCCCTACCTCTACCTCGGCTACTGGATCGCGCAGAGCCGCAAGATGGTCTACAAGGTCGAGTTCCAGCCGATGCAGGGCCTCGTCAACGGCCGCTGGCAATCCGTCACGCCCCCGAAGCGGCAGGCGTGACCCGCGGTCGCCGGTCGTCGATCGCGCCCCGCCCACCCGCCTTGTTCCCCGCGTGCGCGTACTGATCATCGAAGACGATCCCGCGATCGCCGCGAACCTCTACGATTTCCTCGAGGCCCGGGGCCACGCCGTGGACGCCGCGGCCGACGGCGTGACGGGATTGCACCTCGCGGTGACCGGCGGTTTCGACGCCATCGTGCTCGACATCGGCCTGCCCGGCATGGATGGCGTCACGCTGTGCCGCAAGCTGCGGGACGAGGCGCGGAACGACACCCCGGTGCTGATGCTGACCGCGCGCGATACCCTCGAGGACAAGCTGGCGGGATTTTCCGGCGGCGCCGACGACTACCTCATCAAGCCGTTCGCGCTGAAGGAAGCGGAGGCGCGGCTGCTGGCGCTGCACAAGCGGCGGGCCGGACGCGTAGCCGGCCGGACACTGACGTCCGGCGACCTGGTGTTCAATCCCGGCAGCCTGTCGGTGCGATTCTGCGGAAACGACGTCAAGCTGCCCCGGAAATGCCTGCGCATCCTGGAAGCCCTGATGTCGCAGCCCGATCGCGTGCTGAGCCGCAAGGAGCTCGAAACAGCCGCGTGGGGCGATGAGCTGGAGTCCAGCGACTCGCTGCGCAGCCACATGCACGTGCTGCGGCGCGAGCTCCAGCGCGCGGGCGGCTACGATCCGATCCGCACCGTGCACGGTCACGGTTACCGTCTCGAGGGCCGGTCAGATGCCTAGGATCGGCCTGCGCCTGCGTGTGGCTGCGTTTTTCGCCGCCGCGTGCATGACGGTCGTGAGCGTGTTCGGCGTGACGCTCTACGTCGCGTCGGAGCGCCTGGAAGAAGCCCTCGTCGAACAGATCGTCACCGAGGAGCTGGACGACCTCGTCAGGCGCCACCGCGACAACCCCGAACTCCCGCAGCCAGCCGGCCCGAATCTCCAGTATTTTGCCGTTCGCGCGGGGGCGGAGGAGTTGAAGCTCCCCCAGCAGCTGCGCGGGCTCGCGCCAGGCAACCACGAGCTCGGCCGCGGACCGGAAGAGCGCCACGTCGGCGTGCGGCGGGTCGGGGACATGGTCTACGTCGTGGCCTACGATGACGGTGCGCACGAGGCGCGCGAGCAGGAATTCTCCCGTCTCGTGCTGGCTTCCCTCGCAGTCATTGCGGTGGTCGCGCTCGCGCTGGGCTACTGGCTCGCCGGCGTGCTGACACGGCAGGTCACCGAGCTGGCGCGACGGCTTCCAGCGCTCACACCCGGCCAGCCGCATCCGCCGCTTGCCAGCCCCGACCAGGACACCGAAGTGGCGGCGCTGGCGCGGGCGCTGGACGATTTTCTGGGCCGCCTCTCGCGCCTGATCCAGCGCGAGCAGGAGTTCACCGCCAACGCGAGCCACGAGCTGCGCACGCCGTTGACCGCGATCCGGACCAGTTGCGAGCTGCTGCTCGCCGATCGCGCGCTGCCGGAGAAGGCTCGCACGCGCGTCGAAATGATGAACACGGCGGCCGCCCGCATGGAGGAGCAGATCCAGACCCTGTTGTTCCTCGCCCGCGAAATGTCGATCGGCGCGGTGGAGCCGGTCTCGATCCGGGAATGCGTGGATGATGCGGTCGGGGCGTTTCGCCCGGCCATGGCCCAGAAAGGCTTGTCGTTCGAGGCGCAACTGGAGCCCGAGGCGGTCTTGAGCCTCAACCGCCAGGCGCTGCAGACCGTGCTCGCCAATCTGATCCGGAACGCGGTTCAGTACACCGAGCGCGGCTTCATCCGCATCACCTACGGTGCACGGCGCCTGACGGTCGCGGATTCCGGTTCGGGCATCGCGGCCGAGGACCAGCCAAAGCTGTTCGAGCGCTTCTACCGCGCCGCGCCCCCCGAGCGCGGTGGATTCGGGATCGGGCTCGCGATCGTGAAGCAGATCTGCGATGCCTGCGGCTGGACGATCGAGGTTGCGAGCGCGCCGGGCCGCGGTTCCGTGTTCGAAATCACGTTTCCCTAGCAGTACTTCACAAGTCCTTCACAGCCGGACGACGGATTCTTGATGCCGTCTCGGCTAACCTTGCCTGCGTCTCCACTCCATGCGCCGGCGAGGCCGGCAGCTGAATCAAGATGACCATACTCGAGGCATCCGCGCTG
>DASWIC010000020.1:0-20511 GCA_036397875.1 Burkholderiales bacterium
CCCCCATCCTACCTTCCCCCGCAAGGGGGGCGCCGAAACGTGGAGTAGGGGCCCCGATTCTGGGGATGCGACCGTGAAGGCGCACACAAGCACGCGGACTATTGCGGCGCTGCATCCCGCTCCGGGGTCGCATCCAAGCTCAATACGCTCGGAACCTGCTCCGCCCTCCGCGGGCGCAGGGGATACCAGCCTCCGCGGGAACGACGGTCCGAGGAAGTTCACTTTACGACGTGCACCTCGGTCGTTACCGAATTCGCGATGAAGCACTCCCGGTGCGCTTTGTCGTGCAGCCAGTCGAGGTCCGCCGCAGTCGGCTGCTTGGATCCGCCATATGCGATCTTCGGGCGCAGGTCAACGCGCGTGATCGCCAGCTTGCCTGCAGCGTTCTTGTCGAGGTGACCCACGGCGTCGTCCTCGTAGCTCTCGACGACGAAGCCCTTGTTCGCGGCGAGCGCAAGAAAGGTCAGCATGTGGCAGCTCGACAGCGCCGCGACCAGCGCCGCCTCGGGATCGACGCGATCGGGACTTCCCAGGTACGCAGCTGCCGCGGAGGCCGGAATCTCGTTCCCGTTCGCGATCCAGACGTGGTCGCGGCTGTAGGTCTTGTAGGTAAAGTCCCTGCCGTCGCGGGACCACTTCACGGTCGCCTTGTGCTCAGACATGACTCAATACCCGACGGCCTGGCCATCCGTGCGGCGCTCGGATGCCGCGAGGTAGCCATCTTCCATTCGATAGATCAGCTGCGCGCGGCCGAAATCGGTGCTCCAGCGGTCGGCCTGCACCATGTTGTGGCCGCGGGACTTCAGGTCATCGATGACCGCGGCGGGCACGCCATGCTCGATGCTGACGTCCCGGTTCTCCCCCACGCGCCAGCGCGGCGCGTCGGACGCCGCCTGGGGATTTTGCCGGTGGTCGGCGAACCGCACCATCACCTGGGCATGTCCCTGCGCCTGCATCGAGCCGCCCATCACGCCAAAACTCATGACGGGCATTCCGTCCCGGGTGATGAAGGCAGGGATGATGGTGTGGAACGGGCGCTTGCGGGGGGCGACGATGTTGGCGTGGTCCGGCCGCAGCACGAAGCCGTAGCCGCGGTTCTGAAGACTGATGCCGTCGACCACGATGCCCGACCCGAATCCCTGGTAGTTCGACTGGATGAAGGACACCATCATGCCGGAGGCGTCCGCGGCCGTGAGATAGACCGTGCCGCCCCGGCCGGGCACGCCATGCCGCGGCGTCGTTGCCTTCTTCATGTCGATCAGGCGCGAGCGGCTCCTCAGGTACTCCCTGTCGAGCAGCCCGGTGTTCTTCACGCGCATGGTGGCGGGGTCGGAGACGTATTCATAGGCGTCCGCGAACGCGAGCTTCATCGCCTCGATCTGCAGATGCAGGCTGTCGGCGGAATCCACGGGAATCGCGCCGAGGTCGAAACCTTCGAGGATCCCCAGCGCGATCTGCGCGGCGATCCCCTGGGTATTCGGGGGGATCTCGTGCAGCGTGTAGTCGCGGTAGTCGTGCGCAAGGGGCTCGACCCAGTCCGCGGCGTGCGCGGCGAGGTCCTCGGCCGTCATCGCCCCGCCGTGCCTCGCGGAGTGGGCCGCCATGCTCTGCGCGAGATCGCCCGTGTAGAACGCCTCGCCGCGGGTTTCCGCGATGCGCCGGAGCGTCTTCGCATGAGCGGGCGCGGTGAACTTCTCGCCCGCTTCCGGAGCGCGCCCGCGCGGCAGGAAATGCCCGGCGAAGCCCGGGACATCCCGCAACGCGGGCACCTGTTGCGCCCACAAGCGGGATATCGTGGGTGAAACCATGAAGCCGTCAGCGGCGTAGCGGATCGCCGGCTCGAACAAATCTGCGAACGGCAGCTTGCCGAAGCGCTCCGACAGCGCGACCCACGCGGAAACGGCGCCGGGCACGGTGATGGCGTCCCAGCCACGCGTGGGCATCGCCGATTGCCCCTTGAAGCGGTCGGGAGTCCATGCGGCGGGCGAGCGACCAGACGCGTTCAGGCCGAGAAGCCTCTTCCCGTCCCACAGGATGCAGAACGCGTCGCTCCCGATGCCGTTGCTGGTCGGCTCCACCACCGTCAGCGTGATCGCCGCCGCGAGCGCGGCGTCCACCGCGTTGCCGCCCTTCTGCATCATGCTCAGGCCGGCCTGCGCGGCGAGCGGCTGCGACGTCGCCACGACGTTCTTCGCCAGCACCGGCATGCGCTGCGACGGATACGGAAACTCCCAGCCAAATGCTTTCATCATGACATTAGGGTCACTGCGGCTCGATACCGGCTTCCTTGGCCACCTTGCGCCACTTCGCGATCTCGGACTTGATGGCCGCGGCGTGCTCTTCGGGCGTGCTGCCGAGCGGTTCGGCACCGCGATCGACCAGGATCTTGTTATTTTGCGGGTCCTTGATCGCGGCCACCAGCGCCCCGTTGAGCCTGGCCACGATCGGACGCGGCAGGTTGGCCGGACCCACGAACCCGAACAGGCTTTGGACGACAAAGCCGGGCAGGCCGGATTCCACCATGGTGGGCACGTTCCTGGCTGAAACCGCCCGCTTGGCGCCGGATTGGGCAATGAGGCGCAGCTTGCCGGCCTGCACGTAGCCGACCAGGAGCGGCATGCTGGCAAACTGCATTTGCACTTGTCCCGCCATGAGATCGATGACGGCCGGGCCGGCACCCTTGTATGGCACGTGCACGAGCTTGATCCCGGCCTGGGCATTCAGCATTTCCCCCGCCAGGTGTCCGATGGTGCCCGGGCCGGACGTGGAGTAGAAGATCTCGCCGGGGCGCGCCTTGGCGAGCGTAATCAGCTGCTTGACGTTCCCAACGGGCAGTGACGGGTGCACGACCAGTCCGGACGGCACGTCCACGATGAGGCCGAGCCCGGTGAAATCCCGCTGAGTGTCGTACGGGATCTTCTTCATCAACGACGGGTTGATCATGAAGCTCGCCGCGACGAGCCCGGTCGTGTAGCCGTCGGGCGCGCTCCTCACGATCAGCTCGCCGCCGATCGTGGCCCCCGCGCCCGGGCGGTAATCCATGACGAACTGCTGGCCGATCGCCGCGCTCATCTTCGGCTGCAGGAGCCGGAAGAAGATATCGCTGTTGCCCCCGGGCGAGGCCGGGTTGATGACTCGGATCGGCTTGGTGGGATAAGCCTGTCCTGAGCCTGTCGAAGGGGCCTGGGCGAGCAGGGCGCCACCGTGCAGGGCGGAGCAGGTCGCCACGACGCAACAGAGCAACCGCACTGGTGTGAACATGGGGGCCTCCTTGAACGTTTATTGTCGGGTCCTGCCTGCATTCCCGCCGCGTGGCGCGCCGGCGCTGCCGGCGTGACGGTCGCCCGATTATAGCAGCCGCATCCTCACGATCCGCGCGGATTGTGGATACAATCCCTGATCGGCTTTGCACGGCGAACCAGGACTCCCGCATGGCTTCCGGCCGCACGACCATCATGGGCACCCGGCACCTCATCTCGGCCGGGCACTACCTCGCCGCGCATGCCGGGTTCCAGATCCTGGAGGCGGGTGGCAATGCGGTCGATGCCGGGGTCGCCGCGGGCATCGCGATCGGCGTGCTGCAGACCGACAAGGTCAACTTCGGCGGCGTGGCGCCCCAGATCATCTACACCGCGAGGAACCGGCGGGTGCATTGCATCGACGGGCTGGGCGTCTGGCCGCGCGCGATCACGCCGGATTACTTTCTCAAAAGGCACGGCGGCAAAATACCGAAGGGCGTGGAGCGGTGCGTCGTGCCGGCCGCGCCGGACGCGTGGCTCACCGCGCTCGAGTCCTTTGGCGCCATGAGCTTCGGGGACGTCGCCGCCAGTGCCATCCGCTTCGCGGGCGAGGGCTTCCCGATGCATCCGATGATGTCGGATTTCATCAAGGAGAACCAGGAGACCTTCCGCGGCTGGCCGGCTAGCCGCAAGGTCTTCCTGCCGAAGGGGCGCCCGCCGGAAGTGGGCGAGGTGTTCGTGCAGCCCGATCTCGGCCGGACGCTGCAGTACATGGCGGACGAGGAGCGGAAGGCCGCGCGCCGAAGAGGCCGCAAGGCCGGGCTTGCCGCGGCGCGCGCCGCTTTCTACCAGGGCGACATCGCGCGCGTCGTGACGAAATTCATCGAGAAGGAAGGCGGCCCGATGCGCTACGAGGACTTCGCGGGATTCCGCGTGAAGTTCGAGCCTACGGTGCGCTCGCGCTTCGACGGCATCGAGCTCCATGCCTGCGGGCCATGGTCGCAGGGGCCGGTGCTGCCGATGGCACTGAACATCCTCAAGGGCTTCGACCTGAAGGCGATGGGGCACAATTCGCCGGCCTACATCCACGTCGTGACCGAGGCGATGAAGCTCGCGTACGCCGACCGCCACCATCATTTCGGCGATCCGCGCCTGGTCGAGGTGCCGATCAAGGGGTTGATGTCGGACCGCTACACTGAGCATCGCCGCTCCCTGGTCAGCCTGGAGAAGGCGTGGCCGGAGATGCCGCCGGCGGGCGATCCGGATACGCTTGCGCAACTGCGTCACCGTTGCGTGCCCGCGCCGGAGCGGGAGGACGCGCCGGGGCCAGGCGACACTTCGTATGTCTGCGCGATCGACCGGCATGGCAACGCTTTCTCGTGCACACCCAGCGACGGTTCCGACAAGACGCCCATCATCCCCGGCGTCGGAATCCTGTGCTCGGGCCGCGGCTCGCAGTCGTGGGCCGACCCCGCGCATCCGTCATCGGTCGCACCGGGCAAGCGGCCGCGCCTGACGCCCAACCCCGCGCTGGCGTTCAGGAACGGGCGCGTCTACATGCCGTTCGGCACGCCGGGCGGCGACGTCCAGTGCCAGGCCATGCTGCAGGTCTTTCTCAACATCAGCGTGTTCGGCATGGCGCCCCAGGCTGCGGTCGAGGCGCCGCGCTTCGCGGGCTACAGTTTCCCCGGCTCGTTCGAGCCCCATCCCTATTACCCGGGACGGCTCCACCTCGAGGCGAGCCTCGCGCATGAGGCCGGGGACGAGCTGAGGGAGCTCGGGCACAAGGTCCACGAGTGGGAGGACATGACCTGGCTCGCGGGGGCGGTGTGCACGATCGTCGCCGACCACGTGAATGGCGTCCTGCACGGGGGCGCGGACCCGCGCCGGCCCGCCTACGTCCTGGGTTGGTAGGAATCAACCGCCAAGGTGCAAAAAGGCATTCAAGAACTGGAATTCAGGAAAATCAATTCGAATCCATACTGTAGTTGAACGCTCTTTGGCGTCTTGGCGGTTCATCTCGGTTTTTTTGATCATTACGCTGGCTCCGGCGGCATTCGCCGCCAGCGTCGCGGTGGATGTAGGCCATTATCTCGGAAAGCCCGGCGTCATCAGCGCGCGCGGTGTGACCGAGTTCGAGTACAACCGGCAGCTTGCGCTGGAGGTCGCGGAAGCGTTGCGGCACGCCGGCCACAAAACCCTCGTGATCGGCGACGACGGCCTGGCGGATAACCTCGGCAGCCGCGCGCCGCGCGCCGCCGGAATGGATCTCTTCATTTCCATCCATCACGACTCGGTGCAGCCGCGTTTTCTCACGAGCTGGGGCATCGACGGGGAGACACTGCTCTACAGCGACCGGTTCTCGGGTTTTTCGCTGTTCGTGTCGCGCCGCAACTCCCACACGGAAGCGAGCTTGAAGTGCGCGTCCGCGATCGGTGCTGCGCTGCGCGAAGCGGGCTTCACCCCCTCGCGCTATCATGCCGACCCGATCGTTGGCGAGAACCGGCCGTTTGCCGACGAGACAAACGGCGTGCATTATTTCGACAACCTGGCGGTGCTGAAGACGGCAACCATTCCCGCACTGCTGTTCGAGGCGGGCGTGATCGTCAACCGCGACGAGGAGCTGCGCATGCGTGATCCTGCCGTGCGCAGCCGCATCGCGCAGAGCGTAACCGCGGCGATCGGCGCCTGTCTGCGTTGAGCCTGGGGTGAGGAATGACATTTAGGGCGGAAGGCGAAACGCGCAAGGCGGAAGCGTCGGGCCCGGCGCGCGGCGCGAGCGTCGCCTTTCACTTGCTGTTCACGTCTTCCTGTTGCCTGCTGCCTTCTGCCTTGGGGTGGGCGGCGCATCCCTTCATCACCGACGACACCGGGACCCAGGGCAAGGGCAACTGGCAGCTCGAGCTCCAGTACGAGCACGGCCGCAACGACGCCACCGCCGATGCGGGCGCCGGGCCGGTCAGCCAGGAGAGCAAGGCGTCGCTATTCACGTCCGTTCTGACCTACGGCCTGCTCGAGAATCTGGACGTGTCCCTGGGACTGAACCGGCTGGACCATCGCGCTACCGAGAACGGCGCGGTCACCGAGGACGCCAGCGGGATGGCGGACTCGACGATCGAGCTCAAGTGGCGCTTCTACGAGGCCGACGCGTTCAGCCTTGCCCTGAAACCTGGGCTCCTGTTGCCGACCGGCGATGAAAACAAGGGGCTCGGGACCGGCAGCACATCGTGGGGCGTCGCACTGCTCGCCACTTATGAGGCCGAGCCATGGACTTTCCTCGGCAATGTCGCATACTCCAAAGTGCGCTTCAACTTGCCGCAGGACGCTGCCGGCAGCCACAGTGATCTTTGGCGCGTCTCGGGCGGATTGTCCTACGCCTTGACCGGCGACGTGCGCCTGGTGGGGGAGGCGGGGCTGCGCAGGAACGAGTCAAAGAATGACGCGTTCCTGCCGGACCGGACCAGCCAGTTTGTGATGGCCGGCGTCATCTACTCGCCCACGAAAAAGATGGACTTCGACGCCGGCTTTCGCAAGAACCTGAACGACGCCGAGTTCGACCAGGTGTTTCTCATCGGCGCGACGTTCCGCTGGTAGCGGCGATGCGGCGCATGCTCGGGGAATTGCTGATACCGCTCGCCATCGCCTACGGGGCCGTGCTGGTGCTGGTGTACCTGTTCCAGTCCCACCTCGTGTTCTTCCCGGGCACGGGGCGCGAAGCCGTGGTCACTCCCCAGTCCTACGGATTGCGGTTCGAGTCGGTGCAGATCCGCACCGCTGACGGCGAGACGCTGCACGGGTGGTGGGTGCCCGCCGAGAACACGCGCGGCGCGGTGCTGTTCTTCCACGGCAACGCCGGCAATATCTCGCACCGCGTCGACTACCTCCAGATGTTCCACCGGCTGCGCTACTCGACGCTCATCGTGGATTATCGCGGCTATGGCCAGAGCACCGGCGCGCCCTCCGAAACGGGAACCTATCGCGACGCGGAGGCGGCGTGGGAGCACCTGCGCCACGCGCGGCTGGCGCGGCCGCAGGATGTCGTGATCGCGGGTGAATCGCTCGGCGCAGCGGTTGCGACCTGGCTTGCAGCGGAGGTTTCCGGCGCGGCGAAGGACAGCCCTCGCGCCGTGCTGCTGTTCTCGACCTTCACGTCGGTGACCGATCTCGGCGCGGATGTCTACTGGTTCCTGCCGGTGCGGCTGATGAGCCGCATCGGCTACGACAACGTGGCGAACCTGAAGCGCATCCGCGCCCCGGTTCTCATCGCCCACAGCCGCGACGACGACATCGTGCCCTTCGCGCACGGACGGAAGCTGTTCGAGGCGGCAAGCGATCCCAAGGCGTTCCTGGAGATGCGCGGCGGGCACAACGACGGCTTCGTCTTCACGCGGCCGGAGTGGGTCGCCGAGCTCGGCGCGTTTCTCGACCGCTACGTCCCCGCGAAATGAATGCTACAGACCGAGAACGGCCTGAATGCTCTGCACCAGCGTCTCCGGCTTGAACGGCTTGGTCATGAAGCCGCTCGCGCCGTAGGCCAATGCCGCCACGATGTCGTCGTGATCGGCTTTCGAGGTCATGACGATGATCGGCACCGACTTGTAGACGGGATGCTCGCGCAAGCGGCCGAGCAGCTCGAGACCGATGACGTCTGGCAATACCGTGTCCATGGCGATCACGTCGGCCGCCGGCTGCTTGCTGAGCTGCTCGATGATCTCATCCTGCCGGGCGGCGGCGCGGGTCTCGAATTTCGCCAGCAGCAGCGCGCGCGTCACGACGAGCGCGTTGGCCTGGTCCGCGTCGATCACGAGCACGCTGTACTGATCGCCGCCGGCGAGCGGCGCCACCCGCTTCGCGGCGCGATTGATGATGTGCACGAAATAGCCGGCCTTCTTCGAGGCCTTGATTCCCGACAGCGTCGCTTCCGCCTGCTTCAGCTGCTGGATCGTCGGCACCTTGACCGGCCGGTTGAGGAAGTCGGCGAAATCGAGCTTGGCGTCCTTCGCCGCGGGCGCGGTCGGCGGCGCGGGGGCGGTCGGCGGAGCGGCTGCGGCCGCGATCTCGATGTAACCGTCGGCGAAAAGCCGGTCGAGGGCCGCGCTCAGCTTGTCCAGCGCCACCTGCGGAAGCTTGGTTTGCAGTTGGGCGACGGTCGAGTTCTCGACCAGCCCGAGTAACGTCTTCATGCCGACCGGGAGCTTTCCCGGCGTCTCAGCCATCTCAGCCTTGCCCTTGGCGGTCTTTGCGTAGGCGATCGCGTTTGCCATCGTACGTGGATTTTGTGATAGGCGCGAAATGAGCTGCGGTCTGCCGTCCGCTCGATTTCGCGCAGTTATTCCGGCGCGGAGTGTCCAGAATAACGCTAATTATGCCATGTGCACCCCCGCTCGTACTCGGCTCCGGCTCAGGTTCCTGCCTCGAGCAATTCCACGACGTGGTCTGCAATGGCGAGCGACGACGTCAGTCCCGGAGACTCGATGCCGAAAAGATTGACGAGCCCCCGCACGCCATGGTCGCGCGCTCCCTGGATGGCGAAGTCCTGCGCGGGCTCACCGGGCCCGGCGGTCTTCGGACGGATGCCGGTATATCCCGGCTGCAGCGTCCCGTCCCGCAGCCCCGGATAATAGCGGCGGATGGCGGAATAGAACGCCGCTTCACGGCTGGCGTCGAAGCGGTAATCCACGCGGTCGATCCACGAGAAGTCAGGCCCGAACTTGACCTGGCCGCCGAGATCGATGGTGACGTGCACGCCGAGCCAGTCCTGCCGCGCCACCGGATAGATCAGCCGCCGGAACGGCTGCGGGCCGGACAGCGTGTAATAGTGGCCGATGGCGTAATAGGACGGAGGGATGGTGCCCGGGCGTATGCCCGTGATCGAGCGCGCGACCGCCTGCGCGTTGAGCCCCGCGCTGTTCACGACCATCGCGCATTCGATCGTCATGGACTCCGCGCCGCCGACCTCGAGCACGATCCCGTCGACTCCTGCGTGCCCGGACACGACGGGACTGCCGAGCGCGAGGGAGGCGCCGTGGCTTTCGGCGTCGCCCAGATAGGCGAGCATGAGTCCGTGGCTGTCGACGATGCCGGTAGACGGCGAGACAAAGCCCGCGACGCCGCGCACCTCGGGCTCGAGCGCGGCAAGCCCGTCGCGGTCCAGCATCTCCAGATCGTCGACGCCGTTGGTCTCCGCCTGAGCCTGGTAGCGCCTCAGGCCGGCGATCTCGCTCTCCTCGCACGCGACGATGATCTTGCCGATCCGCTCGTGCTGCACCCCGCGCTCGGCGCAATACCGGTAGAGCGCCTTGCGCCCGCTCACGCACAGCCGGGCCTTGAGCGAGCCCGTGGGGTAATAGATGCCGGCGTGGATGACCTCGGAGTTGCGCGCGCTGGTATGGGTGCCAAAGGCGCTCTCCGCTTCCAGCACGACGACCTCGCGGCCGTTCATCGCGAGCCGACGCGCGATGGCAAGCCCGACGACGCCGGCGCCGATCACCGCGCATTCAACGCGCTCTGCCATAATTCCTGCGAAAACGAGAAAGCGCGAAGTTTACACCGGCCAACAGCGTGACTGACGTTCCCTCTTCTCTCGCGGAGTGGGACCCGGATTTCCTCGCGCGTTCGCCGATGTTCGAGCCCCTGCGCGCGCACGCCGGCGCGCTGGCGGTGCCGGACTGGCCGGCGCGCCCGGCACTTCAGCGCTTGCTTGCGCGCGGCGGGAACCCGGTCATGACTCGCAGCGGGCTGCCATTGCACCTCGCCCCGGCGGGGGGCCGGATGAAGGGCTTCGAGGAGCGTTTCGAAGCGCGAGTCCATCTCAAGGGCGAGATGGTGTTTCGCGAACGAAACTGGCACGACCTCCTGAACCTGCTGATATGGTTGACTTTCCCGCGCGCCAAGGCGGCTCTGAACGCCCGCCATTTCGAAGCGCTGGAGGCGCAGCGCGCCGCCGGCGCCGCGAACCGCGGCCCGGCGCAGGACGCGCTCACGCTGCTCGACGAAGGCGGGGTCATCGTCGCGTCGTGCGACGACGAGCTGCTCGGGCTGCTGCGGGAATGGCGCTGGAAGGAGCTGTTCTGGAGCAATCGCGCGCGGCTGCGGTCGCGGATGCGCTTCATCGTTTTCGGCCACGCGCTTCTTGAAAAGGCACTGCAGCCGTTCATCGGCATCGCGGGCCGCGGGGTCCTGCTGAGGATCGAGCCCGGATTGCTCGCGCTACCGCCTGTCGAGCGGATCGCCGAACTGGACTCGCGCCTGGCCGCGTACGTATCCGTACCCGGCAATCTGACGGCGACGCGCGAACTCGCGGTGGTGCCGGTACTGGGCGTGCCCGGCTGGTATCCGGGCAACGAGCGGGAGATTTTCTACGACAACACGGATTATTTCCGCCCGCGCCGGGCGCGGGAACAGCAATTCAGGTGAGCGCCACCGTCACGCAATTCTTCCCCGCGGCCTTGCTCGCGTACATGGCCTGGTCTGCTTTTTCCAGCACCGACTCGAAATCCACGCCGTGATTCGGGTAGCAGGCAATGCCGATGCTGATCGTCGTCGCAACCTGTTCATCGCGCGCCAGGAGCGGGGTCGCCTCGACGCTCTTGCGGATGCGCTCGGCGACACCCGCCGCTCCCGTGCATGGCGTCTCCGGCAGCAGCGCCACGAATTCGTCACCCCCGTAGCGCGCGATGAAATCGGTCTGGCGCAACCGGCCCTGGATGCAATCGACGATCTGGCGCAGCAGCCGGTTGCCGGTCTCGTGCCCCAGCTTATCGTTGACCTGCTTGAGGTTGTCGGAATCGATCATGAGCACGCTGAAGGGGCGCGCATAGCGATTGGCCTGCTGGGCCACGCGTTCCGACAGCGTGGCGAAAGCCCGCATGTTGAGCACCCCGGTCAGCTCATCGGTCTCTGACAGGTGCTTGACGTGGCTGTATGCGCGGCGCAGATCCGCCGACAGCATCGAGGTGATGTAGGCGACCAGCAGCATGGGCGCGACCTGGGCGAGCAGCTTGGTACCGTAGGGCAGGTTCACCAGGTCCCCCGCTTCCAGCGGGTGGGCGAGCCAGATGTAGCAGCCGGTGATCAGACCCAGCTCCGCCAGCGTGACGATCTTCCCCAGCGTGAGCGCGGCGACGATGATGACGAGGATGTAGAGGTCGCTCAGCGGGCTGTCGGCGCCCCCGGTGTACGCCAGCACCCAGGTGACGAACACGATCATCATCGCGGTTTCGATCGTGATCTTCCAGTGGGTCTCGGTGCGGTAGAAATTGGCGTAATGAAAGGACAGCACGAACGCCGCGAAGAAGAACATGGCCATGGCGAGGGCGGCAGAGGCCTCCCCATCGAGCGGGAATACGACCTGGTAGAGCAACACCAGGATCAGCAGCAGCCATTCGATCTCCGCCACCGTTCGCGTGAAGCCGCGCAGTTCCTCTGCGGACAGCGCCGGATCGAAAATGCGTGTCAGGGGCATGCGGAGCGCATTACGGAAATCGCGAACTTGTACCCGAAGGATACCATCGGCAGCCGTCGCTCCGCCAAGCACAATGTCATGGAGCGCCCACGCCACGTCTTGTGGAGGTTGACAGGCTTCTCCGTGTCGTGTTGGGCATTGCGCGTGCTGATTCGGCCGGGACCGCCGCGCTCACGGCCTCCGGGCAGCGGGAACGATGGGGTTCCGGTCGAAAAACGGTCGGGTTTCGTACACGCTTCGTGAAAAGCGCCTGCCGTTCGCGCGGAGGTGGCGCTTGAGCACGAAATCGAACAGCAGGGGATTGTGTTCCCGGATTTCGGCCAGCACCGGCGCGATGCGGCTGTCGATGACGCCAAGCTCGGCGAGCTGGCTCATCGAGTGGAGCGGCACGATCCCGGGCAGGGGATAGTCCGAGCCGTTGAGCAGCCGGTGATGCCAGTCGTCGCGCTCGAGCAGCGCGATGAGGGCCGGACCCGCGCGGTTCGCCTGCGCGATGGTCGAGATGTCACCGTAGAGCGTGGCACGGTAGCGTGGATCGTCCATCAGCCGCGCGAACAGCGCGAAACTCTCCACGAACGGGCCGTGCTCGCCGCGGTCGAGATCACGGTCCTCGCCCAGCGTCGCGCAATGCGCGACGACGACGCGCACCCCGTGCTCCAGCGCCCGCCGCAATCGCAACGGGTTGCCGAAATGCTGGAGTTCGCCCACGCGGACTGCGCGCTCCATCCCGCCATGGGTGATGAGCGGCAGGTCGAGCTTCGCCAGTTCCGCGTAGAAGGGGTCGCAGCGAGGCGACGCGGGATCGATACCCATCGCCGCGGGCAGCCATTTGATTGCGCGCGCGCCGCCGGCCTTCGCCTCGCGCAGCGCGCTGAGGCTGTCACCGCGATAGGGATGGATCGAGGCGGCCCATTCGAACTGGCGCGGATATCGTCGCGCCGTTGCCCGCGCGTACGCGTCCGGAACATGGAAAGCGGTTGCTCCCGGCGATGGCGTGCCGTCCGGGGCATGATGCCGGTCGAACGCCAGCAGGATGAGCTTCACGCCGGCCCGCATGCCTTCCAGCAGGGTCAGCATGCGCTGCACGTAGCTTTGATCGACGCTGCCCGCCGCTTCGTGAGCGCAGCCGGCATTGAGGTAGAACAGGCGCTGGGCGTACTGCACCGGGTTCGTGATGTTGAGCATGGCGGGATTGAGCCAGATGCCCCCGCCCGAGTCGCCGCTGCCGATGAGGTGCGCGTGGCAATCCCACATGCGCGCGGCATCGATCCCGTCCCATGCCGCCACGATGGACTCGTCGTCCGCCAGCTTCGGCGGCAGCTCGGCGCGGCACGGATTGAACAGACCGTGCTCGAGGGTGTAGCTGCAGGCGCCGAGCGCGGCGGTTCCCCCGGCGGCGAGCAACAGGCGTCGTCGTTTGCGCATCATCGGGATCGCTGCCTATGATATCGAAAAGGCGGTCGCATGACCGGGACGGTAACGCTCCCCATTTGGCTCTTCATTGTGCTGCTCGTGCTGGCGCTGTGGGCGCTGCTCGAGCGGCTGCTGGTGCCGGGCGTGCGCTGGTACCTCCGCCGCAAGGTCAATCGGGTCATCCGCGAGATCAACACGCGGCTCAACGTCGAATTGCCACAGTTCAAGCTGACGCGGCGCCGCGCGCTGATCGACCGGCTGTTCCACGACCCGAAAGTCCAGGATGCCATCGCGCGTGAATGCGCCGGGAAGGGGCTGCCGCGCGAAGTGGTCGCGGCGCGCGTCGACCGTTACGCGCGCGAGATTGTCCCGGCATTCAACGCCTATCTCTACTTCGGCGCGGGCTACGGCCTGAGCAAGGCGTTTGCCAAGCTCCTCTATCGCGTCCGGCTCGGATATACGGACACGCAGGCCCTCGCGGCGATCAACCCGAAATCGTCGGTGGTGTTCGTGATGAATCACCGCAGCAACATGGACTATGTCCTGGTGGCATTCCTCGCCGCCGAGCGCGTCGCACTGTCCTATGCGGTGGGCGAATGGGCGCGCGTGTGGCCGCTGCAGCAGCTCATCCGCTCGATGGGCGCCTATTTCGTGCGGCGCAACTCGGGCGATCCCCTCTACCGCATGGTCCTGCAGCGCTACGTGCAGATGGCGGTGGACGCGGGCGTGCCGCAGGCGCTGTACCCCGAGGGCGGGCTGTCCGTGGATGGCAGGCTGCGCCCGCCCCGGCTGGGACTGCTCGACTACATGCTGAAGGCATTCGACCCCGACGGAGAGCGCGACGTCGTGCTGATACCCGTAGGCATCAACTATGACCGGGTGCTCGAGGACCGCACGTTGCTGCGGAAGCTCGACCCGGCGGCGCCGCGCCGGGGGCCGCTCTACGGGGTTGCACGGTCCGCCGCGTTCGTGGCCGGCAACCTGTGGCTGATGCTGACCGGGCGCTGGTATCGCTTCGGCTACGCCTGCGTCAACTTCGGCAAGCCGCTCTCCATGCGCGACTACGTGCGGCGGCACGACATCGATTTCCGGCGGCTCGACGAGGGTGAGCGGCACCGCGAGGTCGAGCGGGTCGCCGCCCAGGTCATGGAGGCGATCGCGCGCATCGTTCCCGTGCTCCCGGTATCACTGGTCGCTACCGTATTCCTGCCCAACCGCGAGACCGGATGGTCCGAGCTCGAGCTCAAATCGGCGGCGTACGACCTCATCCTGCGGCTCGAGAAGGTGGGCGCGCACATCTACGTTCCCCGCGGCGACCTCGACTACGCCATCGGCGTCGGTCTGCGCATGCTGCTGCTGCGCCGCATCGTGGTGGAGCAGGATGGGCTCTATCGCGCCAGCCCCGAGGATACGGCGCTGCTTGCCTACTACGCCAATGCCATCGAGCCGCTCGTCGCCGCGGCAGGTGGCATCCAGCCCGCGGTGCCCGCGCCGCATGCCGCGTAAGCGCCAAAGACCTGGATGGCGCCGTGGTGATGCCGGGGCTCGCGTTGCGTCCGCAGGCTGCGGCGCCGGGTATTTCCTCTAGAATACGCGCGCAGCGGGCAGCGCGCCCGCCGTTGAACTCGAGCAGTTCGCCCCCATCTAACCGGCACACCGACAACCGGAGGATTCCACGCACATGAAACGCATCTTCCTGCTGGTAGCGACCAACTTTGCCGTGCTGGCCGTGTTGAGCATCACGATGCAGCTGCTCGGCGTCGACCGCATGCTGGCGGATGAGACCGGGCTCAATCTCGTCGGTCTGCTCGTGATGGCGGGGATATTCGGCTTTGGCGGCTCCTTCATTTCCCTGCTCATCTCGAAGTGGATGGCGAAGCGGGCGACCGGCGCCCAGGTGGTCGAGGTGCCGTCCAACACGGCCGAGCGCTGGCTGGTGGACACCGTCAAGCGCCAGGCCGGCGCGGCCGGCATCGGCATGCCGGAAGTCGCGATCTACGATTCGCCCGAGATCAACGCCTTCGCCACGGGATGGAACCGCGACAACGCGCTGGTCGCGGTCAGCACCGGGCTGCTGCAGAACATGTCCCAGGACGAGGCCGAAGCGGTGCTCGCCCACGAAGTGACCCACATCGCCAACGGCGACATGGTGACACTCACGCTCATCCAGGGAGTGCTCAACACCTTCGTGATCTTCCTCTCGCGCGTGATCGGCACCATCGTCGATCGCGCCGTGTTCAAGGTCGAGCGCGGGCAGGGGCCGGCATTCTACGTCACCGTCATCGTCGCGCAGATCGTGCTTGGCATCCTGGCAAGCATCGTCGTGATGTGGTTCTCGCGCCTGCGCGAGTTCCGCGCCGACGCGGGCGGCGCAACCCTTGCGGGACGGGGCAAGATGATCGCCGCCCTCGAGCGCTTGAAGCTCAATCACGAGCAGTCGCAATTGCCGGCGCAGATCTCGGCGTTTGGAATCTCGGGCGGCGGCGGATTCGCGCGGCTGTTCATGTCGCACCCTCCGCTGGACGAGCGCATCGCCGCTCTCAGCAGCGGTGGCCGCTGAACGGTGGCCCGAAACTGAAAAAGCCCGCGCGAGCGGGCTTTTTTGTTTTCTGGATCCCCGCCTACGCGAGGATGACCGCGCGTAGCGCGCGGTCACTTGAGCACGGGCGTCTTCAGATTGCCGGTGACGACCAGGTTGCCGCGGGCGACGATCACGGATCTCGACCCGAGCTGGGTGCTGATCCGCCCTGAAAGATCGCCGTTGGGCGCGACATCGACGCTGCCCGAAGAGTTCATGGGGCCGGATGAGAGCTGAAGCTGGCGGAAGGAGTAGCGGTTGCCGGCGAGCTGCATCGAGCCGGCGAGCGAATTGAATCCTGTCTTTCCGCCCCGCACCCCGTCCCGCGAAGGGGACCGGATCGCCCGTATGATGTCGACATTGTTGATCGAACCCTTCTCGATGTTGAAGCTCGCCTCGATCCTGGGATCGTTGAACAAAGTCTGCAGCGTGGCACCCTGCATCGCGTAATTCACGTTGGCGGTGAGCGTGCCGCTCGCCGTGAAATCACGGGTGAAATTCGCCATCAGCTGGGCGAGTTCGCCGTTGGCGACCGAGAAATCGCCGTCGAGCCGTATGCCGCTTTCCCAGCTCGCCCGGGCGGTGCCCTTGATCGTGGCGCGGCCGATCTTGCCGGTGAAGGCGGTGATTCTGGCTTGCTGCGGCTCCACGACCGCGTCCATGACGATGTCGTCGAATTCGACCGGGGGTCCAAAGGGAGCTTGCCAGTTGCGACCGTCCAGCCCGACCCGCACCGCGTTGTCCCGAAGCGTGAGCTCGGCCCGGGCCTTGCCGTCGGAAAGGATGGCACGCTGCAACGCACCGTCCAGACCCAGCGTGACGTCTGCATTGAAGGTCGGCAGGTCGAGATTCTTCGTCGCCAGCCTTATCCTGTTCACCTGGATACGGCGCACGCTGAGCCGCTGGGCGCCGGCCTGCGGCCGCACCCAGCCCGGAATCAGGGCAAGCGACTCCTGGTCCGCGGTGAGCGAATTGACTTCGACGTTGGAGAACTCGAAGGTATCGCCGAACAGTATCGTCGGCCACGCGCTAACCACGATGCTTTCGATCTTGATCTCCTGCAGCTTGCCGATGCCGACGCGCTCCAGCGTCAGCTCCGGGAGGGGCAGCAGGGCGTAGCGCAGGTTGGTGATCGTCACCGGCACGCCCAGGCGTTGGGCCATGATCCGCTGCGCGCCCCCGATGAAGTTGTTGAGCGGCACGACGTGCAGCAGGCCGATGGCGACGGCTAGCAGCACGCCCGCGCTGATTCCGATCGTCCTTCTCCAATTGGTCCGCTTGACCGCGGCAACCGGCTTGCCGGCCTTGCCGTCGGCCTCGCGTTTCTGTCGTTCCTCGGCGGCGGCCTTGGCGCGCGCGGCCGCCTCCTGCCGGTATCGCGCGTCGGCCTCCACCTCGGCCCGCTCGCGCGCCTTGATCTCGTCCTGGACGCGCGCCTTGACCTCGTCCTCGGCTCCGGAGCGCATCTGCTGCTCCTGCAGGACGCGCGCCACCGCCTCCATCTTGGCGCGATCCTCGGCCGCGGCCCGCGCCTTGCGCTCCTCCTCCGCCTGCGCGCGCGCCTGTGCCACGGCCTCCTCGGCTTGGCGCGCGATGCGCTCGACCTCGGCGCGGACCCTGCGCGCTTCCGGGGAGTAGTCGCCGCTGCTGTCCAGCTCGCGTGACTTGCGCTCGGCGTCCTCGCGGGCCTTGCGCGCGATCTCGGCCATGCGCTCGGCTTCGGCGCGGGCCTTCCTCTCGGCCTCGGCCTTGGCGGCGATTTCGATCTGTGCCCGCTCCTCGGCCTCCTGGCGTGCCTTGCGCTCGCCCTGGATCATGGCCTCGACCTCGGCGCGGGCCTTGGCCTCGGCCTCGATCCGCACCTGGGCGAGTACTTCCTCCCGCGACTTGGCTTCTGCGGCGGCTTTGCGCTCCGCTTCCTCGCGCGCCGTGCGCTCCGCTTCGATCCTCGCCTCGGCTTCCTCGCGCGCCTTGCGCTCGACCGCGGCTTTCGCCTCCGCCTCCTCCTTGGCGCGGCGCGCCTGGTCCTGGAGCTCACGCAGTTGCGCCTTGGTGCGCGCGTCCGCCTCGTCGCGCTCCCTGCGTTCCTTTTCCTCGCGCAGCTTGCGCTCCCGCTCCTCGCGCACGCGGGCCTCGGCCTCCGCATTTGCCCGGCGCTCGGCATCAACGCGCGCCTCGGCCTCCGTGCGCGCTTTTGCCTTCGCATCCTCGAGCGCTTTCAGCGTCGATTCCATGTGAGCGCGGGCCGTTTCGCCGCCCCCGCCCACGGCCTCGATCGCGGCCTTGGCCTCGGTCGCCGCCCTGGCGCGCACCGCCTCTTCGGCCATGGCCCGCGCCTGACTCACGGCTTCCTCCGCCGCCTTCGCGCGCGCTTCGACTTCCTCGCGCGCCTTGCGTTCGGACGCCTCGCGCGCCTTGATCTCGGCCTCGATCCGGGCGCGCCCCTCGGCTTCCTGCTTGGCGCGCTTCTCGGCCTGGGCGAGGGCGTCCTGCAGAGCCTTCATCTGTGCCTCAACCGCGGCCATGGCCCTGGTTTCAGCCTCGGCATGCGCGCGCGCGTCGATCTCCGCCCGCGCCCGTGCCTCCGCCTCTGCTTTCGCCTTGGCCTCGGCGGCCACCTTGCGCTCCGCCTCCGCCTTTGCCCGCGTCTCGGCTGCGGCCCGCGCCTTGGCTTCGGCGTCGGCCCGCGCCTTGGCTTCCATCGCCGCCTTGATTCGCGCCTCGGCCTCCGCCTTGGCCCGTGCGTCCGCCGCCGCCCGGGATTCGGCCTCCGCCTTGACCCGTGCCTCGGTCGCCGCCTTCGCAGCCGCCTCGGCCCTTTCCTTCGCCTCGGTCTCTTCTCTTGCCTTGGCCTCGGCCTGAACGCGGGCTCGTGATTCCGTTTCCTGCCGGACCTTGGCCTCGGCTGCGGCGCGCGCCGCAGCCAGCGCGCGGGCCTTCGCATCGGCCTCGGCCTTGCCGCGTGACGTGGCCTCGGCGTTGAGCTTGGACATCGCCGTGGGGGAGGTAAAGTCGAGATCGTCTTCCGCTCCAGGCCCCGGGATCGATCCCGCAGCCACCGTGGCGGCGGAGGTGCCTTTGGGCGGCTCCGGCGCCGTGAACACCCGGATGAAACCGTCGGCTTCGAGCTTCGCGAGCGTCTGGTGCAGCCGCTTCTCCTCCATGCCCGACTTCCTGACCAGATCGGTCGCGGTGGACTTGCCGTCCACGGCGAGGAACACCATCCCGGCCTCGCGCGGCAGCCTGGAGGACTTGTTCTTGATTTCAAGCACTCCCTTGGGAGTCTTGGAGTAGATTGTTTTCGGGTGGATGGCCATGATCGATCTTGCGATTTTCAGTTTTGCGCCAGGTCAGTGCAGCGCGTTACCCACGGATATTTGCACGCGTTTGGGGCGCGTGTGACAAAGAGCACATTTTCCCGGAAAAACATTCTATTTCCGCGTCTTATACCGCATTGCGCGATGAAATTCATTATAGTCTAATACACGACGGAATCCATCATAAGTTGTGCGCGTTTCTTCGAGGGCAGGGGATGGCAGCTGAAGCATACAGACGCAGCGATTACGACGTCACCAACCGTATCAACACGACCGACCCGCAGCTTGTTTCCCAGGCGGTCTGCCGTATCTACCAGGATCTCTTCCAGCAGGATACCGCGCGCAATCTCCCGCAGACTTTCACCGACCTGGCGCACCTCTACCGGGGCGAGTATCCCGGCTTTCACGAGTGCGACACGGATTACCACGACATCCAGCACGTGCTCGACGTGACGCTGGGCATGGCGCGGTTGCTGGACGGGTGCGTGCGCACGAGCGGCGCCGGGACGATCACCGAGCGCCTGTTCCGGCTGGGTATCGTCGCCGCTCTCTATCACGACTGCGGCTACATCCGTCGCCGCAAGGACACCAAGCACGTGAACGGCGCCGAATACACCGCCGTGCACGTGTCGCGCGGCGCGGAATTCCTCGAGAACTACCTGCCGAAGATCGGCATGGCCGACCTCGTGCTCGCCGCCACGCGCATCGTGCACTTCACCGGCTACGAGATCCCGGTGGACCGGATCAAGGTGCCGTCCCCGGAATTCCGCCTGCTCGGCAATCTGCTGGGGAGCGCCGACATCCTGGCGCAGATGGCGGACCGCTGCTACCTCGAGAAATGCTACGACCGGCTCTACCCGGAGTTCGTGCGCGGCGGCATTGCGCGCAAGCGCCACCAGGACGGCAGCGAGGAGATCGTGTTCGCTTCAGCGGCCGACCTGATCTTCAAGACGCCGCGCTTCTACCAGGGCGCGACCAAGCGCCTCCGGGAGGACCTCGGCGGCTGCTACGCCTATGTCGAGCAGCATTTCGGCGGCCAGAACCTCTATTTCGACGAGCTCGAGAAGAACATCAACCACGCGCGCTCAATTGCGGTCGAAGGGGATATCTCCCTGCTGCGCCGCCGCCCGCCCCGGACCACCGAGGGCGATGACGGCGACCACCCGCCGCAGCCGCTGCTCATCTAGGGAAGCTCTGATCCGGTAGCGTCTTGTCATTCCCGCGAAGGCGGGTATCCCCTTCCCCCTTGCGGGGGGCGAGGCGGGAATTCGAGGTGCATGCCACCGAGCCGCCGAGCGCCCAGCCCGATGCAGCGGGATGGGACGGACAGGTAGGATGGGGGGTGAGGTTCTCTGGACTCCCGCCTGCGCGGGAGTGACGCGACTTTTTTGGGCTAGTTGAGGAACGGAACATGGCATTCGAGGCATTGCTGGCGGAGTACGAAGCGCGGCGCGCGAAAGCGCTCGCGGGCGGGGGCGCGGAGAAGTACGCCAAGCGCAC
>DASWIC010000021.1:0-2567 GCA_036397875.1 Burkholderiales bacterium
CCGGCGATCGACGCGGCGTTCTGCAGCGCCGAGCGGGTGACCTTGCAGGGATCGAGTATGCCCATCCGCACCAGGTCCCCGTACTCGCCGGTGAGCGCGTTGTAGCCGTAGTGGCCGTCGCCTTCCAGCACGCGGGCAAGCACGACCGAGGGCTCCTCGCCGGCATTGGCCACGATCTGCCGCAGCGGCTCCTCGAGCGCGCGCATCACGATGCGCACCCCGGCGTCCTGGTCCGTGTTGGCGCCGTGCAGCTCCTTCTGTACCCGGGCACGCGCGCGCAGCAGCGCGATCCCGCCCCCCGGAAGAACGCCCTCCTCGACGGCGGCGTGCGTGGCGTGGAGCGCGTCTTCCGTCCGGGTCTTCCGCTCCTTCATTTCCGTTTCGGTCGCCGCGCCGACCTTGACGACCGCGACCCCCCCGGCGAGCTTGGCCGCGCGCTCCTGGAGCTTTTCCTTGTCGTAATCGCTGGTCGAATCCTTGATCTGCTGGCGGATGTCGGCAACGCGGGCCTTGATCTTCTGCGGGTCGCCGGCGCCGCCGATGATCGTGGTGTTGTCCTTGTCGATTTCCACGCGCTTCGCGCGCCCGAGGTCCGCAAGGGCGGCTTTCTCCAGCGTGAGGCCCACCTCTTCGGAGATGACCTGCCCGCCGGTGAGCACGGCGATGTCCTCCAGCATGGCCTTGCGGCGGTCGCCGAAACCCGGGGCCTTGACGGCGCAGCTCTTGATCACGCCGCGCAGCGCGTTCACCACGAAGGTCGCAAGCGCCTCGCCCTCCACTTCCTCCGCGATGACGAGCAGCGGCTTGCCCGCCTGCGCGACCTGCTCCAGCAGCGGCAGCACGTCGCGGATCGCGGAGATCTTGCGGTCGCAGATCAGGACGTGCGCGTCCTCGAGCACCACCCGCTGCTTCTCGGGCGTATTGATGAAATAGGGGGAGAGGAAGCCGCGGTCGAACTGCATGCCCTCGAGGACTTCCAGCTCGCTCTGCAGGCCCGAGCCGTCCTCGACCGTGATGACGCCCTCCTTGCCGACTTTCTCCATCGCGTTCGCGACGATTTCCCCGATGCCCTTATCGTTGTTCGCCGAGATGGCTGCGACCTGGGAGATCTCGGTGCGCGTCGCGCACGGCTTCGCCTGGCGCTTGAGTTCGGCCACCAGCGCGTCCACGGCGAGATCGATGCCGCGCTTGAGATCCATGGGGTTCATCCCGGCGGCGACGTACTTCATGCCTTCGGTGACGATCCCCTGCGCGAGCACCATCGCCGTCGTCGTTCCGTCCCCCGCCACGTCGGAAGTCTTGGTGGCGACCTCCCGCACCATCTGCGCGCCCATGTTCTCGAAGCGGTCCTCCAGCTCGATTTCCCTCGCCACCACGACGCCGGAGTTGATGATGGCGGGCGCGCCGTAGGCTTTCTCGAGGACCACCGTGCGCGCCTTCGGGCCGAGGGTGACGCGGACGGCGTTGGCGAGCTTGGACATCCCGGTGAGGATCCTGTCGTGCGCGTCCTTGTGGAACAGGATCTGCTTGGCGCTCATGTCGCCCCTCCCCCGCGCCCCGGAACGATGCCGTCTCCGGCGAGATGGTCGCGCAGCCGGGAAGCCGTCAGGCGCGCGTAATCCTTCGCGAGCTCCTTGACCCGTATCCCCGGCTTCAGCGCGCCGCGCACCGCCTCGCGCAAAAAGCCCAGCATGCGGGGGTCGGCAACGAGAACGACCGATCCCGTCAACCAGGTCTTCGCGACGGCAGCGGCCTTCGCGGCCACTTCCACCGAGAAACGCCGCTCCAGCTCGATGCGATGACGCTCCCGCTGCGCGCCGATCGGATGTATCGGCCCGGCCTCGCGGTTGGTGTTGGTCTCGGTTCGCACCCGCCCGGTCACGCTGCGCCCGCGGGCTCTCAGGCTCATGTTGCTCAGGGTGCCGCGCTCGGCCAGCCTGAAGGGAGCGCGTGGCGCAGCGCTTTCCCGCAGCACGAAGAAACGCGCGCGCCGCGCGTCAGCGACCACGACGCAGATGTTGTCCATCCGGCGCTACCTGCGAGTGGCGGTCTCGCGCGCCTGCTCGCGCGCGACGACCTTGGCGAGCTCGCTGATTTCCTCGGCCAGCACCTCGAGCAGGTCGTCGATCGATACGATGCCGATCAGCTCGCCGGACTTGCCGACGATCGGCAGCCGCCGCACACCCTTGTAGCGCATGATCTGCATCGTCTCCAGGACGCCCTCGCTCTCGCGCGCGGTGACGAGCTCCTGATCCATGATGTCACCCACCGTGATGGTTTTCGGATCGAGGCCGGTGGCCATCACTTCCACGACGGCGTCGCGGTCGGTGACGATCCCCACGGGCACGCGCTGGGTGCCGTTCACCTGGTCGACGACGACGAGCGCCCCGACGTGCTGCTGGCGCATCAACTGCGCCGCCGCCGCCACCGTCGTGTCGCGCGTCGTGATGACCGTGTTCCGGGTGCAAATGTCGCCTATCGTCATGTCGCCCTTCCTTTCCGATGCCAGGGTCGCTCAACCGTCGCAATCATCGGCCGGGCTCCCCTCACGACATGATAGGTACACC
>DASWIC010000022.1:0-4926 GCA_036397875.1 Burkholderiales bacterium
TCACTTGGTTATCCTTTGTTCCCGAACATTCGGCAATTGCCGAATCTAGCCGTCCTACGGGAAACCAAGCCCGAACTTGCGGGATCGAGAACTGCTAAGCGTGCTGGTGCGGAAAGTATACCCTTCGACAAGGGGGCGGACGACGAAGCATGGCTCTCATCCTCGCAGACGAGCTACGCGGGGGTCGCGAGAATAATGGGGCGCAATTGAAATCCTCAACTCCCGTCAGCAGCTACGCCTCGTCTCCGGCATGTAGGTCAGCGCCGAGATCCACCTCGGCACGAGGACGGTGCTCGAGTATCTCCTCTCACCAGTCCAGAAGGTCGCCTGATCCCTCACCCCCCCTTCCAACCCCGGTGAAAACGATTTATTCTGGGGGTTGGCGTTCACATTATGGAACGGCGTGACGCCAACATACCCCGGCGCCAGCCACCGGGTAAACCAATTAGGAGGAGGGGCTCATGTTCCGCATTGCCTGTGCTTCGCTGTTCGCCGGCCTGATCGCGCTACTCGCTCCACCGGCTGTCGCCGCCGACGTCTATCCGCAAAAACCGATCCGGCTCCTGATTCCATTCGCTCCGGGGGGCGGGACGGACGTCCTCGCCCGCGCCGTGTCGGATAAGCTCACCAAGGCCCTCGGCACCAGCGTCATAATCGACAACCGACCCGGCGCGGGCGGCACGCTGGGCACGGCGCTGGTGGCGCAGGCGGCCCCCGACGGGTACACGTTCCTGTTCACGTCGGCGAGCTACACGTTCGCCCCGAATTTCTACCGGGACCTGCCCTACGATCCAGTCAAGGACTTCAAACCGGTCACGATGTTCGGATCGTCGCCGAACGTCCTTGCCGTGCATCCATCCCTGCCCGTGAAGAGCGTCAAGGAGTTTCTCGCGCTGGCCCGCAAGCGACCCGGCGATATCAACTACGGCAGCGCCGGACGCGGCAGCAATATCCACCTCACCAGCGCGCTGTTTCTGTACATGGCCAAGATCAACCTCACGCAGGTGCCGTACAAAGGGGGCGGTCCCGCCCAGATCGCCCTGATGAGCGGCGAGATACAAGTGTTGCTGCCCTCAATCAGCTCGGCGCTGCCCTTCGTGAAATCGGGCAGGATGCGCGCGCTCGGCGTGACCTCCAAGAAGCGCGCGCCGCTGCTGCCGGATGTTCCGACGATCGACGAATCCGGGGTGCCCGGCTACGTCAAGTCAGGCTGGTATGCGCTGTTCGCGCCCGCCGCGGTGCCCGAACCCATCATTAACCGCGTATACGAGGCGGTCTCAAGAGTTCTGAAAGACCCCGAGATCGTGCGACGGCTGACGGCCGATGGCACCACCCCCGAAGGCCAGCCCCCCCGCGAATTCGCGGCTTTTGTTCATGCCGAGATCGCACAGTGGGCCAAGCTCATCCGCGAGATGAAGCTTTGACAACCCTTCCCCCGCAAGGGGGGAGGATGCCAATAACCATCAGGAAAAGTACGCGCCGCCGTTGACGAGGTAGCACTGCCCGGTGATGTAGCCCGCGTTCTCGCTCGCGAGGTGCAGCATGAGCGCGGTCACCTCCTCGGGCCGGCCCTTCCGTCGTATCGGCTGCCACGGGCGCAGTTCCCTTTCGCTCTCGTGCGCGTCGCGCTCGCCGCGGCCGATGGTGCCCGGCCCGATGCAGTTCGCCGTGATATTGTGCTCGGCGAACTCGCGCGCGAGCCCACGCGTGAAGCCGACGACCCCGAGCTTGACCATCGCCTTGGCGGCGCCCCCACCCAGATAGGGCGCGACGCCGGAGAGGTTGATGATCCGGCCCCAGCGCCGCTCGATCATGAGCGGGATCACGCTGCGGCAGACGTTGAACGGCCCGTTCAGGTTGACCTCGATGTTGCGGGTCCACTCCTCAAGGCTTCCTTCCAGGAACGTCGCTTCATTCCGGTAGCCCGCGATGTTGACCGCGACATCGACGCTGCCGAGCTTCTCGCGCGCTTTCCTGACGAAGGCCGCGACCGCGGCGCCGTCGGTCACGTCACATTGCGCCGCGACGACGCTCGCGCCCAGCGACTGCGCCTGGTCGGCGACCGCGTTGAGCTCCTTCATCCTCCTGCTGGTGCAGAGCGCAAGATTCGCGCCCTCGCCTGCGAAGGCAAGCGCCGCGACGCGTCCCAGGTTGCGGCTCGCGCCGGTGATCAATACCGCCTTGCCCTTGAGCCCCGTGTCCACATCATCTCCATGCTGGATTTCGAGCGGATTCTAAGCGATCGAGCGCGGCCGCAGCGCTCGCGTCACCAGGACGTGAGACCGCCATCGAGGACCAGCGTCTGCCCGGTGATGTACGACGCCGCCGGGCTTACCAGATAGCTCACCGCGCCCGCGACCTCCTCCGCGGCTCCGAAGCGATGCAGGGGTATGCGGCCGAGCGCCGCGTCGCGGTAGCCGGGCTCCGCCAGCGAGCCCGCGCGCGACGGCGTGTCAACCCGGCCGGGCGCGACCGCGTTGACGCGGATGCCGTGCTCCGCCCACTCGATCGCGAGCATCCGCGTCATGTGGATGACGGCGGCCTTGGCGATCCCGTACGCGGAGCGCTGCGCCAGCGCCACCAGCCCGTGCGTGGAGGCGATGCTCACGATGCATCCCGGCCGCCCGGCCGCAACCAGGTGACGGCCCATACTCTGGCTCATGAAGAACGTGCCTTTAAGATTGACGTCGAGGACCGCCTCCCACTCGGCGGGCGACAGATCCAGCGCCGGCTTTTTCACCGGAACGCCGGCATTGTTGACCAGCACGTCGAGGCGGCCGCAGGCGCCGACGACCTCCGCCATCGCTTTCTCGATGCTCCCCGGCGCCCGCACGTCGAGCGCCACCGGCACCGCGCGGGCGTTCGCGGCTACGATCCCCGAGGCGACCTGCGCAAGCTTCTCCGGGCGCGTGGAGGAGACCGCCACGTCGAACCCGTCGCGGGCGAGCGCCAGCGCAATCGCGGCGCCGATGCCCTGCGAGGCGCCCGTCACGAAGGCCGTCCGCCGTCCTACCATCCGCGGGGCTCGGAGCGGAGGGCCGGCAATGCGGCAAGCACCTCCGACAGCCTGCCGAATTCTTCCTCGCCGATCGCGCGCAATGGCGGGCGAACGTCGCCGCAATCGCGGCCCATTGCGCGCAGCGCCCCCTTGAGGCCGGCGGTTCCGGCTTTCTTCAGAATCTGCAGGAGCGCCGCGACCTCTTCCTGTACGCCGCGCGCCTCGAACAGCCGGTCGTTCCCGCACAAGTCGTACAGCCTGCGCACCGGCCCGGGCGCGATGGCGGCGAGCGACGAGAATGCGCCTTTCGCGCCGATTGCCCCCGCGGAAACCATGTACTCCACCCCCGGCAGCAACTGGAACGCGGGGCGGGGACGCCGCGCGCGGTCGACCAGCTCGACCATGAACTGCCAGTCGAGGCTCGAGTCCACGACGCCGGCGAAATTCCCGGCGCGCTCCATGAGCTTCAACGCGAGCTCCGCCGTGATCCGGGTGCCTGCCATTTCCTCCGGCGCATGATGGACCAGGAAGGGGATCGTGACAGCCGCGCCGATTCTCGCAAAATGCTCCAGCACCATCGCCGGCGGCGGCGTCCAGTAATAAGGAGTCGTGGCGACGACCGCCGCTGCGCCCGCCGCCTCGGCGTGACGCGCGTACGCGGCGGCAATCCCGGTGCCGGCGTCGCTGACGTGGGCGAGAACCGGGACCCGGCCGCGGACCTGCTTGATCGCAAACTCGATCAGCGCGTGCCGCTCGGCTTCGGTCAGGCTGACGGACTCCCCGGCGTGCATGGGCAGCGCGAGCGCATCCGCGCCGTTGCGCAGGTGGAACTCGATCAGCTTGCCGTAGACGTCGAAGTCGACGCGGCCCGCGCGCGTGAACGGCGTCACGGGGGTATGGACGAGTCCCAGCTCGAAATCAGCCATGTCGGGCTAAAAGTCGGAAGTCGGAAGTCGAAAGTCGAAAGGAAAAGCCAAAACTGTTCCTGTATCCACTTTCGACATTCGCCTTTCGCCTTTCGACTTGCCTTACCAGCCGTGCGGCTCGCTGTCCATGATGCCGAGCTCCTCGAGCTGCGCGCGGATGTGGGCCTGGCGTTCCGGGGTGGCGGTGGGCAGCGGCGCGCGGGTGGGCCCGACCGGGCGCCCCATGATCACCATGCCGCCCTTCAACGAGGACGGGTACTGGTCGCGGAACAGCAGCCAGATGCGGGACAGCTTGTATTGCAGCTCGCGCGCGCGCGGCCAGTCGCCGGCGACGCACGCGTCGAACAGGCTGTTGCAGAGGTTGGGACAGATCGACCCCGCGGCGGAATACGATCCGACCCCGCCGAGCGGAACCGACGGCAGCAAGTACTCCACGCCCGTCAGCATCGCGAACGTCGGCCGCAGCGCGAGCGCCGCGCGCGAGAGCTCGATGAACTTCTCGCTGTTGAAGCTCGCCTCCTTCACGCCCACGAAGTTGGGCAGCCGCTCGATCAGGCGCGACATCAGCTCGCCGGTGATCTCCACGCCCGCGAGGTAGCTCGGCGAGTTGTACGAGATCACCGGCAGGTCGATCGCGGTGCAGAGCCGCACGAAATAGTCGTGGATCGCCTCGAGCGAGGGGTTCCAGAAGTACGGCGTGATGGCGAGGATGCCATCGGCCCCGATGGCCTGCGCGTGGCGCGCCAGCTCCATCGTGTCCTCCACGGCGAGTGCGCTCACGTGAATGGTCACCGGCACCCGGCCCGCGACCACCTTTACCGCCGCCTCGGCGAAGCGCTTGCGCTCCGCGATCGTCAGGTTGAGCGACTCGCCCTTGTGGTGCGGCCACGAGATGGCCGGGGAGCCGCTGCGCACGTGGAAGTCCAGCACCCGCTCGAAGGTCGGCAGGTCCGGGCTGAAATCGTCCTTGAGCGGCGTGACCGGGCTCTGCATCACGCCTCG
>DASWIC010000023.1:0-3877 GCA_036397875.1 Burkholderiales bacterium
CGCTGCTAGAATACCGCCTCGAATTCCCGCCCGCCGCCATGCCCTCGTTCCCGCGCCCGATCGCGTCCAAGCTGCCCCACGTCGGCACCACGATCTTCACCGTGATGTCGCGTCTCGCGCAGGAGCACAACGCGATCAACCTGTCGCAGGGTTTTCCCGACTTCGATTGCGCAAAGGAGCTGCTCGCCCTGGTCACGAAGTACTTCAACGCCGGGTTGAACCAGTACCCGCCGATGGCCGGCGTCATGCGGCTGCGCGAGCGCATCGCGGAGAAGGTCGAGGCGCTTTACGGCGCGAGATACGATCCCGAGCACGAGGTGACGGTGACGCCGGGCGCCACCTACGGCATTTTCACCGCAATCGCGACGATGGTTCGGCCCGGCGACGAAGTGATCCTGTTTGAGCCCGCCTACGACAGCTACGTGCCCTCGATCGAGGTGAACGGCGGCGTCCCGGTCTTCGTCCAGCTGCGCTACCCCGACTACAGCATCGACTGGCAGCGGGTGCAGCAGGCGATCACGCCGAAAACGCGCATGATCCTCATCAACACCCCCAACAATCCCACGGCGAGCGTGTTCTCGGGCGAGGACATGCGGATGCTGGAAGGGATGCTCCGCAGCACCGACATCGTGGTCGTGAGCGACGAGGTCTACGAGCACATCGTGTTCGACGGCCACCGGCACCAGAGCGTCGCGCGCTTCCCCGGGCTCGCCGAGAGGAGCTTCGTCGTGTCCTCGTTCGGCAAGACCTACCACGTCACCGGCTGGAAGATGGGCTACGTGCTCGCGCCGAAAGAATTGACGGGCGAATTCCGGAAAGTGCACCAGTTCAACGTGTTCGTCACCAACGGGCCGCTCCAGTACGCGCTCGCCGAATACCTGGAGAACCAGGAGGCGTATCTCTCGCTCGCGGCGTTCTACCAGAAGAAGCGCGACTTCTTCCTCCAGGGCGTGCAGGCGTCGCGCTTCAAGCCCCTGCCCTCGCGCGGCACCTTCTTCCAGAATCTCGCCTACGACGCAATCAGCAACGAGCGCGACATGGATCTCGCCATCCGCCTCACCAAGGAGCGCGGCATCGCGTCGATCCCGGTCTCGGTGTTCTACCGCAAGCCGCCGGACCACAAGGTGCTGCGCTTCTGCTTCGCGAAGTCGGAGGAAACGCTCGCCAGGGGCGCTGAGATTCTTTGCAAGATTTGAACCGCCAAACGGCATTCAACATCCGAGTTCCTTCCACGTGAGGAAGACTCGCAGAAAAACAATTCCTTCCCCCTCAAGGGGGGAGGAGGGTCATCGCTCGATGCCCTTTGGCGCCTTGGCGGTTCGGCCCTGGGCTACAGCACTCCCGACAAGCCGCCGTCGACGTTGATGCAGCACCCCGTCACGTAGCTCGCGGCGTCGGACGCGAGGAACGCGATCACGTTCGCGACCTCCTCGGCCTCGCCCATCCGGCCCAGCGGCACCGTCTTGCCGACCTTGCTGTAGAAGTCGGCGATGCTCATCTTGTCGCGCGCCGCGTTGCGCTCCTGCTGCATCGACTTGATCTTGCCGACCGCGACCGCGTTCACCAGGATGTTCAGCGGCGCGAGCTCCTTCGACAGCGCCTTGGTGAGCGCGAGCCCCGCGGCGCGCGAGATCGTGGTCGGAAACGACCCCGCGAACGGCTGCTTGGCGCCGACCATGTTGAGGTTGATGATGCGGCCCCCGCCCTGCCGCTTCATGTGCGGGATCGCCGCGCGCACGGTGCGGATCTGCGCGAACACCTTGATGTCGATGTCGTTCTGCCACGCCTTGTCGTCCACCCCATCGAACGGCCGCTGCCCGGTGCCGCCGGCATTGTTCACGACCGCGTCGATGCGCCCGTAGCGCCGCACCGTCTCCTCGATGAAGCGCGGCATGTCCTCCGGCTGGGCGGCGTCCGCCACCACCGTCATGACCTCGGCTCCCGTCGCCTTGCGGATCGCCTCCGCCGCGCCCTCCATGACGTCGGCGCGCCGCGCGCAAATCGCCACTCGCGCCCCCTCCTGTCCGAAACGCATCGCCGTCGCGCGTCCAATGCCTTCGCTGCCGCCGGTGATCGCCACCACTTTTCCCTTTAATCCAAGCTCCACGGTGCCCTCCCTTGCCGGTCCGGACGCGATTGTGACACAAGATGGGCAGGCGATACGGCTCATCCTTCAGTTTGCTAAACTGCGCCGGTGATCATCTCGATACTGGACGACTACCACGGCGTCATCTCGAATTGCCCATCACGGACATGAAGACCCTGTTCGATCAAGAAACGATTGAAGCACTGCAGCAGTTATGCGATGAAACGTGCGAGGCGATGCAGCTCGCCCGGAAGAGCCCCGAGCTCGACGACCTTTCCGCCTGTCTCGCCGTCGCGCTGCTCAAGATCGGGCTCGCCACCGGCTTCGTCGAGCAGCGCTACCCCGGCTTCGCAAAGGAGATCGAGCTCAAGCGCCAGCGCGTGATTGCGGCGCTCGCCACGGAACAGCAGCAGCAAAAACTCTAAGAGCCGCGACCTGTGACCGATGATGGGTGACCGCGTGACCGACAGGCCTTCCGAATCGAGGACCCTGCCCCGGACGTTCCGGATCGAGCGGCGGTTCTGCGGGCCACCCGATTCGGGCCACGGGGGATACGTCTGCGGCCGGCTCGCGCGTTATGTATCCGGGTCCTCGCTGGTGCGGCTGGAGGTCCCCCCGCCGCTCGACGCCGAGATGCAGGTCACGGAATCGGGATCAAGCTTCGAGCTGGTCCAGGGCGCGACCGTCGTCGCACGGGCGCGGCCCGCCGTGATGTCGCTCGACATTCCCGCGCCGCCGACCTTCGCGGAAGCGGAGGCTGCGTCGCGGTCGTACCGCGGGTTTCGCTCCCATCCATTCCCGGGGTGTTTCGTTTGCGGACCGGAGCGGGCGGCCGGCGACGGGCTGCGCATCTTCGCCGGGCCGCTGCGCAGTGGCATCGTCGCCTGCACGTGGGTCCCCGATGCCTCGCTCGGCGACGGGAAAGGACGCGTGCGCACCGAGTTCGTCTGGTCCGCGCTCGATTGTCCCGGCGCCTTTTCCTTCGACTTCCCGGACAAGACGCCCGTGCTGCTGGGCGAGATGGCGGCGTCGCTGCGCAGCGCGGTCTACGTCGGCGAGCGCTGCATCATCGTCGGCTGGGAGCTCGCCCGCGACGAGCGCCGCCACTTCACGGGCACGGCGCTTTTTACGGAATCGGGGGAATGCCGCGCCTGCGCGCGGGCAACGTGGTTCGAGATGCCTGCGCCGCTCCCGTCCTGAGCGGCTCATGAGCGCCGGCGACAACGGGCTCGGTCAGCCGATCGGCTTCCCCCTTCCGGGCTGGAAAGAACCGCCGCGTCCGCCGCGGACGGCGATGGCGGGCCGCTACTGCCGCATCGAGCCCATCGACCCGGCGCGCCACGCGGAGGAGCTATTCCGCGCGAACTCGCTCGATCCGGGCGGCCGCAATTTCACCTACCTCCTCGCGGGCCCCTTCGCGACGCTCGCGGCCTACCGGCAGTGGCTGGAATCCTCCTGCCTGGGTGAGGATCCGCTGTTTTACACCATCATCGACGGCGCCACGCACCAGGCGGCCGGCGTCGCGAGCTACATGCGCATCGATACCCGGAACGGCGTGATCGAGGTGGGCCACATCAATTACTCGCCACTCCTCCAGCGCAGCCGCGCCGCGACCGAGGCGATGTACCTCATGATGCAGCGCGTCTTCGGGCTCGGCTACCGGCGCTACGAGTGGAAGTGCGATGCGCTGAACGCCGCCTCGCGCGCCGCCGCGCGGCGGCTCGGATTCTCGTTCGAGGGCGTCTTCCGCCAGGCCGTCGTATACAAGGGCCGCAGCCGCGACACGGCGTG